>NZ_JACBIU010000005.1:0-208102 GCF_013839555.1 Nocardia sp. GTS18 | reverse complement strand
CCCCGAAGCGGGACCACTGGTGGTGCTCGAGGCGATGAGCGTCGGTGCTCACATTGCCGCCGTGGTCGGTCGCGACCACGGGGACACCGACGCTCATCGCCTCGAGCACCACCAGTGGTCCCGCTTCGGGGAGGACGCTGGCCGAAACGAGAACGTCCCAGCCTCGGATGGTGGGCAGTGGGTCGACGTGGCCGAGGAAGTGCACACGGCCGACGAGGTCGGGCTGGGCCGCGCGGTCGCGCAGGCGCGCCAGATACGGTTCGTCGCCGGGCAGGGCCGTTCCCGCGATCTCGACACTCACTTCGGGCAGGGCCGCGACGGCTTCCAGCAGCACGTGGTGGCCCTTCCACTCGGTGATCACGCCGAGGATGCCGACCACGGGGTGCGAGCGAACCACCACGGGTGCGGGCTCGACCGGCCACGGCACCCCGAGCCAGGCCACCTCGGTCTCGATCCCGAGCGCACGCACCGGGGCCGCCGCCCGTTCGGACACCGCGACGGCCCGTGCCAGCGCCAGCCGACCGATCCGCGCCACCGCGAATTGTCTTGTGCTGGCGAGGATGTCGTGTACCAACCACACGGTGTCACGGCGCCGGGGCACCGACATCGCCACGGCGGGCAGGGCCATCGTCGAGTTCACCACCAGCCGCGCCCGGCCCCCGCGCGAGGCCTTTCGCAACGCGGCGGCGGCCAGCACCCAGTGCCACAGCATCACCAGTGCGGCCGCGAACCGCGCACCGCCCTGCTGACCCGACAAGCCGAGTTCCGGGATCGCCACATGCCCCACCGAGCCGGGCAGCCGCAGGCTGAGCGCACCGACCGGACACGCCACCCGCACTCGGTACCCGCGCGCGACGGCCACCTCGATCAGATCGAGCATCACCTTCTCGGCACCGGAGGCCTGCGCACTGTGGGCGACGAACAGCAGGTCCCGATCAGCGCCCGGCACGCAGCACCTCCGCGTGGTTGCGCACCACGGTCACCGCCGGTTTCTCGGAGTAGTCGCGGCGCAGCAGACCGAAGTTGTCCTCGAGGTCGTGCGGGTCGCCACCCGCGTCGACCAGCGAGTAGACGAACACGGGGCCGATATCGTGGATGGCGGCGACCATGCCGAGCCCCTGATCGATGATCTGGGCCTGCACGTCCTCGCTCACGGCGCGCGCGCCCGCACCGGTCGGCGCACCGAACTCGGTGGGCCACAACTGCATGGTGGTGTCGTGGTTGGCGTCCATGATCCGCCGGATGCGCATGAGGTTGCCGAAGGCGTTGTACCAGCTCTGCGATTCGGGTAGTTCGGGATAGGAGTACGGGTGCACGGCGACGGCGTCGAAGTCGGCGGCCGCGCCGATGGCGTAGAGCGCTTCGACGAAGGTGGCGGGGGCGATGTCGCGGCCGTCGTCGGCGGCCGGTGCCAGGCCGCCGACGATGATCTGCCCGTGCGGCTGGCGTGCGCGCACCGCGAGCGCGGCTTGCCGCAGCAGGTGCGCGTAGGTGGCGACATCGGGCTTCGGTGCGAAGAACGCGGTCACATTCGGTTCGTTCCAGACCTCCCAGTGCGAGATCTGGTCGCGATAATGCTCCACCGCGTCACCGACGAACCGCCCGAACAACACCGGTTGCGGTGCGGTCTTGCTGCCGCCGTCACCGCCGTGGGGGCCGGCCCAGGCGGGCGCGTAGGTGAGGATCGCGAGCACCGAAAGGTTGTGGGCGCGCGCGGCCCGCACGGCGCGGTCGGTGGCCGACCAGTCCTGTTCGCCGCGAACGGGTTCGATCACCGACCAGTCGATGTCGATGCGCACCCAGGTGGCGCCGGTCTGCGCCACGATGCCCATCTGCCGATCCAGTTCGGCGGCGTCGAGCTGCAGCCAGGTGTGTCCGCCCGAGATACCCAGACCGCCGCGCACCACCGGTTCAGTGCTCGCCGTCGGCTCCGGTGCGCACCCGAGGACTGTCGCCATGACGACCACGGCGGTCAGTCCCGCCCGAGCGATTCGCCACAGTGTCATCGGTTTCCGGTCCTCGCAAGCTTCGTATGGTCAATCCCTCGGTCCTTCGCATGATGCTTCCGGCGATGAGAACGTATATCAGGCAGGCCGGAGCGCAGGTGAGAATCCACGGGGGCGCCCAGTGCCGTTGAGCCAGGCTCGCGGCGACGACGACGGCTCCGGCGACACCGGTGAGTGCGGCCACCGTCGCGACCGGGAGCAGCCGCCGCAGCCGGACTGTCGCGAGCACCGCGATCCACACCGAGATCAGCAGCACCACCTGGGCGATCAGCCCGGCGATCGCGGCGCCCTCGTAGGACATCCGGTCGATCAACGGCCACGCGACGCCCAGGTTCACCGCGAGCGCCAGGGCGGCGATCCACGGGATCAGGGTGTTGCGTCCGGTCGCCATGAGCGCGACCAGGCCGAGATTCGCGACGGCGCCCAGCAGACCGGCTGCCACCTGGATGCGGCCCGCGTCCGCCGCCTCGACGAAGTTCTCGCCGAACAGCAACCCGATCACCTGGCCTGCGACCGGCCAGAAAGCCACGAGCGCGAGCAGACCGAGGGCGATCAACGCGACGTTCGCCTGCCGGAAATAGCGCCGGAAGCGGGCCGGGTCGTCGGGCCACAGCGCGATCAGCAGGGTCGTCAGCGGCGCGACGACCGAGACGGCGGCGGTATCGAGCAGATCGGCGAATTTCATACCGACGGCGAACAGACCAACGGCTTCGAAGCTGTCGGCGTGCCCGAGCAACAGCAGCCCGACCTTCTGCAACATGATGATCAGTGCCAGACCGATGCTCAACGGCAGCGCCTCGCGCAACATCGGCCCCCACCAGCGCAGCTCGATGCGCCGTGCCGGAACGGGCCCGCCGAGGCCGCGCGTCACCGCGACGATCTTCACCACGACCGCGACGGCCTCGTAGGCGATGGCAGGCACCACGACCCACAGCAGCGTCGGCGCCCACAGCACCGCGGCGACCGTGAGCGCCAATTGGACGCAGCGCGCGAGGGATTCGGCGGCGGCGACCAGGGTCAGGCGCATCGTCGACTGGAACAGGATGGTCAGCGCGTGGCTCGGGGTGGCGATCACCACCACCAGCCCGGCGAGCGCCGTGGCCGCGACAACCGGTGTGGGGCACCGCATCACGAGGACATAGCCGATGGCGAGCCCGTACCCGACCAGGCCGAGGACGGTGCGCAGCACGATGAACGAGGCGGCCACCTCGGAGGCCTCGGTGGGGTCGCCGTGCACGAGTTTGCCGATGACAGCGCGGCCGACACCCAGGTCGGTGACGATCGCCAGCATGCCGAGCAGACCGAAAACGAAGGAGAAATAGCCCCATTCGACCGTCGGCAGCGACCGCGCGATGAGGGTGGTGCCGAGCAGGCCGAGCGCGGCGGCGAAGATCCGGGCGGCCAGCATGGCGGCGGTGTTGTTGGCCGCGGCGCGACCCGATTGGGCGCGGCGCCTGCCCTCGGCTTGCTCGTCGAGGGCGGCGGTCTGCTCGCTCACGGCAGGAGTCCCGCCGTGCGATAGGCGGCGACGGTGGCCTCGGCGGTGGCCTGCCAGCTCAGTTTCGTCATCGCGACCAGGCCACGGTCGCGCAGTTCACGATTGGCGGCCTCGTCGTGCAGCAGCGGACGCATCGCCCGGACCCACGCCTCGGGGTTCGTGCCCTCGACCAGGATCGCACCGTCACCGCAGACCTGCGGTAGCGCGCCGACCGCGCTGGCGACGACCGCGCCACCGCAAGCCATGGCCTCCACCGGCGGCAGCCCGAACCCCTCGTATTCCGAGCAGTAGGCAACCACGGTCGCGGCCGCGTACAGGGCGGGCAGGTCGGCGAGGTCCACGTAGCCGAGCCCGATCGCCGAGGCCGGTGCCTGCGGGCCGTCGGATCCGGCGCCCGCCAGCACGAGCGGGATGTCGAGGTCGCCCGCGACCTGCGCCAGCATCGCGACCTGCTTGCGTGGTTCGACGGTGCCGACCTGCAGCACGAAGCGTGGCGGCAAGGCGTACCGGGCGCGCACCCGGTCCACGGCGGCCTCGTCGGGCACCGTCGCCCAGGCGGCCGGGGCGAGCGGGACGACGACGGCCTCGCGCCCGAAGCGGTCCGCGATGCGCTCGGCGGTGAATTCGGAGACGGCGATGAGCAGGTCGGCGCGGGTCAGCGACATCCGCAGCAAGAGTTGCTCGCCGCGGGCCCGGTAGCGGCTGAACGCCCACGGTACGTCGAACACCGACAGGTCGTGCACGGTGCTGACCGTGGCCCTCGGGCCGGTGAGCGGGATGTCGACATCGAGTCCGTGGAACACGTCGGCACCGCGCTGCGGGGCGATGCCGTGCCAGGCCCGGCCCGCCCCCGCCGCCACCGGTCGCGTCACCGGGGCGATGCCCTGGGGCAGCACGGGCGCGGCATCGGCCTGGACGAGCGCCGACAGCGCGGTTCCCGGCATCAGCCCGACCATCCTCGCCAGCAGTTCGCGCTGGTAGGTGGCGACGCCCGCCCCGTTCGGCCGGAACGCCAGCGCACCGAAACACACTGCGCTACTGGAGGATTCATTCATGACGGCACCTGTTCGGGGACAGAGTTCGGGTCGGCGGACACCGGCTCGGGTCGGCGTTGCGTGACGGCACACCCGACGACCGCGGCGAGCAGCCAGAAATAGAAGTCGGTCGGGAAGATCTCGAAGTAGCTCGAGGCCACCGCCGCGACCGCGCTGGCGAGCACGGACGCCGCGACACCGAGCGCCAGGGCCGAATCCGGACCGCGCAGCGCACGGGCACCACGAAACGCGAGCAGGAAGATCGCGACGAGGATGGCGCAGAACAGCCACACCCCGATCGGGCCGAGCTCGATGAGCAGCTTCACGTAGTAGTTGTCGGGTTGATAGGGACGCCCGTAGATCTGGACCTCGCCGGTGGCGTACGGCATCTCCCCCGCCATCGGCCCGAGTTCCTCGACGAGCAGCCGCGCCGCCGCCGCACCGGTGGAACCGAGTCCGTCACCGAAGGGATGGCTGCCGACCGTGCGCATCACGGTGTTCCAGCCGGTACTGCGGTCGGCCAGGCTCGACGAGGAGAACAGCGAACTACTGGCCTGCGACGACACCGCGATCCCACCGACGACGACCACCGCGACGGACCCGAGGATCACCGGCATCAGCTGACGGCGATACCGCACGACCGCCAGCAGCAACGCCCCGACGAGCAAGCCGGCCAGCGCCGCCCGCACCACGCTCGCGGCGGCACCGAGCACCAGGATCGGGGTGGTCATCAGGAACACCCGGTTGCGGGCGCGCCGAGGATCGGCCAGCGCCACCGAACCACCCACCAGCAACACCGTCACCAGGTAGAAGGCATAGGGAAACGGCTGATTGAACGTGCTGAAGGAGCGGAGCAGACCACCGGCGAAGCGGATCGTCTCGTTGTACTCGTAGCCCATCTTCGCCAGCCCGGCACCGCCGATCACCTGTTGGGCCAGGCCGAACAACGCGATACCCACCGATTCGACCATCATGATCGTCACCAGCAGATCGCGGTCGCGGGGGGAGAAGGGCCGCAGGTAGAGGATCAGCGGGATCACGACGAAGTAGAAGAACGTGATCTTGATGGCGAACAGGCCGAGCGTTCCGGCCGTGACGAACGCCGACACCACACCGAACACACACAGCGCGGCACCGAAGGGCACCCACGGCAGCGTCGGACGCGGCTCGGTCAGCCGGTGCGGCACGAACAGCGCCACGGCGAGCGTCAGACACAGCAGCGCCTCTTTCCACCCCGCCACCTGCATCCAGCCCGGAGCGATCTCGAGCAGACCGTTGAACGGGACGAGCGCGGCCACCAGCAGCACCCCGCGCTGCGGCCGGAAACGAATCCAGCGCAGGAAGACCCAGCCCACCGGGACGGCGGCCAGGTACAGCAGCGAGCTCATCGCGCCTCAGCCCCGCCCGGCCAGCTGTCTGGCCCGCGCGCCGAGGCGGACCAGCGCCTGCCGGACCACGGTGGCATCGCCGGCGAGCACGTCGACCGGGCGCACCAGATCCCGGTATTCGCGGCGCGCTTGATGATTGAACCGCACCACGTCGGAGAACTTGCTCAGGGTCGAGGTGGTGGAGGAATGGTTGAAGATCGACGCCCGATTCACCGCGAGCGGACGGTTGTGGCCGTAGAAGCCGCCATGCGCGCACAACCGGGCGATCAGGTCGATGTCCATGGCGTAGAAGAAGTCGGTGCGGAAGCCGCCGGTCGCCTCGAACTCGCGGCGCCGGAACAGGAACCCGGCGGTGGGACACAGGTCGTCGGGCAGCCTGCGCACGAAGGTGCGTACCGCCGCTCGCGAGGACTTGCGCCCGATCAACCCGGCCAGCCCACGAGCTCGGGCCAGGACGGTGCCGTCGTCGTCGATGATGTCGAATTTCGCGCCCGCGACGGCGATTCGTGGGTCGCGCAACGTCTCCACCTGTGCCGACAGGCAATCCGGGGTGATGAGGTCGTCGGCGCAGACCAATTTCACCAGCTCGCCACCGGCGAGACTCATCACCCGGTTCCAGTTCTCGGTCATCGGGAGCACGGTGTCGTTGGTGTGCAGCCGGATCCGTTCGTCGTCGATGGATCGGACCAGTTCACCGGTGCCGTCCGTGCTGGCGTTGTCGAGGACGACGATCTCGAAATCCCCGAACTCCTGGGCACGGATCGAATCGATGGTCTCGGTGATGGTGCGCGCCGCGTTGAATGCCGGGACACAGACCGATACGGGCAGCCCCACCACAGCACATCCTCCAAGCATTCAGCAGGCCCGCGTCGCGCGTCGGGTGCCCGTTTGCGTGCACAGTACCCGCCGAGCAATCGACATTCACATCGAGCGGACGGGCGATAATGTTTCACGATTCCCAGTACGGGTACTCATGACGCTCGCCACAGTGCTCAGAGTTCGCTAGACAGCGGAACCCCAGCTAACATCGCTGCACAAGATCGGCGAAATGTGGGGACAGCGTGAGCGAGACCGACCCGGCGGACACGGGCGCCGATTCCCCCGCCATGTCCGGGGTGAACATCGCCGACCATCTGCGCAAGCTGCTGCGCGCCCTGCCGATCGCTCTGGTCGTCGCCGCGATCGTCGGTGGTGTGGTGTGGGTGGTGCGCGACGGCAGTCCACGCACCTATGAGGCCAGCCTGACCGCGCAGATCTCGCAGCAGTCGATCGGCGCGGTCTTCAACGAACTCACCCAGCCCTACATCGTGCTTGTCACCGAGAGCCGGGTGCTCTCGGATGTGGTGAAGAACGGGCTCGCGCCGTCGGAACAGGATCTGCGGCCACGGGTTTCGGCCATGACCGGTCCCGCGCCCTCGCTGTTGATCATCAAGGCACAGGCGGGGTCGCCCGAGCAAGCCGAGAAGCTGGTCTTCGCGGTGCAGCAGTCCCTGGACAGTGTCGCCTCGCAGATGCGTACCGAGGCCATCGCCCGTTCGGCGGCCGACCTCGAGACGCATCGGCGTGCGGTGGAGGACACCTTCACCAAACGCCTCTCCGACGACCCGCTGCGCCCCGAACTGAGTTTCGATGCCAGGGATGTGGCCCGCGAGATGGAATTCCGTCAGGTGCTCGGTATGCCGCGCCTGACGGTGGTGGCGAACCCCCGCTCGGAACTCGTGGCCCCGCATCCGGTGCAGGAGGGCCTGTTCGCAGCGCTGGCCACGTTGATCATCGTCGCGGAGTCGGTGGTGCTTGCTCGTGGCGCGATCGTCCGGCGTGGTGGTCTTCGTCGCGGCGGGGCGAAGCCGGATCCGGCGCAGGCCTCGCCGACACCGGATCTGAAGAAGCCGGAACCCGTTGAGTCACAGCCCGCCACGCCGACGCCACCGGCGCGCACCGACACCGCGACTGTGCCGCACGTGACCGGCAGCTCGAGTGTCCACTACGACCCCGAGACGACGGTGCTGCCACGGCAATGGCCGGTGCGGGCAGCACCGGTGCCGAAGTCCTCCGGTCCGCGCGAGAACTGAGGCGCAGTGTCGCGCACGACCACCGAGGCGCCGACCGTGATGCCGAGCCTGACCTTCGGCCCGGTTCACCACGGCGACAGCCTCGTTCGCCTGCGCCCGCCGCGACTGTCGGACTTCGGCCGGTGGCGTGAGATCAGGTTGCGTGACCGGGCCTGGATCGAACCGCACTGGGGCACCTCACCGCTGAGCTGGGAGCAGCGGCACACGTCACGGATCTGGGCGCGCGAGTGCCTGGTGGCCTGGGCCGATATGCGGGCCGGTCGCCGGTTCGTCGGCGTGATCGAGGTCGACGGGCGGTTCGCCGGGCAGGTCGAGTACACGATCATCGACGCCGATTCCGCAACGGCGGAGGCCGGCGCCTGGATCGATGCCCACGCGGCCCGTCGCGGGCTGATCGGCTGTGCCCTGTTGCTGTTGTGCGACTACATGTTCCGTGTGCACGGTGTGGCGCGGGTGCTCGCCCCGGTGTCCACCGACAACGACCCAGCGCTGCGCTGCCTACGGGGACTGGGCTTCCGGCACGAGGCGACGATGGTCCTGGCCTACGACGCGGGTGGTGCGCGCAAGGACCACACGCTGTGGGCACTCACCCCCGCCGATTTGGCCGCCGCGCAGCTGCCGCCGCTCGTTCCGGCCGATCCAGCGGACGTTCCCATCGTGGAGCCGAGGATTTCCAGATCGGCCGCCCGGGCGACCTACCCCCCGAGCACCGCACCGGGCGCAGGCTCGGCGAATAGCGGCGTACCGCGCGCGGTGGTCGCGCTGGCCGCCCTGCGATGGTCGGTGTGGTCTGTACGGGAGAAGCTGCGGCGCTACCGTCCCGCCGCCCCGGTTGCGCTGATCGTCCGGGAGCGTCCGAACACGGTGGTGCGCACCCTGACTCGCATGGACAGGGCGCAGTGGACTCAGGTGGGACGCACAAGGGTGACGGCAACGAGCTCGTTCCCTCGGTCCAGGCAGGGGCTCGGCACCGAGGGAGGTTCCTCGGCTGGGCAAGACCGATCGAAGAGCCGCGCCCAGTGGTATCGCACACTGTGGCACAGCCGATTCGGCCTGCGATCACCGAGCGGACTGCGCCTGGTGCTCGACGTGAACGGTGTCTACGCAGGCGAATTCCACCTCTACGATTCACCACTGCCGTGCCAGGCCACCGGGCTCTACATCTGGGTCGATCCACTGCGGGTCGAACCCGAACTGTGGACGGCAGCCCTGCGCAAGGTCATCGAGCACGCCTTCACGGAGCTGGGCGTGCAGCGGATGGCCGCCGAGATCCCCGTCGGCGACACCGTCACCGCCGCGGTGGTCGCCGCCGCCGGTTTCGCCCACGAGGGGCTGCTGAGGACCCATCGCGGGCCGAGCGGACCGAGTGCCGATCACGACCTCTGGGGGCTCACCTGATGCGCGACTTCACCCGCAGCACCGAAATTCAGGCGCGTCTGCACGACCTCGTTCCCGGCGGCGCCCATACCTACGCCCGTGGCGCCGACCAGTACCCCGAGTCGATGGCGCCGGTATTGGTGCGCGGCAAGGGTGCTCGCGTCTGGGATGCCGACGGCAACGAGTTCGTGGAATACGGAATGGGATTGCGGTCGGTCACCCTCGGCCACGGATACGAACCGGTGCTACGCGCGGCCGTCGAGGCCGCCGCCGACGGCATGAGCTTCTCCCGCCCCACCGAACTGGAACTGCTTGCCGCACAGGACTTCCTGGACCTGGTGCCGGGCGCCGACATGGTGAAGTTCGCCAAGAACGGTTCCGACGCCACCACGGCGGCCGTTCGCCTCGCCCGTGCGGTCACCGGGCGCACCACCGTCGCGGTCTGCGCACAGCCCTTCTTCTCCGTCGACGACTGGTTCATCGGCACCACCGAGATGTCCGGCGGCATCCCCACCGTCGACACCGTGACATTCCCCTACAACGATCTCGACGCCCTCGCGGCGGTCCTGGCGGGCGAGACGGTGGCGGCGGTCTTCCTCGAGGCGGCGACCGCGCTGGCCGAGCCGCTACCCGGATTTCTGGAAGGTGTTCGCGCACTGTGTGATCGGCACGGGACGCTGCTGGTGTTCGACGAGATGATCACCGGCTTCCGGTGGTCGGCGGGCGGCGCCCAAGCGGTCTACGGGGTGACACCCGATCTGTCGTGCTGGGGCAAGGCGATGGGCAACGGATTCCCGCTGTCCGCACTCGCGGGCAAACGCGAGTACATGGAACTCGGCGGCCTGCGCACCGATCGCGACCGGGTGTTCCTGCTCTCCACCACCCACGGCCCCGAAACCGCCTCACTCGCCGCGTTCCGCGCCGTGGTGCACGCCTACCGCACCGAGGACCCGATCGCCCGCATGGAAGAGGCGGGCCGGACCCTGGCAGACAGAGTGAACGCCGTCGCCGCCGAGCACGGCATCACCGACCATCTCCAGGTGCGCGGGCGCCCGTCGTGCCTGATCTTCCGCACCCTCGATGCCGAAGGCCTGCCGTCGCAGGCGTTTCGGACCCTGTTTCTCCAGGAACTGCTCGAGCACGGCGTGCTCGGACAGTCCTTCGTCACCTCCGCCGCCCACGACGCCGAGGCCGTCGACGACACGGTCTCCGCGTGCGCAAGGGCCGCCGAGGTGTATCGCCGCGCGATCGAGCGCGGCTCCGTCGACGGGCTGCTGCGTGGCCGCCCGGTCGCGCCCGCGCTGCGCCGCACCGCCGCACCCCGCCAGATCGAAACGAGAACCTCCTCATGACCCGTGTCGCCATCGTCCACGAACGATTCACCGAATTCGGCGGCTCGGAGGCCGTGGTCGGCGAATTCGTCGAAACCTGGCCCGAAGCCGAGGTTTTCGCGCCCATCGTGGCGCCCGGCGGGTTGCGCGAGCCGGTGCGCACGGTGCACGACACCTGGCTCAGCCGCGCCCACACCGTCACCGGCGGCAGACACGCTCCCCTGCTACCGCTGGTGCCGCGGGCGTTGCGGCGCATGCCGCTCGGCGACTTCGACGTGGTCGTGGTGAGCCACCATGCCTTCGCCACCCAGGCCGCGCTCGCCACCGACGCACCCGTGGTCGCCTATGTGCACAGCCCGGCACGGTGGGCGTGGGATCGGGAATTCCGCGCCCAGGAGGCGGGCGGCCGGTTGGGTCAGCTCGCCCTCGGAGCCCTCGGAACACTCGCTCGCCGTGGCGAATTGCGCGCCGCGCCCCGGCTCACCCATGTGATCGCCAACTCGCACGCCGTCGCCGACCGGGTACGGGACTGGTGGGGTCTGCCCGCCTCTGTCGTGAATCCGCCGGTGCAGGTCGCCCGCTTCACGCCCGATCCGGGGGTCGCGCGGGAGGACTTCTTGCTGTGCGCAGGCAGGCTCGTGCCCTACAAGCGCGCGGACCTGGCGATCCGCGCCGCCCAGCGCGCGGGCGTGCGGCTGGTCGTCCTCGGCGAAGGCCGGTTCCGGGACCAGCTCGAAGAGCTCGCCGGGCCGGAGACCAAGTTCCTGGGAGCCACCTCCGCCGACGTCCTGCAGGACATGTACCGGCGCTGCCGTGCCCTGCTGATGCCGGGCATCGAGGACTTCGGCATCGTCCCCGTGGAGGCCATGGCCTGTGGAACGCCGGTGCTCGCGGTCGGTGCGGGCGGCTCGCTGGACACGGTGCGACCCGGCGTGACCGGCGAATACGTACCACCCGGCCACGACGACGCGGTCGTCGCCGCCCTCGCCGAACGGATGCGCGACTTCGATTCGGGCACCTACGATTCCGCGAAGATCCGCGCGCACGCCGACAGCTTCGCCCCCGACAAATTCCGGGCCAGGATGGCCGACACGGTCGCCGGAGTACTCGCCGCACACCGTTAGCGAGAAGTTGCCCGAAACTCGGAGTTACGGAAATCAACTGTCACACATACCCTTTGACCTGCGACGACGGGTGACAATTCCCACACGGTGACAGACACCCCGCCGCTTGCCCCCTTTGTTACCGACGAGTACGGTTAGCCGCACCCGGACGACGATGTTCCCGGGTTCTCGTGATCCCCACATCCACCGCCGCATGCCGGATCACTTTTGCGCACACCGTGTTTCGAGACATTTTCAGGAGGGGCGATGGTTTCCTACATCGTGACGGGCGGTACCGGTTTTCTCGGTCGGCGAGTGGTACGTGAGTTGCTCGCCGCCGACCCGGCCGCGATCGTGCACGTGCTGGTGCGCGCCGAGTCGCTGGCCAAGTTCACCGCGCTCAATGCGCAGCACCCCGACGGCGATCGCGTATTCGCGCTGGTCGGCGACCTGACCGCCGAGGGGCTCGGCTTGGGCGACGAGCCGCCGCGCGCCGACCATGTGCTGCACCTCGGCGCGGTCTACGACATGACCGCCGACGAGGAATCCGCCCACGCGGCCAATGTGAACGGCACCCGCGCGGTGATCGAGCTGGCCCGCAGGCTCGGTGCGGTCCTGCACCACGTGTCCTCGGTGGCGGTGGCGGGCGATCATCACGGCAAGTTCTTCGAGGAGGATTTCGACCTCGGCCAGAACCTCACCTCGCCGTACCACCGCACCAAGTTCGCGGCCGAGAAGCTGGTCCGCGAGGCCGGCGATGTGCGGTGGCGGGTGTATCGCCCCGCGATCGTGGTCGGCGATTCGCGTACCGGCGAGATGGACAAGATCGACGGCCCGTACTACTTCTTCCCGGCGATCGCGGCGCTGTCGGACCTGCCCGCCGAACTGCCGCTGCCGCTGCCCGATCTGGGTGCCACCAATGTGGTTCCGGTCGACTACGTGGCCGAGGCGATGGTTCGCCTGGTGCGCCGCCCGGGGCTGGACGGGCGCACATTCCACCTGGTCAACCCGGAGCCGCAGCCGTTCGGCGAGATCTACCGTGCGCTGGCGAGCGCGGCGGGTGGGCCGACCGGGATCGGGACCGTGCCGGGCAGTGCGTTCGCGCTGCGCGGGCTCGGGCAGGTGCCCGGCGCACACGCGGTGCGCGACTTCCTGTTCGAGCAGGCGGGCATCCCCGCCGAGGTGGCCCCGCATGTCGGTTTCACCGCCGAGTTCGTTTCGGACTCCACGCGGGCGCTGCTGCCCGGGCTCGCGGTGCCTGCCTTCGAGACCTACGCCGCCCGGCTGTGGGAATTCTGGCGGGCCAACCTCGATCCGCAGCGTGGCCGTGTCGAGTCCGGGGCGCATCCGCTCTCGGGCCGCACGGTGCTCATCACCGGCGCCTCGTCGGGCATCGGCCTGGCCACCGCGCATGCTGTCGCGCGTCGTGGCGCGGTGGTGCTGATGGTCGCGCGCGGTGTCGAAGACCTCACTGCCGCAGCGGAATCCATTCGTGCCGACGGTGGGTCGGCTTTCGCCTACCCGTGCGATATCACCGATGCCACGGCCGTCGGCGCGCTGGTGCAGACGGTGCTCGCCGAGCACGGCCACGTCGACTACCTGGTGAACAACGCGGGCCGTTCGATCCGGCGCTCGGTGGCCAATTCGGTGGACCGCATGCACGATTTCGAGCGGACCATGGCGGTGAACTACTTCGGGGCGGTGCGGCTCATCCTCGCGCTGCTGCCGTCGATGCGGGAACGCCACTTCGGCCACATCGTGAACATCTCCTCGATCGCCGTACAGACCAAGGTGCCGCGCTTCGCCGCGTACGCCGCGAGCAAGTCGGCGCTGGACAACTTCAGTGACATCGCCGCGGTCGAAAACCGTGACGCGGGAATCACTTTCACCTCCATCCGGATGCCGCTGGTCCGCACACCCATGATCGCGCCGACCGAGCTCTACCGCGCGCTGCCGCTGCCGGATCCGGAGCGGGCGGCGGGCATCGTGGTCCGCGCCCTGCTCGAACGCCCCGACCGCATCGACACACCTGTCGGCACGTTCTCGCAGGCGGTCGAGATGTTCCTGCCGTCGCTGAAACGGACCATCATGCACACCGGGTACCGCCTGTTCGGTGAATCGACCGCCGCGCAGGGCAAGCAGGAACCGGTCATCGCGGAGCCCGCCGAGACCACCGAACCGTCGCGTGGACCGCTCACGGTCCTCGGACCGGTCCTCGCCCCGCTGATGGTCGTTCCGAGTCCCGCCGCGCGGATGAGCCGGATGCTGCCCGGCGTTCACTGGTGACCTGAGTCCCGGTCACGACACTCGCTTTTGTCGGGGGGTGTCGTGACCGGGTCGGGTCGGGCGCACATCCCGCAGCCTCGCCCACGTCGTGTGGGGGCGGGACAACCCGGGTGATCAGCGCAGCTGACGGCAGACCCACTCGGCCAAAGTCGTCGGCGTGGTGGTGAGCAGGGTTCGGGGGTCCTCCGGGATGTAGTCCGTGCTGAGACCCGCTGCCATTCCGGCGATTCCGTCGATCTGGCCGTCACCGAGCCCCGCTGATCGCAGGGCGTTCCGGAACTCCCGGTCGGAGAGGTGGATCGGGGTGACGTCGCGCCCGAGTTGTGCGCCGAGGATCTCGGCCACGCGCGCGAAGGTGAGATCCTCGGGTCCGTGGACCGCCTGGACTACCCGGCCCGACCAGTCGTCGGACAGCAACCGCAGCGCGGCGACCTCACCGATATCGCGCGGATCGACCCACGGCATGGCATGGTCCAGCGGCCACAGCGTGGACAGCGTGCCTGCTTGGATCTCGTCGAGTTGGGGCAGCAGGTTCGTGAAGAAGTACCCGCACCGCAGATGCAGCACATCCGCACCGGTGGCGTCGAGAAGCTCCTCGGTGCGTGCGAGCCCGTCGATCTCTCCTGCGCCGGTACGTTTCTCGGCTCCCCCGCTGCTGAGGAACACCGTCTTCTCGATGCCGTTCTCGACTACGGCCCGCGCCGCCGAGGCGCCCATCAGCGCGTAACCGGCTACCGGATCACCGTCCACCAGCGCGGGTGGGTCGACCCAGAACAACCGATCGGCCCCCTCGGTGGCCCGCACCACGGCGTCCGCGTCCCCCTGGTCGACCTGCACCACGTCGACCAGCTCCCGAACCGCATCGTCGAGCCGCCCCGGGTGCCGCATCAGCACCCGCGGCCGAACTCCCGCCTGCACCAACAGCCGCACCACCCGCGACCCCACATGTCCTGTGGGAGTGGTGACCACGATCCTCTCCGTTCGATTTCCCATAACCGCACGATAGAAGCCCTCGCGGTCACTTTCCGTCCGCGAATGCCGGTGTCACCACGTCCGCAGGACCGATCGGGTGTCCCATGGTGATGAAGGTGGCCTTCGGGCCGATCATCACACCGGAGCCCAGCCGGATCCCCGCGTAGTCGGGAACGTACTTCCCTCCGGCGGGCGACTTCACAGCCGGGCGTTCACCTGTCCCGCCGCGTCGGCGAAGGCCCATTCGTAGGTGCCGTGGGCGGCGGGGAAGATTCCGCCCGCGCATACCGGATCGCCTGCGGCGCAATAATTCTGCGTGCGGTCCGCGTACCACGGGTGGACCGTTGCGCCGACCAGGCGGAGTGGGTCGCCGAATAGCAGTACCGCGAGGACGCGGTGTGACAGCTCGGGCGGGAGGGTCCACATGCCCGGGAGCACCAGTGCGGCAGGCGAACCCAGCACACCGTGGGTGACCACCGCACCCTGTGAATAGCCGACCAGAATGAAACGCTGGTCGGGGCAGGCGGCCGAGCGGGCGACGAGATGCCCGGTCATGGCGCGGGTTCCGTCGCTCACCGAGGACGGCACCAGCAGATCGGCGGGATATTCCACACGGTGGGCGGTGGTGTCGACAGCCAGGTGCTCGCGCAGGACCGCGTAGAGCGGGTCCCCGACGGCGGCCCCTAGATATCCGGGCTCTGTTGTGCCACGGGCGATTACGACGTCCACTGCGGCACAACCCTGTGCCCACGCCGTAGGTCCGGGCGATATCGCCGAACCGATTCCCGTGGCGAGAAGCAACACCGACAGCATTGTCGCTGTGCGCTTCCAACCGATACGCATTACCTTCCGATAGGCCATGGGGACCACCTGCTCACGCCGTTGTGAGGAATAGAGAACCGAGCAGTTACCGTCTGCCTCAACGGCATTCGGCGTGCTCAGAGGTGGAATACCCGGTCAACGGCATCGGCACGGCATGCGTTGCGCATCCCTTGCGCCACGGTTGCGTCTCGGATCGCCTGCGGCACAGGGCCGCCCAGGTAATTTACTTCTTCTTGGACTTCTTTTTGTACTTCGGCTTGTCGTTGTCGGGTTCCCACTCGTAGCCGGGGGTGTTCTTCTCGCAGTAGGAGTCGGCCACGTGCACATCGCCGAGGTCGCGTTCGCACCAGCGTGACTTGCCACAGGAGGTGGCGCCGAGGGACGCCAGCACGGCGAGCGCGAGCACGGCGGCGCCCGCGCGGATCCGGACCTTCATGGTTTCTGGAACCTTTCTTCGGTGAACATCGCTGGTCAGGTGAATTCCAGGACTCCCCCCCGGTCACCGTCGCAGCAATGCTAGCTTTCCTACATGTCGAGCGCAGCACCCCAGCCCACCGATGATTTCTCCCCCGACGCGATCGTGGTCGGCTCCGGGCTCGCGGGCCTGGTCGCCACCCACGAGCTGGTGCTGGCCGGACGCAAGGTGCTCGTGGTCGATCAGGAGAACCGCGCCAATCTGGGCGGACAGGCGTTCTGGTCGCTGGGTGGGCTGTTCCTGGTCGACACCCCCGAGCAGCGCCGCCTCGGCATCAAGGATTCCTACGACCTCGCCCTGCAGGACTGGATGGGGTCGGCCGGTTTCGATCGCCTCGACGGCGAGGACAGCATGGCCGTGGAGTGGGCGCGCGCCTACGTGCGCTTCGCGACCGACGAGAAGCGGGACTACCTGCACGCCTTGGGTTTACGCATCACACCGATCGTCGGCTGGGCCGAACGCGGCGGTTCCCTCGCCGACGGCCACGGCAATTCGGTTCCCCGCTTCCACCTCACCTGGGGCACCGGCCCGGAAGTTCTGCGGGTGTTCCTCGAGCCCGTGCTGGCGGGTGAGGCCAAGGGCCTGGTGCGGTTCGCGTTCCGCCACCGGGTCGACGAGCTGGTCGTCGCCGACGGCGCGGTCACCGGTGTGCGCGGCAGCGTGCTCGCGCCGAGCGACACCGAGCGTGGTGTCGCCTCGAACCGGGAAGTGGTGGGCGACTTCGACTTCCAGGCGCCCGCGGTGCTGGTGAGCACAGGTGGCATCGGGCACGCGCACGACATCATCCGACGCAACTGGCCGACCGAGCGCCTCGGCCCGTGCCCGGAGACGATGATCTCAGGCGTACCCGCCTACGTCGACGGGCGGATGCTCGGCATCTCCGAGAGCGCGGGCGCGGCCCTGGTGAACCGCGATCGCATGTGGCACTACACCGAGGGCATCAACAACTGGGATCCGGTGTGGCCCGATCACGCCATCCGCATCCTGCCCGGTCCCTCGCCGCTGTGGTTCGACGCGAACGGCCGCCGCATGCCCGGACCGTGCTTCCCCGGCTTCGACACCAATGCCACGATGCGCCAGATCCTGTCGACCGGCTACGACTACTCCTGGTTCGTGCTGAACCAGACCATCATCGAGAAGGAGTTCGCCCTCTCCGGCTCGGAGCAGAACCCCGACATCACCGGCAAGGACTGGAAGCTCACGCTGCGCAGCCGCTTGGCCAAGGGTGCACCGGGCCCGGTCGAGGCGTTCAAGCAGCACGGTGTGGACTTCGTGGTCGCCGACTCGCTCCCCGCCCTGGTGGACGGCATGAACGAGATCGCGCGCGGGCCCAAGCTCGATGCCGCCGAACTGGAACGGCAGATCGTCGCTCGCGATCGCGAGGTGACCAACCCCTTCACCAAGGACGCGCAGATCGCGGCGATCACCGCCGCCCGCAAGTACATCGGCGACAAGTTGCAGCGGGTGGTTTCCCCGCATCGCATCCTCGATCCGGCCCACGGCCCGCTGATCGCGGTGCGGCTCAATGTGCTGACCCGCAAGACGTTGGGCGGCTTGCAGACCGACCTCGACTCGCAGGTGCTGCGCCCGGACGGTTCGGTGTTCGACGGCCTGTACGCCGCCGGTGAGGTCGCCGGGTTCGGCGGTGGCGGTGTGCACGGATACAACGCGCTCGAGGGCACGTTCCTCGGCGGCTGCATCTTCTCCGGCCGCGCCGCGGGCCGGGCGATGGCGCGCCGGAGTTAGTCAGCCGCGCCCGTGCCGGGGTGTCAGCGCGCGCGATGCCTCGTTGGCCACCTCGGCGAGGGCGCGCGCCAGGCGAGCGGTGTCGAGGGCGGCGCGGTCGCCGTTCACGGTGCCCGACAACGAAATCGCGGCTACCGCTACCCCTCGGCCACGGATCGGCACCGCGACACAGCCCACGCCGGGCAGTGATTCCTCGGTGTCGACGGCAACGCCCTGACGGTGCCGGATGCGGGCCAGTTCGCGGTGCAGTTCCACCCGGTCGATGATGGTGCGGGCCGTGCGGGCGACGGTGTTGCCGCGCAGCGAAGCCTCGGCGATGCCGGGTTCGAGCGTGGCCAGCAGCGCTTTGCCGAGGGCCGTACAGTGCGCAGGCAACCGGCCGCCGATGCGGGTGGGGATCGCCACCTGCCCGCGCCTGCCCGCGCGGTCGAGGAACAGCACCTCGCGGCCGTCGAGCACGGCGAGGTGCCCGACCAGGCCGGTGCGCTGGCTGAGGTCGTAGAGCAGCGGGCCGACCACTTCACGCAGTTCGTTGTGCTCGGCGGCGAGTCCGCCGAGTTCGAGCACTCGCAGCCCGAGGCGGTAGCCGCCGGGAGTGTGTGCGAGCCAACGCAATCGGATCATCTGATCGAGGATGCGATGCACCGTTGACCTGGGCAGGCCGGTGCGCTCGGCCAGACCGAGCAGAGTGAGGGTCGGGGTGGTCGCGTCGAAGGCGTCGAGGATGAGTGTCATCCGCTCGATCATCGACGTGGGCGGTGCCCCGGCCGGCCGGGCCGATCCGGTCCACAGTTCCTCCGTCGCCGGTTCGGTCACGATGTCGACCGTCATAGATCCAACCTCCACAGTGTGTAGCGAATACAGCCTAGAGCTGTCCGCGCCGACGACGCACCATTTCGCTGGACCGAGCGGTACACACCGGCCGAATTCGCTAGCGGCGGGCCGCTTCGAGGCGGGCGGCGCGCTCGACGAGGAGCTCGGCGGGGCCGGTCGGTGGGCTGGTACGCCGCCAGATCGCCCGGAACTTGCGGGTGAGGCGAGTGGCATCGGTCGAGGAGACCTCGACCAGGGCACCGGAGGCCAGATCGGGTGCGGCGAACAGGCGGCTCAGCACCGCCGGGGCCATCCCGGTTCGCGCGGCGGCGACGATGGCCGCGGCCGAGCCGAGTTCGGCGGCCGGGCCCGCCGGTGCGCCCTCGCTGCTGAGCAGGTCCCAGACGGTGTCGCGGGTGCCGGAGCCGGGTTCACGCCAGAGCAGGGCGGTGCCGGCGAGCTCGGCGAGCGTCACGGGGGTCTTCCGGCGCGCCCACGGGTGATCACGCGCCACGACGACGACCAGTTCGTCGGCGCCGAGCACCCGGCTGCCCAGCCCGGCGGGCGGGTGCGGACCCTCGACGAAACCCACGTCGGCGGCGCCGTCGCGGACGAGGGCGGCGACCTGGGTGGAATTCTCGACGTCCAGGGCGACGACGACCTCGGGGTGGTCGGTGCGCAAGGCCGCCAGCCAATGCGGAACGCGATGATCGGCAATGGTTTTCGATGCGGCGATCCGCAGGCGCGTGGCCTGGGCGGCACGCAGCCGGTCGATGTCGTCGACGAGGTCGCGCACGGCCGCGAGCACCGGCCGCGCGTGCTCGACGACGGCGCGGCCCGCGTCGGTGAGTTCCGACCCGGTCGGCCCGCGGTCGAGCAGTTTGACCCGCATTCGTCGTTCCAGGGCGCTGATGCGCATGCTCGCGGCGGGCTGGGTGATGCCGTGTCGGCGCGCGGCGGCGCCGAGACTACCCAGCTCGGCGACCGACACCAGCAGATCGAGAACGTCGAGGTCGGGGGTTCCCGGTGGCAGCATCACGCACCGGTCACCGGTGTGCGGCGCAGGTTCTTCGCGACCCCGTAGAGCGCGATCACCGGTTTGAGCGGCATCCATTCCCCGAAGCGGTAGTCGCGTCCACGCACCAGACGGGTGGCGAGCTCGGGACTCTGCTCCGCGAGATAGCGGCGTGCGACGGCGGCGTGCGACGGCAGGGAGACGATCTTGATCCGATCGACGTCCTTCAGGAACGGGAGGGCGAAGGCGATGTTCTCCCAGGTGGATCGGCTGCTCTCCTCGAGAACGAGCTCTCCGGTGTACCCGCGTTCGCGTGCGTAGCGGGCCAGCAGCGATGCCTCGGTGTCGGGCCCCGCGCAGGCACCGCCGCACAGGACCAGCCGCGATTCGCTCGCCCCTGGGTCGAGGGAACGCAGACCCGCGCGCACTCGCCATCGGTTCATGGCGTTGGCGCTGCGACCGGCGTTGCGGTATCCGAGCACGACCACCGCCTCCGAACCGCCGGTGTCGGGGCGCGCCTCGGTTCGGGACGCACGCCAGTTCACCCACTCGCCCCACAGCATGGCGCCGAGGGCGGCGACGGCGATCCGGCTTCGTGTGCGCACCTCTCCAGCAAACCACGATGATCTCCGCGAGGCGCCGAATACGCACCTGACCTCGGATTTCAGCACCAGCCGGTGAGCGCCATCAGCGCCAGGCTCGAGGTGCCGAGCACCACGCCGATGGCGCCGCCGAGGAGCAGCGGACGTGGACCCGCGGACCGCAGGCGGTCCAGGCTCAGGGACGTGCCGATGGCGGCCAGGACGGCGGTGATCAACCAGCCGCTCGTCGCGGCGAGTGGCTCGGTGAGAGCCGAGGGCAGGATCCCGGTGGCGGCGACAATGGAGGCCGCCACGAACATCACGACGAACAACGGGAAGCTCTCGCGCAGGGAGCCGGGCGATGTGCCCGTTCGCTCGGCCAGCCGTCGGCGCCCCAGATGCAGGCCGAGGCAGAGCGGGACGATGGCCAGACTGCGGACCAGCTTCACCACGACGGCGAATTGTGCGGCGCCCGCCCCGAACACCACACCGGCGGCCAGCACCGAGGAGGTGTCGTTGATGGCGGTGCCCGCCCAGAGGCCGAACGCCTGCGGCGACATCCCGATCGCCCGACCCAGCGGCGGATAGACGAGTACCGCAACGACATTGAAGACGAAGATGGTGCCGAGCGCGTAGGCCACCCGTTGGCGGTCGGGGCGGAGGACCGCTGTCGCGGCGGCGATGGCGGAGGCACCGCAGATGGTCGACCCGGCGGCGATCAGAGTGGCCGACTCACGATCCACGGCGAGCATCCGCCCGACGACGAACGCGGCGACGGCACCGGCGACGAGGGTGCCGACCAGTACGACAGCGGTCTCACGCCCCACACCGAGCACCGAACCCATCGGCAGACCGAGACCGATCAGCACGATGGCCCACCCGAGCACCCGCTGCCTGGCCACGTCGAGGCCCGGCTCGAACCTCGCACCCCCCCGGCGCCGCAACCACATTCCGGTCACCGCACCGGCGATCAGGGCCACCACCGGCGCTCCGGCCATCGGCAGCGCCTTGCCCACCGGGGTGGCGACGGCGGCCAGCAGCAGTGCCAGGGCCAGGCCCGGCACGACAGTTCCTACGCGATTCACCTTCCCACCATCGCCGGGCCGCGCATTCCCGGGTAGATCCCGATCCACGACGAGCACATAAGCGTGTCTTATGTCGCGACACGACAGCGCCGGCGTGCTTGGACGAGCGGTCGGTGGGTAAGGCGGAGGCAGAATCGAGCCGGCATGGAGTGCCGTCGAAGACAGGAGGATGTTGTGAGAGCTGGTTACCGGGTCGTCACCGCCGTGGCCGTCGCGGGTGCCTTCGCGCTGAGCTCGGCCGCAGTGGCGAACGCCGAGGAACCCGAAGCGCCGAAGACCCCACTGGTCCAGTACATCGAGTCCTGGCCACCTGCACCGGAGAACTGCAACCGGGTGTGGGATCCCATCGAGGATGCGGTCGAAGACTCCGTCCCACCCCAGTACGAGGCCGAGTTCGAGGCGTTCGACGACTGGTGCGAGGGCGACGAGGACTGACGGGAGGGTCGCCGCGGGTTCGTCACCGCGGCGACCTTTCCGCCGTCACCCGTCGTCGAAATCCGGTTCGGCGGTGAGTAGTTCGTCGGCTCGGGCGAGTGCCGCGTCGAGGTCGTCGGTGACGCTGTCGAGCAGGGACATGCCGTCGAGCATGTCGGTGAGTTCGGCGCGGAGGGCGTCGATTTCGGCGAGGGCGGGGTCGACGGTCGTCCAGGCGACGGTGTCCGACCACCAGGTGTCGCGCTGGATCCAGGACCAGACGACATCGCGCACCAGCACCGCGTCGGTGGTGAACAGGTGGCGGTGGTCGGTGCCCGCGATGTGTTCGATCTCGTAGGTGCCGTCGGGCAGGTAGCGGGCCTGGATGTGGTCCGGTCCCCGGGTGAGCAGGAGGAAAGGGTGGTCGGGGGCCGGGTTCACGGCGTCGGCCCCGGGCCGGGCGGGGTCGACGGCGCGTGGCGCGCCCGAACCGTCACCGACGTGGACCACGACCTCGGGCAGGTCGACATGCTCGGCACCCATCCGGCCAGTGTGCCGGACCGCGCGCCGAGACCCGTGACCGGCATCGTCGCGGTAATCGGACTGCGCGATCGGACGACGGCGACTAGCCTCGCACCCATGACCTGGCAGGCGCCCGAACTCGTGCCGACCCGCACCCTGGTCGGCGCCGACGAACGCCCGATGTTGCAGTCCTGGTTGGACTTCCACCGTCAGACGTTGCTCAACAAATGCGGTGGGCTAGACGCCGCGCAGCTGGCGAAACGTTCGGTTCCGCCGTCGAATCTGTCGCTGCTCGGGCTGGTTCGTCATCTCACCGAGGTCGAACGCGGCTGGTTCCGGGTCTCGGCCGCCGGCGAGGACATCGGCCCGGTGTACGCCTCCGAACTCGAACCCGACGCCGACTTCGACGACCTGGACTCGCGCCCGGCACCGGAGGTCTTCGACCTGTTCCACGCCGAAGTCGCCGCCTGCGACGCCGTGGTCGCCGACCTCCCCCTCGACCATGTGTTCCAGGTGCCGTGGCGCTCCGACGGCTACACGCTGCGCTGGGTGTATCTGCACATGATCGAGGAGTACGCCCGCCACAACGGGCACGCCGACCTGCTGCGCGAACGCATCGACGGTGTCACCGGCAGTTTCTGATCAACCGGTGATCACGTCGGCGGTGAGCTGATCGAGACCGTCGATGACCACCTCGGCCTGGGCGAGTGCCTCGGCCGAGGCCGGAAATTCGGGGCGCGGCACCGCGATCACCCGCATCCCCGCGGCGTGCGCGGATCGCAGACCGTTGGTCGAATCCTCCACCGCCGTACAGTTGTTCGGGTCGACTCCCAACCGCTGTGCGACGGTGAGATACACATCGGGCGCAGGCTTGCCGCGACCCACCTCCTCGGTGGACAGCACGACCGCGAAACTCTGCATCAACCCCGCCTTCTCCAAGACGAGCGCGATCAGGGAGGCAGGAGAAGAACTGGCGAGCCCGAGCTTCCAGGAATCCGCGCAGCGCCGCACGGCGTCGACAGCGCCGGGCAGCAGCGGCAGGTGCTGGGCGTACTCGTCGGCCATCAGATCGATGACGTCGGCGGCGACCTTGTCGGCCGGTTGAGCGACACCGAGGTCGTCGGCCAGATACGACGACCACTCCACGGTCGACATGCCCATCATGCGCTGCTGCGAATCCGGTTGCCAGCGACCACCATTGACGGTGACGTAATCTTTGCGGACCTTTTCCCAGACGGGCTCGGAGTCGATCAGCACACCGTCCATGTCGAACACAACCGCCGCGATACTCATGTCAAGCCTCTCGCCGTCGATGATGATCGGCATCGAGCCTAACCGACCGGCGGCGGTCCCCCGCGCGAACGCCCAGCTCGGAAACGATAACGTGTTGCATATGGACGAGAAGAACGTCGGCGACTCGCGGCCCGACCAGACGCATCACGAGGGCGGCTTCCGGCCGATGGCCGAGCTCATCGAAGCGCGCGCGAGCGAAAGCGACACCCTGATCGGCGGACCGCACTACGGCGAGTTCATCGAGCAGGTGCGCGAGCTGATGGACCGCGCGCGACTGGCGAACCCGTCCGACGAGCTGGCCAAGGAGACGATCGTCGCGCTCGAGCAGCTCAATGCACGCCTCGACGAGGCCGTGGTAGACGAGTGGTCCTCGCCGAGCTGGACGCGCACCGATCTACCCGCGCGCGGCAACATCACTCTGCCGCCGTACACGGTGGTCAGCGGTGACCGCGACGGTGTGACCGCGAAGGTCATCTTCCGTACCTTCCACCTGGGCGGCAACCAGGCCGCGCACGGCGGGCACATCTCGCTCGCCTTCGACGACATCCTCGGCATGACCGCCGCCCTGGCCACCGGCGCGGTGACCCGCACGGCCTCGCTCACCGTCGACTACCGGTCTGTCACCCCGCTCGAGCGCGAACTCACCGTGCGCGCCCATGCCGAACGGCGCGACGGCCGCAAGGTGTACCTGAAGGCGACCATGCACGACGGTGACCGTCTCTGCGCCGAGGCCAACGGGCTGTTCATCGTGCTCAAGCCGGGCCAGCCCTGACATTACGATCGGCCTGATTTCAAGGCCGTCCTAGTGGCGCCGGGTGGCGCAATACCCGGAGCGGGCCGGGTTCGCGCAGGTCGCGCGAGTAGCCACCCGGCGCGAACACATCGGCACGATTTCGTGCCGATCCGCGCGCCGCGGGCACCGGCGTAATCGCCACTATCGTCGCTGTTCATGCAGGTCAGCGAGAGAACAGGCACCAAAGAGCCGGGGCACGACCGGCGCGCCGATCGGGCCCGTCGCGTCGCCGACGTGGTGCGCCACCAGATCCTGTCGGGCGCGCTCGACGGCACGGTGCCCGGCGAGCAGGAGTTGGCCGCCGAACACGGCGCCTCCCGCAACACCGTCCGCGCGGCGCTGGCGCTGCTGCGCGACGAGGGACTCATCGACCGTGCCCCGAAGGTGGGCACCCGGGTGGCGGCCCGCAAGTTCGACCACGGACTCGACGTGCTGCTCGGTTTGCAGGAAACCCTCGCCGAGCACGGCACGGTGCGCAACGAAGTGCGCGTGGCGGGCACCGTCACCGCGCCGCCCGCCGTGGCCCGCAAGCTCGGGCTCACACCGGGCGAGCAGGTGGTCTACATCGAGCGGCTGCGCTTCCTCGCCGACCTGCCGCTGAGCCTTGACCTCACCTACCTGGTCCCGGACATCGGCGCCGAGGTGCTGGCCCACGATCTCGCGAGCACCGATGTGTTCGTCCTGCTCGAGCAGATCACCGGCCGCTCGCTCGGTGACGCCGAGATCGCCCTCGAGGCGGTGGCCGCCGACCCGCATACCGCCGTCACCCTGGACGCCCCGGCCGGTGCGCCGCTGCTGATGCTCGAGCGACTCACCCGCCTCGACGACGGCAGACCCGTCGATCTCGAATACATCCGCATGCGCGGCGATCGAATCACCATGCGCGGCAGCCTCGTGCGCAGCGCACCCGAATGGAAGGTCCGTTAGATGGCCCTCGTACCCCAGCGCGCCGACGTCCCCGTGACGATCGACGAATCCCTGTGCATCACCGGCTGCACGTTGTGCGTCGACATGTGCCCGCTCGATTCCCTTGCCATTCACGAGGATTCGGGCAAGGCCTACATGCATGTCGACGAGTGCTGGTACTGCGGTCCCTGCGCCGCCCGCTGCCCCACCGGCGCCGTCACCGTCAACATGCCCTACCTGCTCCGCTGAACCCGGGAACCCCACGCATGAAGATCACTCGTTTGCTGCCCGTCGCCCTTGCCGTCGCCCTCGCCGCGGCCGGGTGCTCACTCGAAAGTTCCACCGCCGCACCGGCGGGCACCGTCAAGGTCGTCATCGGCTATCAGTCCAAGACCATCAACACCGTCACCGCGGGCACGCTGCTGCGCGCACAGGGCTATCTCGAACGGCGGCTGCAACAGATCACCGACGCGGGTGGCGCGAAGTACCAGGTGGAGTGGCAGGACTACGACACCGGTGCGCCGATCACCGCCCAGATGGTGGCGGAGAAGATCGATATCGGGTCGATGGGTGACTACCCGTTGCTGATCAACGGTTCACGCACCCAGGCCGCCGAGCGTTCCCGCACCGAGCTGGTGTCGATCACCGGCTACAACCCCAAGGGTGCGCTGAACATGGTTGTGGTGCCGCAGGATTCGCCTGCGCGCTCGCTGACCGACCTGGCCGGGCAGAAGATCTCGGCCAGTGTGGGTTCGGCGGGTCACGGCACTCTGGTGCAGGCGCTGAGCCGGGCGGGAATCGATCCGGCGAAGGGCGTGGAGGTGCTCAACCAGCAACCCCAGGTCGGAGCGACGGCACTGGAATCGCATCAGGTGAGCGCGCTGTCACAGTTCGTGGCCTGGCCGGGTCTGCTGGTGCAGCAGAACAAGGCCAAGCTGCTCTACGACGGTGCCGAGCTGAATGTGCCGACCTTCCACGGGGTGGTCGCCCGGCGGGCGTACGCGGCCGAGCATCCCGAAGTGCTGCAGGCGTTCCTGGCCGCACAGCTGGACGCGACCGCCTTCCTCAACGAAAAGCCGTTCGAGGCAGCGGATCTCGTCGCGAAGGGGTCCGGGCTGCCGCAGGAGGTCGTGTACCTCTACAACGGGCCCGGCGGCACGAGCTTCGACACGACCCTCAAGGCGAAGCTGATCGCGGCGTTCAAGGACGACGTGAACTATCTGAAGTCGATCGGTGACTTCGCCGACCTCGACATCGACGCGTTCGTCGAGGACGGGCCGCTGCGGCAGGCGTTCGCCGAGACCGGCCGCGATTACGACGCGACCCTGGCCGAGTCGACCAACCCCAGTAAGGTCACCGGCACCGACCCGGTGTGCGCTGTGCCCGTGACTGATCCGGCCCTGGCCGGTGAGGTGTGGGTCGAGGGCGCCGAAAAGCCACAGCCCGCCGCGAATCCCGACTGCCTGCTGCGGGCAGTCCAAGCCGCCGAGGCGCAGGGCAAGACCGTTCGCGCGGCGTATGTTCCCGATGCCGAGCTGGGCACCCGCTGGTTCGCGGACAAGGCGATCTGGTTGCGTGAGGGCACCCGGTACCTGCCCTTCACCACCCAGGCCGCAGCCGACCGGTACCGGGGTACCCACCCGGCGGCCACCGCTGTCACCTACGACCAGGCCGTCACGGAGGTCCGCGGATGACCCCCACCGCCCGCGCTGCCGCGGCACCTACCCCGACCATCGAGGCCACGGCGGCTCCCGCATCGCCGGAAACGCCGGTCGGCACACTGTCCACCACTGGCAGTGACGTAACCACCGCCGACTCCCCAGGGTGGACTTCGCGGTTGATCCGGGTCGGGTCGGTGGTGGCGGCGATCGGGTTGTGGCAGGTGCTCACCGCAGGCGATGTGCGGGCCGGACTGCGGTTCGACACCCTGCCGACGGTGACCGAGATCGTCGCCGAATTCGGGGAGCACCTAGGCAGCGGACAGTACTACCTGGATGTGGCGCAGTCGCTGATCCGGATCGTCACCGGGTTCGGGCTGGCCGCGGTCGTCGGGGTGCTGGCGGGTATCGGCCTTGGCCGGTCCCGGTTGCTGGCCGACGTGTTCGGTCCGCTGGCCGAACTGGTGCGACCGATTCCGGCGATCGCGCTGGTCCCGGTGGCGATCCTGCTGTTTCCCAGCGACGAGTCGGGCATCGTCTTCATCACCTTCACCGCCTCGTTGTTCCCGGTGCTGGTGAGCACCCGGCACGCGACGCGCGCGCTGCCGACCATCTGGGAGGACGCGGTCCGCACCCTCGGCGCGTCGCGGCGTGAGGTGCTCACCAGGGTGGTGGTGCCCGGGATCCTGCCCGGCGTGTTCAGCGGATTGTCGGTGGGTATGGGGGTGGCCTGGATCTGCCTGATCTCCGCGGAGATGATCTCCGGTCGCCTCGGGATCGGCTACCGCACCTGGCAGTCCTACACCATCGTGGACTACCCGGCCGTGTTCGTCGGCATGATCACCATCGGCGTGCTCGGCTTCCTCACCTCCGGAATCGTCGAACTGGCCGGCCGGCGGGCCACCCGCTGGCTGCCGAGAGAGGTCGCCTCATGACCATCGCCACCGCCGTCTCGACCGGCATGCGCCTCGATCTGGAATCGGTGCGCGTCGGCTACGGCACTAGAACCGTTGTCCGCGAACTGGATCTGTCGATCGGCGCCGGGGAGATCCTCGTCCTGGTCGGCAAGTCCGGCTGCGGCAAGTCCACCCTGCTGCGTGCGATCGCCGGACTGCGCGAGCCGAGCGGGGGGACGATCCGGGCCGACGGTGATGTCGTCACCCGGCCGTCGGCGGATCGGGCACTGGTCTTCCAGGACGACGCGCTGCTGCCGTGGCGCACGGCTCGCGCCAATGTCGAACTGGCGCTGCGTCTTCGCGGTGTCGCGCGAGCGGAGCGCCGGGAACAGGCGCTGCGCTGGCTCGGCGAGGTCGGGCTCACCGGGTACGCCGACTACCTGCCTCGCGATCTGTCGGGCGGGATGCGTCAGCGTGTGCAACTCGCCCGCAGCCTGGCCGGTTCGCCGCGCGCGGTGCTGATGGACGAGCCCTTCGGCGCACTCGACAGCCAGACCCGCGCCGAGATGCAGCGCCTGCTCGTCGACACCTGGCGCGCACATCCCACCACGATCGTTTTCGTCACCCACGACCTCGACGAAGCGCTGTGCCTCGGCGACCGGATCGCCGTGCTCGGCGCGGGCACGCTGCGGGCCGTCGTCGAGGTCCCCGACCCGCGCGAACCGGTCGACCGGAGCGCGCTGAGGTCCCGAATCCTGGAGTCGCTGTGAACATTCCCGATCTGGACGACCGCGTCCGCCTCGACTGCGACGTGCTCGTGATCGGCGGCGGAACGGCGGGCACCATGGCCGCGCTCACCGCCGCCGAATCCGGTGCGAACGTGCTGCTGCTCGAGAAAGCGCATGTGCGCCACTCCGGTGCGCTGGCCATGGGAATGGACGGCGTGAACAACGCCGTCATCCCCGGCAAGGCCGAACCGGAGGACTACGTCGCCGAGATCACCCGCGCCAACGACGGCATCGTCGACCAGCGCACCGTGTATCAAACGGCGACAAGAGGTTTCGCCATGGTGCAGCGACTCGAACGCTACGGGGTGAAGTTCGAGAAGGACGAGTACGGCGAATACGCGGTACGTCGGGTGCACCGCTCGGGCTCGTATGTGTTGCCGATGCCCGAGGGCAAGGACGTGAAGAAGGCGCTGTACCGGGTGCTGCGTCAGCGCAAAATGCGGGAGCGGATCCGGATCGAGAACCGGCTCATGCCGGTGCGGGTGCTGACCGCCGAGGGCCGCGCGGTCGGCGCGGCCGCGTTGAACACGCGCACCGGTGAATTCGTCGAGGTCGCGGCCAAGGCGGTGATCCTGGCGACGGGTCCGTGCGGCAGGCTCGGGCTGCCTGCCTCGGGTTACCTCTACGGCACCTACGAGAACCCGACCAATGCGGGCGACGGGTACTCGATGGCCTATCACGCCGGTGCCGAGCTCTCGGGCATCGAGTGCTTCCAGATCAACCCGCTGATCAAGGACTACAACGGCCCGGCCTGCGCGTATGTGGCCAACCCGTTCGGCGGCTATCAGGTCAATGCCGAGGGTGAACGGTTCGTGGATTCGGACTACTGGTCGGGCCAGATGATGGCCGAGGTGAAGCAGGAGATCGAATCCGCGCGCGGCCCCATCTATCTCAAGGTGTCGCACCTGCCCGACGAGACGCTGTCCACCCTCGAATCGATCCTGCACACCACCGAACGCCCCACCCGCGGGACGTTCCACGCCAACCGCGGTCACGACTACCGCACCCACGACATCGAGATGCACATCTCCGAAATCGGTTTGTGCAGTGGGCATTCGGCCTCAGGTGTGTGGGTGGACGAGAACGCGCGCACCACGGTGCCCGGGTTGTATGCGGCCGGCGACCTGGCGTGCGTGCCGCACAACTACATGATCGGCGCGTTCGTCTACGGCGACCTCGCGGGTGCGCACGCGGCGTCCACGCTGGCCGACGTCGAGGCGCCGAGTTCGCTGCCCGTCGATCAGCTCGCCGAGGCACACGAACTCGTCTACCGCCCGTTGCGGCAGCCCGAGGGTCCGCCGCAGACCCAGGTCGAGTACAAGCTGCGCCGGTTCGTGAACGACTACGTGGCGCCACCGAAGACGGCGGCGAAACTATCGATCGCGGTGGAGACCTTCGAGCGGATGCGCGCCGAGGTCGACGGGATCGGTGCGACCACACCGCACGAGCTGATGCGCGCAGTGGAGGTCCAGTTCATCCGCGACTGCGCCGAGATGGCCTCGCGCAGTTCGCTGACGCGCACGGAATCGCGGTGGGGGCTCTACCACGATCGCGCCGACCTACCCGACCGCGACGACGAGTCGTGGAATTTCCACCTGAATCTGCGCAAGACCGCCGACGGGGAGATGGAGTTCGTCAAACGGTCGGTGGCGCCCTATCTGGTGCCGGTACCCGGCCTCGACGACGTGCCGTCGGCCGAGCCGATCGTCGAGGTGATCGCCCAGCCGGAACTGGTCGGCACCCGGGCGCCCCAGCGTGCGGCGCCTGCACGCACCGAAGCCGCGCCGGTGTCGCCGTCCTCGCCCCGGCTGGTCACCCTGCTGGCGCTGGATTCGCCTGTACTCGAAGATGTTTCGAGCTTCCTGACCGATCCTGATCCGGTCGTCCGTGTCGCGGCGCTGTCGGTGCTCACCGAGAACACCCCCGACGGTTTCGCCGACGAGTTGGTGCGGGCCCTCGGTGACGAGGGCGCCTCGGTGCGCCGGGCCGCCACCGAGAGCCTGCGGGAACTGGTGGAGGTGCTGCCGGGGCCCGGTGCGCTGGCGGAATACCTCGGCTCCCCGGATCCGCTGGTGCGCGCCACGGTCGTCGACCTGTTGCGCGCGCTACGGGCCGGGTCCGTCACGGCATTCCGTGCGGCACTGCGCGATCCGGATCACCGGGTGCGGATCGAAGCGGTGCGGGCGCTTGTCTCGCTCGACGACGCCGACGCCGTCGCCTCGATCGCCGGTGACGCCAACCGGGAGGTGCGCATCGCGGTCGCCCAAGGGCTGGCCTCGATCGGCGCGGGTGGACACGAGGTGATCCGGACACTGGTCGCCGACCCGGACCCCCTGGTCCGTGCCGCCGCGCTCACCGCCTATGCCGCCCTCGGCACCGACGACATCACCGAACTCGTTGCGGCCCTGGGCCACTCGGCCTGGCAGGTGCGCGTCGGCGCCGCCAAGGGCCTAGCGGGTGCCAGCCCGGACCTTGCGGTGGAACCGCTGCGCGCGGCGTTGTCCGACCGCCACCTCGATGTCCGCAAGGCAGCGGTCCTGTCACTGTCCACCTGGCCGGACAGCGGCACTGCGCTCGACGCCCTCGAGTCCGCGGTAGAAGACCCCGACGCCGACGTCCGCGCGTACGCCCGTCGGGCGGTCACAGCCGCGGGCCGGACTCCCGGTGCCGACGCGCTCCCGGCCGACGCTGTCGCCTGACAACCCGTACGTCGGCCGACGCTGCCCGGCTGGTCGACGGTGGCGCAGGCGGCGACGGTGGTCACCACCAACTCGTCGACCTGCGCCGCGTCGACTGCCGGCTCACCGCGGGGTGGTGTCGGCCGACGCGAACGCCGGGAAACCGCGCACCCGGCGATGTCGGTCGAGGCCGCGCCAGCACTCCTCGTCCTTCGCGTCCTCGATCAGATGTACTCGCTCCGCACCGGTCATGTCCTCCACCGAGGCAGCAGGCAGGGCGATGACCGTGCCCTTCGCCCAGGCAGATCGCTGGCGGCACGACGCCCTGGCTGACGGGGGCGGGACTGTAGCCGGCGTCGGTAGGCTGGCCCGATGAACGCACTCGCTGGCACATCGGTTCAGGTTGCCGATGATCTGGACTCGGTGACGACGGTCGGGCACGAGGACGACCCCGCCGATGCGGGGTCCTCGCGGGCCGATGTCGAGGCACTGTGGTCCTCGGTGCGGGCGTGGTATTCGATGGGGACCACCCCGGCGATCCAGGTGTGTCTGCGCCGCAACGGCAAGATCGTGCTGAATCGAGCCATCGGGCACGGCTGGGGCAATACCCCGCGAGAGCAGCCGGACGCGGAGAAGATCCTCGTCACCCCCGACACCCCGTTCTGCGGATTCTCGACCGCCAAGGGCGTGGCCGCGACGGTCATGTCGATGCTCATCGAGCAGGGTGCGTTCGCGGCGGACGACGCGGTGTGCGACTACATCCCGGAGTTCGCGGCGCACCGCAAGGGTGTGATCACCATCGGCGACGTGCTCTCGCATTCGGCGGGCATCCCGTTCATCACCCCGCCGTACCAGGGGGCGGAGCTGGTGATCGACGAGGATCTCGCGCTCGAGGCGCTCACCGCGCTGGTCCCCAGCTGGCCGCCGGGCCGCTTCCGCGTCTACCACGCGCTGACCAGCGGACTCGTCCAGCGGTTGCTCGTGCAGCGGGCGACGGGCAAACGGATGCGCGAGCATCTCGCCGAGCAGGTGCTCGAACCCTTGGGTTTCCGGTGGAACAACTTCGGCGTCGACCCCGCCGATGTCGACAAAGTGGTGCCGAGCGTGAAAACCGGTCCCCCGCCGTCCCGGCTGATGCTGTTCCTGACGAACAAGGCGGTCGGCGGGCGGATGGACAAGGCCTCCAAGGCGACCAACGACGCCTTCCTCACCGCCGAACTGCCCTCGGGCAATCTCGTGACCACCGCGTACGAGCTGTCGCGGTTCTACGAGATCCTCGCCCGCGGCGGCGAATTGGACGGAGTGCGGATCATGGACCCCGACACCGTACGCACCGCGATCGGGCAGGCCGACCGGATGCCGGGACTCGCGGGCCGGGTCAGCCGGGCTGGTTTCGAATTGGGCGCTCGCCGTTCCAAATTCGGGCCGGACACCACCCACCATTTCGGCCGCAGCGGGCTGACCACCCAGTACGGGTGGGCAGACCCCGATCGCGGCCTGTCCGGCGCGATCCTCACCAGCGGCAAAGCCTCCACCGACACCGATCGGCCGTGGCGACTGGTCGCCCAGGTATCGAAAACCCTGCGCCCGCTCGCTCCGACCGAGCGACTCTTCCGGCCCTGAATCAGCAGGTCAGATCATGCCGCCCAGGGAGGTTCCCCCGCTGCCGCTGCTCGGCGGGGAGGGGTAGCTGCGGCCGCTCGACGAGCCGATATGCCCGGAACCGTGCCCGGTCTGTGGCCGGGTCTGTTGATACCGCCGGGCGCGGACCGCTTCCGCGCGCCACTCCCGCTTCGCTCGAAACCACATCATCACCGCGGCAACGGCGCCGGCGAGCAGGATGAGGAGGACCACACAGACGCCGATCAGGAACCACTCCATCCGTCCACGGTACGGTCGGCTTCTTCTCCGGAAACAGAGGCTTCCGGCCCTCGGTGCTGTGTCAGGCTCCGATGACGGCGTTCATGATGGTGCCCGCGCTGGTGGCGACCGCGCCGCCCGCCATCGCGCTGGCGATCATCTTGGGTGACTGCAGGCCGCCGCCGTTCCACTTCTCCCAGGCGAAGCGGCCGCCGCCGTAGGTGATGGCGGTGACGCCGGACAGCAGGATCATCCAGGTGAAGTACCGGCCGAGCTGCAGCACCTTGTCGGCCATGGGCGGCGCCTCCGGCGTCGGGTTGCCCACCTGCGCGAGAACGATGCCATAGGTGTCGTGCACAGCGGCCAGGATCATGCTCACGATCGTTGCTCCTTCGTCGGTTGTTCGTGGTGACGCCGATGTCGAGAACGCGTGACGCGGTAGAGCCAGATCTATTGAATATTCAACCTCAGGCGGGTCGGGTGGCGTGCACGACACTCCGCAGGCCACCTGGGCGCCCTGACATGGGTATTGAACCGGCGTGCCCGTTTCAAACGGCACGATATGGCGTCACGGAAATTCGAGACCGACCTGTGCCGCGATGACGGCGGCCTGCACGCGTGATTGCACGCCGAGCTTGCTCAGCACCCGCGAGACGTGGGTTTTCACCGTCGCCTCGCCGATCCGCAGGCGGGTGCCGATCTGCATGTTGGACAGGCCGGCGCCGAGACCGGCCAGCACCTGCCGTTCGCGGTCGGTGAGGGCCGAGAGGTCGGGTGGGGTGGTTTCCTCGGTGCGTGGGAGGGCGGCGATCACGGCACGGGTCACCTTGGGGTCGAGTACCGCGTCGCCGTCGGCCACCGCCTGGACGGCGCGGACCAGGTCGTCGCCGCCCACCGATTTCAGCAGGAACCCGCTGGCGCCTGCCGACAGCGCGCCGAGCACGTAGTCGTCGATGGCGAACGTGGTGAGGACCAGGACCTTCGCGCTGGTCTCGGCGACGACGGCCGCCGTGGCCGCCAGGCCGTCGACGCGGGGCATGCGCACGTCCATCAGGACGACGTCGGGGCTCAGTGCCTTGGCCTGGCGGACGGCCGCGGCACCGTCGGCCGCTTCACCGACCACCCGCACCTCGCCGGTGGCCTCGAGCAGCATCTTCAGGCCGGCGCGGATCGCGGCGTGATCGTCGGCCACCAGCACGGTCACCGTCATCTGGCCTCCAGGGGGATCCGGACCCGAACATGCCATCGGCCGTCGCGGGCGCCCGCGGTGGCGGTGCCGTCCATCGATTCGGCGCGGAACATCATGTTGCGCAACCCGTTTCCGTGGCCTGTCGCCACCTCGGAACCGAGGGGATTGCTCGCCTCGACCACCAGCCCGGTACCCTCCCGGCGCAGTTCGATGTCCAAGGGTGCGCCCGGTGCGTGTTTGGTCGCGTTGGTGATGGTCTCGCCGAGGATCCGGGTGACCACGGCCTCGATCGCCAGCGGCAGCGACAGGTCGTCGGGCCTGCGCAGCGAGACCGACCCGCCCGCCGCCTCGGCCGCCTCGATCAGGCCGTCCAGCGAGGCCAGCCGGGTCGTGACGGCGCTGTCGTCGGGTCCGGTGAGCAGTTCGATGGTGGTGCGCATCTCTTCCATGGCGGCCAGGCTGCTCGACCGGATCGTTTGCAGGACACCGATATTGCCCGGGTCGCGCTGCGCGACCTCGGCGAGGATGGCGACGGCCGAGACGTGACCGGCGACCGCGTCGTGTAGATCGCGGGCCAGGCGCCTGCGCTCCTCCCCGATGGCGGCGGAGCGTTCGGCGTCACGCGCGGCGAGTTCGGCGCGACCGGCATCGCGTTCGGCGTCGACCATCCGCCGGGAGGCCCGCACGGCCCGGCCGTAACCCAGGGGCGACCAGGTGAGCGCCACCCCGATCAGACCGGCGTAGAGCCCGGCACGCACCCCGAGCAGGGCCAGGGCGAGCAGCGCGCCACCGACGGTCACCAGGAACGCGAACCAGCCGACCACCACCGACAGGCGCGCCGACCCGGTGCTCACGGCCAGGAAGATCACATCGGTGAGCGCGATCCACAGCGGCAAGGAGGGCCCGAAGACGAAGTCGCCTGCCAGCAACGCGATCATCAGCCCGAATGCGAGGGCGGGCCTGCGTTGCGCGGTGAGCTGGATGGCGAGGGCGGCGAACAGCAGTGCCAGTTTCGCGGCGGGCGGATAGAGATCGCGGTCGGCGACGATGGACCAGCCACCGACACCCCACAGCAGCAACCCGACGAGGAAGACCCCGACGGCCGCGGAGGTGGCGCTGTCGAACGCCTCCACGAGCCGATCCATGGGCGCGCGGACGGTGGGCATCTGCTCATTCCAGCACATCGGGCGGTGGTAGACGTCCCCCGAAGGACGGACCCGCCCGCGACCGGAAGCCGGATGTGTCACCCGGACCCGGTTCGGCACCCTGAGGTACATGAACGAACTGACGAATCCGGTCCTGCTGACGATCGCGGGGTGTGAGATCGGCTTCTGGGTGCTGGTGGTGGGCGGGTTGGCTCTGCGCTACCTGCTGCGGTTGCGCCGCGCCAGCACCGTCACCCTGGCGCTGGTCCCGGCGCTGGACGTGGTGCTGGTGGTCGCGGTGGCGATCGATCTGCACCGGGGTGGCGAAGTGACGTTCGCGCACCGGATCGCCGGGATCTACCTCGGCTGCACGGTGATGTTCGGACCGCGCATGATCCGGTGGCTGGACGAGCGCTTCGCCCACCGCTTCGCCGGCGGCCCCGCACCGGTTCGGGTGCCGAAATACGGGCCCGAACGCACCCGCAAGGAGTGGGCCGATTTCGCCCGCTGGCTCGGCGCCGCGGCCATCGCGGGCGCGCTCACCCTGGCGCTGAGCTACACCGTGGCCGACGCCGAGCAGCGCGAACAGCTGATGGGGATCTTCGGTTCGCTCGGCGTGATCACGGTGATCTGGTTGCTCACGGGACCGGTGTGGGTCACGGGGTCGCGGCGGAGCTGATCCGGGACTCAGACCGTGGTGGTGGCCTGTTCGTCGATCAGCTCCCCGATCCACGGGAGCACCGCCGACCGGACCTCGATCGCGCGCGGGAGCAGCCCGTTCGCGGCGAGGAGGTCGGCGGCGCGCTGCTGTTCGTCGAGGAAGACCTCGGTCACGGGGTGCACGCCGAACGGTCGGCCGCGCAGGGCCGCTTCCCAGGCGTCGAGATCGGCGGGGATCCCGTGGCGGAGCGCGTCGTCGACGAAATACTGCGCCGCGGCCCGCGGGTTCTCGGCGATCCAGGCGTCGGATTCGCGCAGCGCCGCCAGCACCGCCTCTACCGTGTCGGGATCGCCTTCGGCGAGGTCGCGGTGGGTGAACCACAGGGAAGGGTGGCTGAAGACCGAGGCGGTGTCGACCAGTGTGACGAGTTCGGTGGCTGCCTCGATCTCCTGCAGACCGGGGTAGGTGCCGACCCAGGCATCGAGCTCACCGGCCAGCAGTGCCGCGCCGCCGCCGCGCACGTCCACGTCGATCGGTTCGACATCGGCCCAGGTCAGGCCGACCTTGTCGAGAGCGAACAGCAGCAGCGTGGTCTGCCAGGAGCCGTGCGCGATGCCGACCCGCTTGCCGCGCAGATCGGCGGCGGAGGTGATGCCGCTCGCGGCGGTCGCGACCAGCCTGCCGTTCTCCACCCGCGGGCCCGAGATGCCGAGGTAGACGATGTCGCGCTGGTTGGCCAGCGCCGTGAGTGGTGGGGTGAAGCCGGTGCCGATGATGTCGTAGCCGCCCTCGGTGAACAGCCAGTCCGAATGTTCGCCGGGCAGTGCGGTTTTCGGGTCTACCCGGGCGGGCCGGGGCAGTTCGCGCAGGTCGACCCATTCGACCTCGGGCAGCAGCCGTTCGAGAATGCCACGGTGGCGCAGGACGAACAGGGAATTGTTGTGCGGGAAGTAGCCGACCCGGATGCTCATCGCGCGTCTCCGATCAGGCCGAGGCGGCGGGCTTCGTCGGCCAGTCCGCTGCGCTGCCACTGCACCGCCAGGTTGGACGGATCGAATTCGACCGAGCCGCCGAGGCTTTCGGCGATCGCCTGATACTGCGCACCCTCCTCGAGCAGCACCACGAATTTCGCCAGTTCCAGCAGGCCGGCACGGCCGATCACGTTGGCCCCGCCGTTCGCCTCGAAGATGGCGGCCAGGTGCGGGTCGGTCTCGAGCTTGCTCAGGATGAAGTCGCCCGCCCCGATGGTGCGGTCGATGTGCGGCGGGATCTCGCGCGACAGGGTGAGCCGCTGGGAGGCGGCGTAGCGGATGGGCAGGGTGCGGTGGGTCTGGGCCCAGCCACCCAGCCACGGCGTGTGGATGTGCACGACCGAGGTGATCTCCGGGTGCGTACGGAAGACCTTCGCGTAGCCGGTGACGAATCCGGCGGATCCCTTGCCGGACAGCACTTCTCCATCGAAGGTCGCCACGACGGGCTCGACTGTGCGGTCGGTGGCCCAGGGGCCGGGTTCGTTGAGGGCGACGGCGATCTCGGTGCCTGGCACGCGCTCGACGAAGTTGACGGTGCCGTTGCCGGTGACGGTTCCGGTTTCCCGGAAGACCCGGAACGCGGTCTCGGCGTCGCGGGTGGCCGCCGCGACGAAGGCTGTCACGGTCTCCGTCAGCAGGGTTTCGGTGGTGGTCATTGGGACTCCTGTGGTTATCGGGCCGTCGCGAGGACGGTGTCGGTGGGTGGGGCGGTGAGCCGGGAGCGGCCGAGCAGCGGCAGTACTTCCTCGCCGACCCGATAGGCCTCTTCCAGATGCGGGTTGCCCGCGAGGATGAAGGCGTCGACGCCGAGGTCGATCAATTCGTCGAGCCGCTGGGCTACCTGTTCGTAGCTGCCGACCAGGCCGAACGCCGGGCCGCCCCGGATCAGGCTGAAACCGCACCAGACATTGGGCTGTACTTCCAGATCGCGGTAGCCGGTGATGTTCTCGGGCACCCAGCCTTTGATCCGGGCAGCGCCGACCGAGTCGCCCTGGGCCGCGCGGTTGGCGGCGTCGCGGTCGACGAAAGCCCAGCCCTTCTCGATCTCGGCCCACGCGGCTTCCTCGGTGTGGCGGGCGACGATGTCGATGCGGACGGCGAACTCCGGTGTGCGCCCGGTGGTTTCGGCGTTGCGGCGGACACCGTCGAACTTGGCGCGCAGGTCGGCGTAGGGCTCGAGCCAGGACAGGTAGTAGTCGGCGTGGCGGCCCGCGGCGGCCACGGCGGCACCCGACGAACCGGAGAAGTACACCTCGGGGAAGTGTTGCCCGGCCAGGCCCGGTGGCAGTGCGGCGCCTTCGGTGCGGAAGAAGCGGCCGTCGTGATCGAAGGGCTCACCATCCCAGACGCCGCGCAGCACGTCGAGGAACTCGCTCGTGCGCGCGTAGCGGTCGTCGTGGGAAACCTTGTCGCCCCACCACAATTGGGCCGGACCGCTACCACCGCTGATGATGTTGTAGACCAGCCGTCCGCCCGTGGCGCGTTGCAGGCTCGCCGACATGCGCGCCGCCTGCACCGGGTGCAGGAAGCCGGGCTGGAACGCGACCATGAAGCGGTAGGTGGTGGTCTCGGCGGCCAGCGCGGCGGCGAAGGCCCATGGGTCGTCGGTCACCGGGAACGACGGCAGCAACCCACCCAGGAAGCCCGCCGATTCCGTGGCCTTGGCGACCGCGGCTACGTGATCGAGGTAGGTGTACTCGTCGAGGGCGCCGTTCCGGACGGCCGGTGCGATATTGCCCGGGCCGTAGCCGCCCGCGTTGCCCCGGTTGTAGCGGCGTGGGGTCCGCAGCGAGGCGTGATCGCCTTCCATGCCGATGCGCCAGTAGACGTCGATGGTCATGCGGTGACCTCCTGAGCGAGTGTGCGGGCGTTCGGGTCGGCGAGGAACAGCAGGTGCTCGCCCGCGCGGTGGATTTCCTCGATCGCGGGGTGGCCCGACAACACGAAGGTCTGCACGCCCGCAGCGATGTACTCCGAAAGGCGTTGTGCCACCTGCGCATAGCTGCCGACCAAGCCGATGCGCTGGTCGTAGCCGAACGCGTGGAACCCGGACCAGCGACCGTCACCGAGGATGTGGTCGGCGACGTTCTCGGGACGGTCGAGTTCGGCCCACTGCCGATGCACCCTGGCCCAGGCTTCGTCCTCGGTCTCCCTCGCGATGATCGGCAACTCGAGGCCGACCCGCACGCTGCGGCCGGACGCGGCGGCCCGCTCCCTCAATTCGGTGACCGCACGGGTGATTCCGTCTTCGTGTTCGGCGAACAGATGGACATCGCCGTGCGCGGCCGAGAGGGCGAGCGCGGCGGGCGTGGTGCCGCTCAGATGCACCGCCGGGAACGGCAGACCGGACAGGATGCCACGAAAACCACCGTCGACGACGTCGTAGTGGCGACCCGCGTAATCGAAGCCGGTGCCCGCGAAACCCACTGCGCCGACCTCGTTCTCGTTCCAGACACCGCGGGCGACCGTGAGGAATTCCGCGGCGCGGTCGTAGCGTTCGTCGCCGGCGAGCCTGTCACCGCGCGCACGGGCCTCGGCCGCGTCGGTGTCGACGGCCAAGCGCCAGTTCAGCCGGCCTGCCGAGTGCCGCTGCAGCGTCGCCGACATCTTCGCCGCGTACACCGGGGTGCCGAACGCGGGCTGGAATTCGACCGTTACGCGTGTGTAACGGGTGGCGCGCAGGGCCGCGGCCGCCACGATCCAGGATTCCTCGCCGAGCGGGTCGTAGGGGGCGAGTACGCCGTCGAAGCCGGTGAGCTCGGCGGCGTCGACGATCTGGGCGAGGTCGTCGAACGGGCCGTAGCGACCGGGCCGCAGATCGGTGGTTTCGACGGCCGGATTCGGCGGTCCGAATCCGCTGCGGCCACGCAGCGCCGGATCGGCGCGTCGTCCGTCACCACGGCTGGGCAGCCGCCACAGGAAACCGGTCATGCCGGCACCCGCTCGGCAGCGACGATCTCACGCGCCCGCGCCAACGGCTCAGGGGCGACCCAGGATTCGAGATCGAAATCGGCGGCCAGGAAGCCGTGGGTGTAGAGGAACTGCTTCTGCACACCGAGCAGCTCGACCCGTTCGTCGGTGAGCGAGGGATGCAGGCCGCGGTGGAACTCGGCACCGTAGGCAGCGACGACACCGGCCGGGCCGGACAGCGTTTCGCGCTGGAGCACAGCGCGGACACCGTCGAGGTCACCGGCGGCCCAGTCGGCGGCGCGCAGGCTCTGCGCGAGGAAGCCGACGACGACCTCGGGCCGGGATTCGAGCAGGTCGGCGTGGACCGTGATCGGGCGCGGGGTGCCGTTGTTGACCCGCAGGTGCTTGGTGGCCGAGGCGTCGAGGTCGACCGCCACGCGCAGACCTTTCTCTGCCGCCACCTCCTTGGCGCGCGCGCCCTTGACGTAGATCGCGTCGACTCTGCCGTCGAGGAGTTCGTCCACACCCCAGGTCGTCGAGCGACGAGCGCTCTGGATCTCGTTGCGCACCTGCGGATCCCGCTCGACCGCGAGTTCCACGACACGCACGTCGGACAAGGTCAGCCCGGCCGGGCGCAGGGCGTTGGCGAAGCCGTGCAGCGCCATCGCTCGCGGGAAGCTACGGGCCTGGTCCTGCGCCCAGGCGGGGACGCCGATGCGCAGTCCGGCCAGCCCGGCGGCGTCGGTGACCGGCGAATCGGGGCCGACCAGGATCGCCTGGGACTCGTCGATCCAGGTGAGCCCGATCAGGCGGGTCGGTGAGCCCTGTGCGCGTGCGGCCAGGGCCGGCACATTTCCGCCCTCGCGGATCAGGCCGGACAGGTCGTGCAGGAAGTGGTGCCCGGCGAGTTCGGGGCCCGCGTCCTGCAGCACGCCGAACTCGAGGCCCGCGTTCGCGGCGGTCTCACCGAGCCAGCCGAGGCTGTGCGCGAGCCCGCTCGCGGTGGGCACGGGGCAGCGGGTGTACCACAGGGTTTCGGTCATGACAGGCTCCTTGCATGTGGTCCGACACCGAGTTGGGCGAGGAATCGCGTTCGGTAGCCGAGGGTTTCGGGTGCCGCGTGATCGCGCGGGTGAGGTAGGTCGACGGTCTCGTCGACGGCGAAACGGCCGCGGTCGAGGATGATCACCCGGTCGGCGAGCCGGATCGCCTCGTCGACATCGTGGGTGACCATGAGCACGGCGGGCCGGTGACGCGCGACCAGATCGCCGACCAGGTCCTGCATGCGCAGCCGGGTCAACGCGTCCAGCGCCGCGAACGGCTCGTCGAGCAGCAGCAGTTCCGGTTCGCGAACCAGGGCCCTGGCCAGGGCGGCGCGCTGCGCCTCGCCACCGGACAGGGTGGCGGGCCACTGCCCTGCCTTGCCGTCGAGGTGCACTTCGGTCAACGCGCGCAGGCCGGCTTCGCGCTGCGCTCTGCCGCGTCGCAGGCCGACGATCACGTTGGCCAGCACCCGCTTCGACGGGATCAGGCGCGGTTCCTGATACACGGTCGTGCGGCGCGGCGGTACGAGAACCTCACCGGCGTCCGGTGTTTCGAGCCCGGTGAGCAGGCGCAGCAGCGTGGTCTTGCCGGTGCCGCTCGGGCCGAGCAGCACCACGAACTCGCCGCGGCGGATGGTGAGGTCGACGCCGTCGAGCACGGTCTTGTCACCGAAGGCCTTGTGCAGTCCGGTGATCGACACCGCCACCGGGTCCGCCGCTACCTCGATCGGGGCGGCTGCTGTTGTCGTCATCGGATCGCCACCTGCTTGCGCCAGGGCATCGCGTACCGTTCCGCGAGCCGTACGAGTGCGTCGAACACCAGACCGAGCAGCGCGTAGAGGACCACGCACAGCACCATGTAGTCGGTGCGGTTGTATTCCTGGGCCAGCGTCACCAGGTAGCCGACGCCCTGCTGGGTGCCGACCTGTTCGGCGGCGATCAGCGCGGTGATGCTGATCGACAAGCACACCCGCAGCGCCATCAGGATGCCGGGCAGCGCGGCGGGCACGATCACCTCGACGACGAGCCGGGTTCCGGTGAGGCCGAAACTGCGTGCCGCCTCGACCATCTTGCGGTCGACATTGCGCACGCCCAGGTAGGTGTAGGCGTACATCGGGGCGGTGGTCGCCACCGCGATCAGCAGCACCTTGTAGAGCTCGTCGATGCCGAACCAGGCGATGAACAACGGAACCAGCGCCAGGAACGGCACCGCACGCACGATCTGCATGGTCGAGTCGACCAGTTCCTCGCCGAGCGCGGACAGCCCCGACAGCAGCCCGAGCACCAGTCCGACGCCGACCCCGATCGCCACCCCGGCGGCTGCCCGGCCGAACGAGGCGAGGGCGAAGTCGAGCAGTTGACCGCTGCCCGCCAGCTCGACCAGTGCCGACCAGACGGCACCGGGTCCGGCGATCACCCGCGGCGAGATCGCACCGCTTGCCGAACCCGCCCACCAGGCGAGCACGATGAGGACGGGTAGCAGCGCGCGCAAACCGAGCGACAACCAGCGTGGCCGCTCCCGGGTGCGCCGGACACGAGGCGGGGCAAGGACGAGAATGCTCACCTCACTTGTCCTTCAACGCGGCGAGCTGTTCGGGGGTCAGCTTGGACTTCAGGTCGTAGAAGATGTCGGCGGCGGTGATACGGCGATCGATGACACCGTTGTCGGCGAAGGTGTTCACCACATCGGCCAGGTCGGTGGCGTCGGAGTCGACGGGCAACCGGGGCACGGAGGCCTGCGCGCCCACCCGGACAGCGTCGGCCAGGCGCTCACCGGTGAGCGCGCGTGGACCGGACTTGTCGAAGACGTTCTCGAAGTCGGCCGGTGCGGCCTTCTGCTTCGCGGTAAGGCCTTGCAGGACTTCCAGATACTTCGCGGCCACGTCGGGGCGCTCGTCGAGGATCTCGGTGCGGAACACCACCACGGAGTTGTCCTTGGAGCCGATCTGCTTCTCGGTGGTGATCTCCACCGCGCCCGCGGCCTTGGCCTCCTGGTACGGCACGAGGAACGACGCCCACGCGTCGACCTTGCCGGTCGCGAACGCCGAGGCGGCATCCTTCTGCTGCAGCGGGACCCGGGTGACCTGATCGGCCGAAATACCGGCCTGGGCAAGGGCTTTGAGCGTGATGTACTCGCCCTTACCCGCCGGGTTCACCGCGATCCGCTTGCCCGCCAGGCCGGCCACCGAGGTCACCCCCGACTCCGGCCGGACGACGATGCCGCTCTGATCCTGGCCCGCCGGATCGGCCACCGCGACGATCTTCACGCCGACGTCCTTGGACAGCGCGCCGACCACGGGACTGAAAGCGGCGCCGGACACGTCGAGTTCACCGGTATTGAACAGCTTCAGCATCGAACTGAACCCCGGTGTGGTGCTGACCCATTGGATCTTGGCGCCCAGCGGTGCGAGGGCCGCGTCGAAGGTTCCGTCGCGTTTGCCGACGGCCAGCGGGCCGCTGTTGCCCGGGTCGGTGACCTTGAGGACGTAGGGGGTGCCTGCCCCCTGTTCCGGCGTCGAGCCGGAGCCACATGCCGCGACGAGGGCGACGACGGGGGCGATCGCGAGCGCGATCCGCGAGAAGGCCGACAGCCTGCGGGACATTCGGGGCTCCTGTTCGGGACGGGGTCGATGCCCTCGGAGCGTATGAGCGCGCATCGTGCGAAACGAGGTATGCCTTTCCGTGGATCGGAAAGCTTGACACGAAGGCATCCGCAGATTTATGGAAATTGCTCGGTCACCGCGCCGCATTGCTTTCCATATATCGGAATACACCGACAGGCTTGCGCACAATGCCTGTGTTACCTTCGGTTCGTGGAGACCTCCAGCGTGCAGACTGTCACCCGAGCCCTGTCTGTACTCGACTGCTTCCGCGGTGGCGAGGAACGCGGTGTCTCGGAAGTCGCACGCGCACAAGGACTTGCGGTCAGCACCACGCACCGGTTGCTCGGCGCGCTGGTACAGGCGGGCTTCTTGGAGAAGGACGCCGAGTCCAGCCGGTATCGCATGGGCGGGGCACTGGCCGAGTACGGCCAGATCGCCTACCGCCAGCACAAGATCTACCTCGCCGAGCCCTGCCTCGAACAGCTCGCCGCCACCACCGGGGCGACCGGCTCGGTCGCCACCCGCCACGGAATCCACGCCGTCCTGCTCGGCACCAGCCGGTGGCGCGAGAGCGACGGGCACAAGCTGCAGGGTGTCCGGCTGCCGCTGCACGCCAGCGCGCTCGGCAAAGCACTGCTCGCCTGGTCCGACGTCGATGACGACGAGTTGCGTTCGCTGCCCTACGAAGAAGGCACCGAACGGTCCGTGACCGGACCCGAAGAACTGCGCGCCGAACTCGTCACCACCCGCGAACGCGGCTACGCGTTCAACGACCGCGAACTCGACCCCGGATTCCGCACCATCGGCCTACCGATCCTCGACCCCGAGGGCCGCTGCCGATTCGCGCTCGGCCTGCGCGGACCCGTCACGCTGATGATCGACGAACGGGTGCCGTTCTTCGTGGAGTTGGCCAAGGTCACCGCGGCCGAGATCGCCGCCAAGTTCGCGGCGGCCTGACCCGGCCCGTCCGGCACGGAAATCCCCGCGCGCGAACGCGGGCGCGCCGGATACCGTGGACCGATTGGTTAGTCGAGGAAAGGACCGCAGTGGCGACCGATACGGCGGACACGGCTGTCGGGTTGCGATCCGAACGGGGTGCGGTACTCGCCTCGCTCATGCTCTCGACCTCGTTGATCGCGCTCGACTCCACCATCATCGCCACGGCGGTGCTCACCATCACCGACTCGCTCGGTGGATTCGCGATGTTCCCGTGGTTGTTCTCGATCTACCTGCTGGCACAGGCGGTGACGGTGCCGATCTACGGCAAGCTCGCCGACATGGTGGGGCGTAAGCCGGTGATCCTGTTCGGGATCGCCGTGTTCGCGGTCGGCTCGCTGCTGTGCGGGCTGGCCTCGAGCATGCTGGCGCTCATCGTCTTTCGTGCCATCCAGGGAATCGGCGCCGGCGCGATCCAGCCGATGACGATGGTCATCGCCAGCGACCTCTACAACCTGACCGAACGGGCCAAGGTTCAGGGGTACATGGCGGGCGTGTGGGCCGGGTCGGCGGTGCTCGGTCCGCTGCTGGGTGGGCTGCTCTCCGATCACGCGGACTGGCGGTGGATCTTCCTGATCAACCTGCCGCTGTGCGCGGTCGCGGCGTGGATGTTGGTGCGGCACTTCGCCGAATCGGCGCCGCGGACCCGTCAGCGGATCGACTACCTCGGCGCGGTGCTGCTCACGCTCGGTGCGGGAGCGCTGATCCTGGCGCTGCTCGAAGGCGGGCAGGCGTGGGCGTGGGGTTCGCCGGTGTCGATCGCTCTGTTCGCGGGCAGCGCGGTGGTGCTCGCGCTGTTCGCCGTCGTCGAATTGCGGGTGCCCAATCCGGTCCTGCCGCTGTGGGTTTTCACGCGGCGGATCGTGATCGCCAGCAGTACGGTGTCGCTGCTGGTCGGTGCGGTGGTGCTCGGATTGACTTCCTACGTCCCGACTTTCGCCCAGGGAGTGCTCGGCACCACCGCCCTCGTCGCCGGGCTCACCGTCGGCGGACTCACCCTCGGCTGGCCGCTGGCGGCGACACTGTCGGGCCGGTTGTACCTGCGCTGGGGATTCCGCATCGCCGGTCTGCTCGGCAGCACACTCGCCGTCATCGGTTGCGCGACAACACTGTTCATCGACGCCGGGACCAGCCCGTGGCAGATCGCGGGTTCGTGCTTCCTGATCGGCGGTGGCATGGGTCTGGTCGCCTCCCCCACCCTCATCGCGGCGCAGAACAGCGCGCCCTGGCAGGAGCGGGGCGTGGTGACCTCGGCCAACATGTTCGCCCGCTCCCTCGGCAGCGCCCTCGGAGTCGCGGTGTTCGGCGCCATCGTCAACACCGGCATCACCGACCCCGACCACCCGACTCCCACCGAACTCGCCTCCGGCATCCACCTGGTGTTCGCCGCCATCCTGACCATGGCGGTGATCATGTTCGCGGCGGCCGCCACCATGCCCGGACGTACCGCCGCCGACTGACGGACCACCCCGGCGGCACCCGACATCCGGTCACACCCGGACCGACGGCTGCCCGCACCGAGGCGTCATCGGTGTCGCGCACGCGGCGGGTGTGCGGGCACCGCCGATACCAGGGTGTCCGGTCGACGCCCGCCGCGAGCGTCGGTTCGTGGTCGCGGTCAGGCGGATCGTTGCTCGGTGTGCCGCACCACCTCGACCCGCTCCTGCGGCCCGAACTCGACGACACGACGGATCCGCGAGTTCGCGACGGGCGCGAGGTCGACGGTGACCGGCGCACCCGCGCCCGCGCGAGCGATCGCGATGATGCGGTCCTGGAGGAACCCGTCGGGAACCGGCACCCTGATGATGTCGCCCACCGCCAGCGCCTCCGCGGCGACCTCACCACCGCCGCCCACCGCGGCGAAATCACCGCACCGAGTCGGTCCGGTGCTCGCGCCGAGCCCGCGTTCGGCGATGGTCCACCACACCGACTCGCGGGCATCGCCCGGCCCGGACGACGCCGCGGCGTCGCCATCGGCACGCGCCTGCCGGTGCGGCCGGGTCGTCTCTGCGAGGTCGCCCACGCTGGGCAGAGCCGCGGTGCCTTGGTCCGAATGCGCCGACCGATGCGACTGGTCCGCCGATGCGGGTGCGGGTGCGGCTGCGGGTGCGGGTGCGGGTGCGCCATGGTCACGCAGGACTGTCGTGTCGCCGTATGTGTACGGGCTGTCGATGTCCTGTTCGGTTGGCGGCCCGCTACGCCGAGCCGAGGCGGTGAGGCGCTGGTGCCAGGCGAGGATGCGGTCGCGTTCGGCTTCGGCGGCGGCGCGGGTCTCGTGCAGGGAGATGTGGCGGCGGGTCGGTGCGTTGCGGGGGTGGGTCGTGCCCGCGGCGCCGTCGACCACCAGGATCCAGCGGGCGCCGACGGCGCGGTCGCGGCGGGCCGAAACCCGTTCGGCCAGCGCGTGTCCCGGGGTGGCGCCGAGTCGGTCGGCGGCTTCCTCGATGCTCTCGACGAGGCCGAGTGAGCGCAGCAACTCGGCGGCCGAGAGTTCCGAGGTGTCGAGTTCCTGGGCGAGCGCGGGCATAGGCGTCTTACGGCGCCAGCCGATCCGGGCACAGTGTTCGTGGCGGGTGAACCACAAGCGGCTGCCGGAGCGGCGGTGCTGGTCGATCACCACCGCCCACCAGTCCCATTCGGGTTCGGCGACCAGGCGCGTGCGTACCCACCGTTCTCGTTCGGCGGTGGAGACCCGTTCCTCGGGTGGGACGAAGTTGCGCAGCGCGGTGCGGATCGCCGATTCCGTTCGCCCGAGCGTGCGGGCGGTGTTGGCCAGGTCGGCCCCTGCCCGCAGGTCGTCGGCGAGGATCCGGTATTCCGATTCGCGCCAGGTGGTTCCGTGCCTGCGTGGTGGACGCAGATCGCCGCGGAAGTCGTCACTCATGTCGTGCCCCCGTTCTCGCACCGCCCGGCAACACTCGCCGGGCCAGTTGTGTGACACTTCGACGATACCGATGGGGTATGACAGAAATCGCTTGTCTGCCAGCGGCTTTCCAGCAAACGGGGGTCGACGGACTCAGCGGGTGTGCGCGGCTCCCTTGCGGCCGAAGGTGTAGTAGCCGACGCACACCAGCGCAGCCCACACTGCACCGACGACCAGGGCGGTGCGCCCACCGTCGGTCCACAGCAGCAGGATCACGACCAGGCCGAGGAAACCGAGAGCCGCCCAGGTGGTCACGGGCGCGCCGGGCAGGCGGTAGTCGCTGGCGGGCAGTTCCCCGGCGCAAACCTTGGCGCGATACTTCAAGTGGCACACCAGGATCACGCTCCACACCACGATGATGCCGACCGTGCTCACCGAGGTGATGTAGGCGAAAGCCTTGTCCGGCGAGATCACGTTCACCACCACACCGATCACCATCGCCGCCGCCGAGGCGCAGATACCGGTGAACGGCACCGACTGCTTGCTCAGCTTCGCGAACCCGCCCGGCGCCTCGTCGCGCAACGCGAGACTGCGCAGCATCCGGCCGGTCGAGTAGATGCCGGAGTTGCACGACGACAGCGCGGCGGTGAGCAGTACGAAGTTGATGATGCCCGCCGCGGCCGGGATGCCGATCTGCTCGAACACCTCGACGAACGGGCTGCGCCCGGCATGGAAGCTGCGCCAGCTCGCCACCGACATGATGACCACGAGCGCGCCCACATAGAACAGCCCGATGCGGAAGGGCAGGGTGTTGATCGCCTTGCGCAGGGTGGTCTTCGGATCGCGGGCCTCCCCCGCCGTCACGCCGACCAATTCGACACCGACATAGGCGAACACGACGATCTGCAACACCAGCAGGGTCTGTCCGAAGCCGTGGGGGAACACCCCGCCGTCGGCCCACAGGTTCGTCACCGTCGGATCGGCGGCGTGCCCGAACCCGAACACCAGCACACCGATGCCGATCAGGATCATCGCCAGGATGGCGGTCACCTTGATCGCCGAGAACCAGAACTCGCCTTCACCGAAGATCCGCACCGAGATCAGGTTGGCGGTGAACAGCACCGCAAGCACCACCAGCGCGGTCACCCACTGCGGAATGTCGAACCAGTACTGCACGTAGTGCCCGGCGACGGTGATCTCGGCCATACAGGTCGACACCCACACCGCCCAGTAGGACCACCCCGTGGCGAATCCGGCGAACCGGCCGAGGAACTCGTGCGCGTACTCGGCGAAGCTGCCCGACACCGGACGGTAGGTGAGCAGCTCTCCGAGCGCGCGCATGATGACGAAGATCGCCAGTCCGGCGGCGAGGTAGGCCAGGATCAGCGAAGGGCCCGCCTGCTCGATCGCCGCACCGGAGCCGTAGAACAGACCGGTGCCGATGGCGCCGCCGATGGCGATCATCTGGATGGTGCGCGGATTGAGCCCGCGCGCGTAACCCTCCTCCGACGGAGCAGTGGGGGCTTCGGTCGGCGCGGCGGTGGGTAGGCCGGGACCGTCAGCGGACATGGAGGGATCCTTCCTTCGTGTCGAACAGTCCTGCACGCTACCGCGCCGCAACCGTGCCGCCGATCACCCCTACCGCTCGCGCGGAAATACCGGAGCCGCCGCGCCGGTTGGCCTACTGAGGGGATTTCACGCGAAGGAGACTCATGAGCCCGGTCACGCTGTCGGTTCTCGATCTGGCACCGGTGCAGGCCGACGCGACGGCAGGCGAGGCCCTGCACGCGACGACCCGCTTCGCCCAGCGCGCCGAGGAGCTGGGAATGCGCCGTTTCTGGGTGGCCGAGCACCACAACATGCCCGGCATCGCCAGTTCGGCGCCTGCCGTTGTACTGGCGCATCTCGCCGCGTCGACCTCGCGCATCCGGGTCGGATCGGGCGGCGTGATGCTGCCCAACCACGCGCCGCTGGTCGTCGCCGAACAGTTCGGCACCCTCGAGGCGCTGCATCCGGGCCGTGTCGACCTCGGGATCGGTCGCGCGCCCGGCACCGACCCGGCTACCGCTCGCGCGCTGCGCAGGCACGCCGAAGGGCTCGGCGCCGAATCGTTCCCCCGTGAGCTGACCGCCCTGATGGGTTATTTCGGCGGCACCGACCCGGACGGCATCGTCGCCACCCCTGGTCGCGGCGCACAGCCCGAGATGTGGTTGCTCGGCTCGAGCGGGTACAGCGCGCAGGTCGCGGCCGTACTGGGGTTGCCGTTCGCGTTCGCGCACCACTTCGCCGGCGAGAACACCGCCGCCGCGCTCGCGCTCTACCGGGACAACTTCCGGCCGTCGGCGATCCTGGCCGAGCCGTACAGCATGGTCGCGGTCTCGGCGATCTGCGCCGACACCGATGCCGAGGCCGACCGACTCGCCGCACCCCGCGACCTGGCCTTCGTCAATCTGCGCGCCGGCCGCCCGCAGGCGCTGGCCACCCCCGAGCAGGCCGACGGGTTCCCCGGCAGCGATGCCGAACGCCACTTCGCCGCCCAGCGCAAGGCAGGCCAACTGCAGGGTTCGCCGGAGACGGTGCGCGCCCAGGCAGCCCAGCTCATCGAGGACACCCGTCCCGACGAGTTGATGCTCACCACCCTCGTCTACGACATCGACACCCGCATCCGCTCCCTGGAACTCACCGCCGAGGCGATCAACGGCTGAACCGCCTCAGCGGAGCCGGAATCCCATGGCCACCAAGGACTCCCGGAGCCGGTGCCGGCCGTTGAGCGAGGCTTCGGAGCCGAGCCGGGCCAGTACCCGCTCGGTCCAGGAGAACGGTAGACCCTGGTCGCCGTAGACCGCGCCGATCCGCTGCTCGTACTCGGCGACCGGTCCGCGCTGACGCGGCAGGTCGTAGGTCTCCTGGTGCAGCACGGCCGCTTGCGGCAGTCGCGGCTTGACCCGGGTGCCCTCCGCCGGATCCGGGTGGCCGACCACCAGCCCGAAGATGGGGAACACGTGGGCGGGCAGGTTCAGTTCCGCCGCGACCCGCTCGGGGTCGTTGCGCAACGCACCGATGTAGACGGTGCCCAGCCCGAGCGATTCGGCGGCGATCACGGCGTTCTGGGCGGCGAGCGCGGCATCGACCACGCCGACGTAACTGGATTCCAGGTAGTCGGCGCCGTCGAGGGGCGCGCGGTGATCGTCGGCGAGCTGGCGCAATCGCGCGAAGTCGACGGTCCAGACCAACAGCACCGGCGCCTGCTCGATGTGTGCCTGACCGCCTGCCACCGCCGCCAGCCGGGCCCGCCGCGCCGGATCACGGACCTCGATCACGCTCCATGCCTGCAGGTTCGACGAGGTCGGGGCCGACTGGGCCGCCGAAACCAGGAGCCGGATCGTTTCCGGTTCGACCGGATCGGGCAGGTAGCGCCGGACCGATTTGTGTTCGTGCAACACCTGCAGCACAGAGTTCCACTGCGCGGGAACGACGGCGGCCGGGTCCGCGTAGCGCTGCTGGACAGGGTGGGGAGCGGTCTGCGTCATGGCCCCATCGTCGGTCACCACCGTGGGCGCCGTCTGCGATAACTCTCACCGTGAATCCAACCTCGTGGTCGATACACTCGACCACGGGGAGCTCGCCGCCCGGCGGGACCGGAAAGTGCGTCATGGCCAAGGTGTTCGACCGGATCGACGACAAATTACGGGCATTCATCGCCGACCAGCCGATGTACTTCGTGGGGACCGCACCCTCCTCCGGCGGTCATATCAATGTGTCCCCCAAGGGATACCGCGACACCTTCGCCGTCATCGACGACCACACCGTCGCCTACCTCGATCTGTTCGGCAGCGGCTCGGAGACGATCGCGCACCTGCGCGACAACGGCCGCATCACCGTGATGTTCTGCTCGTTCTCCCGCGTCGCCCGCATTCTTCGCCTGCTCGGCACCGGGCGGGTCGTGCGGCCCGACTCCCCCGAATTCGACACGCTGCGTGCGCGATTCGGCACCGAGCATCCCGGTATCCGCGCGGTGATCGTGGTCTCGGTCGACCGCATCGCCGATTCGTGCGGCTGGTCGGTGCCGAGGATGGACCTGGTCGAGGAGCGTTCCGTTCTCGACGAGGCCCACACCCGCCGCACCGACGAGGATTTCGCGCGGCGGATCGCGGGCGACAACTCCGCCAGCATCGACGGCCTGCCCGCGCTTGAACCGGACCATCCCCTGCCCTCCGCCGTCCGGGCTACCCGCGAGAGCGCGAGATGAAGCGCCGCAACAGTTCCCGCGGCACCGGCACCGACTCACGGCGGCCGAGTTCGGCCAGCATGTCCGCCTCGCTCGGGTCGAAATAGCCCGCGTGCCGGTAGGCCTCGATCCGCACGGCCAGCCCGGTGCCGTCGAGTTCGGGATGGAATTGGGTGGCGTAGACATTGCGCCCCACCCGGATCATCTGCACGGGGCAACCATCGGAACCGGCGAGCAGCACCGCGCCCGGCGGCACGTCCTGGCAGGCCTCTTTGTGACCGACGAAGGCGCGGAACGTACGCGGGATGCCGGTGAGCAAGGGGTCCTCGGCGCCGTCGACCAACACGACCGTACTCGCGCCGACAGCTTCGCCGTAGCGGTCGGGGCCGACCTCACCGCCGAGCACGTCGGCCAGGATGCCCAGGCCGTAGCAGGCGCCGAAGTACGGGAAATCCCGGTCGACGATCTCGGTGAGCAGCGCGCGCAGCGGCGGTTCGAACCGCCGCTGGTAGTCGTACTTGTCCTGCTCCGGTGCGCTCACATTGCTCGGGCCGCCGCCGACGATCACGGCGCAGAAGTCGTCCAGGTCGAGCTCGGGAAGCCCCCTATCCATTTCTATGCGCACCACCTCGTCGTCGGTGAGTTCGGCCGCGCGTAGCAGCGCGGCGTACTCGTCGTCGGACGCGGCACGTTCGGGACGAAGCTGAAGCAACAGGCAGGGCTTGGACATCGTCGAGCCATCCCTCCGCAGTCTCATCGGGTCGGCTACCGACGATACTGCGCACGTCACGGCACCGCGCTCACCCCGACGGCCGATTCGGAAAGACTGCCAAGATACAGGGTGCCCTGGTGCTCGACCACCGAGGTGACCATCGCGAAATCGTCGCCCGCCCGTTGCAGGTCGTGCACCACCGTGCCGTCCAGGTCGAGCGCGATCACCCACGCGGAGCGGGCGGGCGCCGGGCGGAGCCACTCGGGCAGCGCCCAGGTCAGGCGCCGGAAGATGCCCGGCAGGGCCAGCATCCGGTCCAGCAGCGGGTTGCGTGGTGCCACCATCCCGACCCAGACCAGACCGTCGCTGCCGAGGAGCATGTTGTCCGGCGAACCGGGCAGGTTCTCGATGAGACGATCGACGGTACCGGCGCGTGGGCCCGACAGCCAGTACCGGGTGATCCGGTAGGCGCCGGTCTCGGCGACCAGCACACTGGACCGGTCCGGCGCCAGCACCACCCCGTTGCCGAACTGCAGTCCGTCGATCAGCACCTCCACCCGTCCCGCCGGGTCGCGGCGGACCAGCCTGCCGCTGCCGGAATGCTCGAGGATGTCACCCATCCATTGCTCGAACGGCCAGCGTCGCGACGAGATCGAGAAGTAGACGGTGCCGTCGTCGTCGCGCACCACATTGCTGGGGAAGATGATGCGTTCCCCGTCCACTTCGGTGATCACCGGTTCGAGGTCGGCACCGGCCTCGGTCAGTCGGAGTACGCCGTGGCCCGCGACGCAGATCAGCAGCGAACCGTCGGCGTCCGCGTGCATTCCCAGCGGCCTGCCCGCCGCTTGCGCGATCTTCTCGACGGTGCCGTCGGCCGGATCGACGCGCCAGATGGCACCGTCCTCGGTGCCAGTGACCACGTGTCCGTCGGTCGTCAGCACGACATCTTCCGGTCCCTGACCAGGGAGCGGTATCAGCCGAACCGCAGGCAGCGCGGGGGTGCTCTGTGTCTGTGCTGCCCGGGCGGTCGCGCGGGGCGGGGTCCATCGGTGCGGTCGCATCTGCATGCCCTTTGCTACCACGCGCGGACGCGGTTGTTGCCTGGAAAGCATTGCGCGAACACGGTATCCGCGCATCATGTGGTGACCGGGGCGTGGGCGTGGCGAATCGCGGCTACAGTGCGGCGGTGGACACCGGATCGGTCAGCTCTTCGTTCGAACGTTTACTCGCACCGCAACCCGCGCCGCCGTGGTGGCTGGTGCTCGTCACCGCGGCGCTGGCGCTGATCCTCGTCGGATATCGGCCGCTGTGGCGGATCACCCGGGCCGCCGTCACGGTGGCGCACGAGGGTGGGCACGCGCTGTTCGCGCTGCTCACCGGGCGCAGGTTGCATGCCATCACGCTGCACACCGACACCTCGGGTCTCACGGTGTCCAGTGGCAAACCCACCGGTCCCGGCATGATCCTCACCGCGATGGCCGGATATCCGGCGCCCGCGCTGCTCGGCGCGGGCTACGCGGCGCTGCTGGGTTCCGGCCGGGTGTCGGTGATGCTGTGGGCCACCCTCGCGATGCTGGTTGCGGTGCTGGTGAAGGTGCGCAATGTGTACGGTCTGGTGACCGTGCTCGTGCTCGGCGCGCTGGTGTTCGGGGTGTCCTGGTACGGCAGCGATCTGCTCCAGGCCGGGTTCGCGTACCTGGCCGCGTGGTTCCTGCTGGCCGCCGCCGTCCGTCCGGTGCTCGAGCTGCAGCGCGGCAGGCGCAGACAACCCGGGCGCACCGATTCCGATGCCGATCAGCTGGCCCGTCTCACGCACCTGCCCGCGCTGCTGTGGGTCGCGTTCTTCGCGCTGGTGTGCCTGGCGGCGGCCGTGATCGGCGGGTGGTTGATGCTCGCGCCCGTCGAGCAACTGCATCCGCTGTTTCAGCGGTGATCGGCTCTCCACTTCTCGACCGCCTCGGTGACGAGCACCCCGGGCGGCTGTAGCGCGTTGAGGGCGACACCGGCTTCGTCCTGGTCGAGCGGTTCGAGCGTGGCCAATTGCGAGTCGAGCAGGATGGTCGGCATGAAATGACCGAGGCGGCCGGTCATCCGGCGCATCAGCTCCACCCGGGTGGCGGCCAGATGCACGAAGTACGTGTCGGGCGCCTTGGCCCGCAGCCGGTCGCGGTACACCCGGCGCAGCGCCGAGCAGCTGGCCACCCCGCCCGTCTCGCTGTGCTCGTGCAGCCAGGTGGCGACCGTGTCGAGCCACGGCCACCGGTCCTCGTCGGTGAGCGGGATCCCGGCCGCCATCTTCTCGATATTGGCCAGCGGGTGGAAGTCGTCGCCCTCGGCGTAGGGCACGTCGAGGCGGTCGGCGAGCAGGGCCCCGACTGTCGTCTTTCCGCACCCGGAGACGCCCATGACGACAATGACAGGTTCTCCCACCGCATCCTCCTCCGCCGAGCCGTTGCCCCCTACAGCCTCACACACCCACGCGCGTCTCGGGCACGATGGTGATCATGGACCTCCGCATCTTCACCGAACCGCAGCAGGGCGCCGACTACGACACGCTGCTCGCCGTGGCGCGCGCCGCCGAGGATCTCGACTTCGACGCCTTCTTCCGCTCCGACCACTATCTGGCCATGGGCGATGCCGACGGCCTGCCCGGCCCCACCGACGCCTGGATCACCCTGGCGGGCCTGGCCCGCGACACCTCCCGCATCCGCCTGGGCACCCTGGTCACCGCAGCGACGTTCCGGCTGCCCGGGCCGCTCGCCATCCAGGTAGCCCAGGTCGACCAGATGTCGGGTGGCCGCGTGGAGCTCGGGCTCGGCAGCGGCTGGTTCGCCGCCGAACACGCCGCCTACGGAATTCCCTTCCCCGACAACAGGTTCGGCCTGCTCGAAGAACAGCTCGCGATCGTCACGGGTCTGTGGTCGACCAAGCTCGGCGATACCTTCTCCTTCGACGGCGAGCACTACCAGCTCACCGACTCCCCCGCACTGCCCAAACCGGTGCAGGATCCCGTGCCGGTGGTGATCGGCGGCAACGGCAAGGTCCGCACCCCACGCCTGGCCGCCCGCTACGCCACCGAATTCAATATGCCCTTCGCCTCGGTGGCCGACAGCGCCGCCCAGTTCGACCGGGTCCGCGACGCCGTGCGCGCGGCCGGGCGCACCGACGAGCTCGTCTACTCCAACGCGCTCGTGGCCTGCGTCGGGCGCACCGACGCCGAGGTGGCCCGACGGGCCGCGGCGATCGGACGTGAGGTCGACGAGCTGAAGACCAACGGGCTGGCCGGCTCGCCCGCCGAGGTGGTGGACAAGATCGCCCGCTACCGCGAGATCGGTGCGAGCCGGATCTACCTGCAGATCCTCGACCTGGCCGATCTCGACCACCTCGAACTCATCGCCGCCGAGGTGAAATCGCAGCTCTGAGTCCGCCTCACGGGATCGGCTTGTCGGTGGGCAGGTTGACGAAGCTCGGTGCGGCCGGGTCGAGGCGAACCTGCTGCGGTTCCAGCCCGGAGGCGTCGAGCATCGGGCGGAACGGCAGCGCCTTGGGCGCGTTACCCGCGTACACGTCGATCCGCACGCGGTGCCCCGGCGCGAGCACGGCCTGGGTCGGGATGACGGCGATGTCGATCTCGGTCGGCGCACCGGGGACCACGGGCAGCAACCGGTCGAGGGTGAGCGGGTTGAACGGTGCGGTGAGATCCCCGTTCACCGACCGCGCGCTGCGCCGTTCGTCGATGGCGCGCATGGAGGCGGTGAGCTGACCGGTGGTCAGCACGGTCGAGGTGCCGTCGGGAGCGACATCGTTGACGGTGACGTTCCAGAATCCGTCGCTGCCGGTGTGCACCGTGTTGAGCCGCACATTGATCGGACCCGAGATCACCGTCTCCTCGGCGACCGGAGCGCTGGTGAAGGTGAGCGCGTTGCGCTCGGCGATGCGCGAGTCCTTGGCGCAGGCGTCGAGCGCGGCGGTCATCCCGGCCGAACCCTGCGCCGCGTCCCGCGAGCAGACCGTGCTCAAACCCGGTGCCACCGTCAGGTTTTCGACCGCGCCGGGGCCCGTGGGACGCAGTGAACCGTCGTGCAGGCTGTCCTCGGTTGACCCGCTCGGATCGGCCGACAGGTACACCCGCCGATGCGTGACACCCGGCTGCGGCCACTCGCGCAGCGTGACCCAGCCGCCACCCTGCTGCTTCACCGTCACCGGGCCGAACGCCTCGACACCGCTGTCGATGTCCTTGAGCCACTTGTCGAACCAGGCGCGCTGCAGCACGTCCAGCCGCGGCGGCGCCCCCGGAACACCGGTTCCCGCACCGGGATTGGCGTGATAGGTGTCGCCCACGACCAGTTGCTTGCGGCCCGGTGGCAGCGGGAGCTGTTCGTAGAGTTTGGTCGCGCTGTTGGCGAAGATGTCGTGCCAGCCGCCGTAGACGAACGTCGGCACGTTCACCTTCTCCGGGTGACCCATGATCGCCTCGCGGAACGCGGAGGTCTCGTCGAGCGCACCGTCGAGAGCGGGCGGCATGTCCTCGAGCGAGGGGGTGAGCAGAGCCTGGGCGAGCAGGTCGAAATTGGTCGTCGGGTCGGCGATGCGATCGTTGAACCAGGTCCAGTCGAAGGTGCCCTGGATCATCGACGCCACATCGGGCACGAGTTTGAGCTGGTTGACCGAATTGAGCCACAGCGGAAGGAACGTCGTGCCGACGCCGCCGCCGGGGGCGACCACGTCGCGCATCAGATCGCTGCCGGGTTCCACCGGGAAGATGGCCTGCAGCGCGGCGGGCGCGTCTTCGGCGGCCCGCAGCTGGTTGATGCCCGAATACGAGCCGCCGCTCATGCCGATGCGGCCGTTGGACCACGGCTGGGCGGCCGCCCACTCGATCACCTCACGGGTGTCGAGCTGTTCGCGGGCGCCGAGGGTATCCCACTTGCCCTGCGACTGACCGGTTCCGCGCACATCGGCGACCACGACGGTGTAACCGCTGCCGATGAGTTTGCGGTCGACGCCGAGCATGGTCTGGATCATGCCGCCGTCCAGTGCCTGCATCAGATCGCCGAAACCGCTGATGGGTGTGCTCGACAGGTTCAGGCGGCGCACGATGTCGACGGCGGTCGACTGCAGACCGGGCGTGGCGGCGGCCGCCTCGATCAGGCCGGTCATGAGCTTGGAGTAGGGCGTGAGGCTCACGATCGTCGGCAGCGGCTTCTGCTCGATCACCCCTGCCGCGTCGGCGGGGCGGTACACGTCGGCCTTGAGGACGACGCCGTCGCTCATGGTGATGTGCACGCCGCGCTCCACGCGCACTTCCGGATAGGTGCCCGGCGCGTCGTGCTGGGCGGTCCAGCGCACGCCGGGCAGGTCGCCGCCCGGCTTGCCCGACACCTGGCCCGCACCGCAGGCGAGCACCGCTGTGATCGCGAGAATCGCCGTCAGCACACGGACGAGCCCACGTTCGGAACCTCTCAACGTCATCGAGTCGCTCCCGACCGGTTCGTTCATCGTTGACCTAGCCACCGCAGATCGGCGCCGAAACTGTAACAGTGGTAACGACTTGCGGCGGGCAGCGCCGGACCGCTCGGAGGGTCGCAGTGAACACGTATCGTTCCAGTTCAGGGCGTTATCCTCCGCGACGGACGTGTCGGTGGGCAGTGGTTGACTTGGCGCGTGCCGACCGACCCGGCCGGTGTCATTCATCGACGAGGAGGACGTTCGACAATGCCGACACGTGACGAACCATGGCCCCAGGGCACGCCGTGCTGGGTCGACTGTCAGGTCGACGACCCCGCCGCCGCCCGCACGTTCTACAGCGCGCTCTTCGGTTGGGACATCCAGGACGCGGGCGGGGGTGGGTATCTCATGGCGATGCTCGACGGTAGGCCCGCGGCGGGCATCGGACCCAAACCCGACGCCATGCGGCAGATGCCGTCGGTATGGACCACCTACTTCGCGGCCGAACGGGCCGACGAGATCGCCGAGCGCGTCACGAAGGCCGGCGGCCAGGTGTTCGTGCCGCCGTTCGACGTCCTCGACGTGGGCCGGATGTTCGTCGCCGCCGACCCGACCGGCGGTGCCTTCGGTATCTGGGAAGCCAAGCGCCACATCGGTGCCGGGGTGTTCAACCAGCACGGCACGTACTGCTGGAACGAGCTGCACACCCCCGGCTACGACCAGGCACACGAGTTCTACAACAGCGTGTTCGGCTGGAACTACACCGAGATCGGTGACGGCGTGAACTTCACGTACTCCACCTTCTCGCTGCCCGGCGACAAGCACGAGGTCGGCGGGATGATGGACGCCTCGTCGTTCGGCAATCCGCCGTACTGGCTCACCTGGATCCAGGTCGACGACGCCGACGGCGCACTGACCAAGGCGACCGAACTGGGCGCGAAGGTGATCATGGGGCCCGACGACAGCCCGTTCGGGCGCATGGGCATCCTGCAGGCACCTCAGGGCGAGGTGCTCGGTGTGATCGACCCGGCGAAAGCCGTCGGGGAGGTTCCGACGGGAGCGTGACGACGCGGTTCGGCGTGGCGCGGGGGCGGTTCGTCACGCGCGCGGTGGGCAGGCGGCGAGCTGGATTTCCAGAAGCAGGCGGTCGTCGGGGTCGTCGAGGTCGATGCCGAGGATGGATTCCACGCGGCGCAGGCGGTAGCGCAAGGTGTTCGGGTGGACGCGCAGGGCGGCGGCCGCGGTGCTCACCTCGCCGTGGGCGCGCAGGTAGGCGCGGGTGGAGGCGCGCAGGTCGGCGCCGTGGTCGCGGTCGTAGGCGTCGAGGGCGGCCAGTCGCGGGTCGTGCAGGTGGGGGTGGTCGCGGATCAGCTCGACGATCTCGGTGAGCAGCACCGCCGTTCTCGCCTCGGCCAGGGTGGTCACGCGGCTGCCCTCGGCGGTGGCGGCGGGGCTGTCCAGCACGCGGTCGACCTCACCGCGGGCTCCGGCGACGGCCGTCAGCCCGGCCACGGGCGCGGCCACCGCCGCCCGGACCACCAGCCCACGCGCCTGCTCGAGCTGTGCCACCAGCTCACGCACCCACGACCCGACGCCGTGCTCGGAGTGATAGGAGGGCAGCAGCACATACACCCGCTCACCGATCGCCTCGGTGACCGAATCGCCACGAAAAGCACTGGCGTGCAACCGGATCAGGCCGCTGGACGCGGCGAGTTCGGCGGCCGGACCGAGCACGGCGAAACCGATCACCGCGGCGGGACCCGCTTCGGGCAGACGCAGGGCGGCCGCCACCGACGGCACGTCGACTCCTTCGCCGTGCGCGCCGAACAGCCTGCGCACCAGCACAGCCTCGGTCGACGGTGCGTCCAGTGCCCGCGCGATGATGCGCGCCGCAACCGCCGACGCACCGCTCAGTACCTGGGCGGCGTCCGGGCGCAGTGGCCGGTCGCCCTGCTGCAACCAGATCGTGCCGAGCATCCGGTCCTCGGCGCCGACGGTGGCCCGCCGGATACCGACCACCAGCCGACGGCGGATCCCGAGCTCGGGGTGGTCGGGGACGTCGACCACCTCGTCGGTGCGGCGTACCCGGTCGAACACGCCCCACTCGCGCAGGATCCGCAGGTAGTCGGCCGGGCCCTCGCGGCCGAGGATCGAGCGGATGCGTAACTGGTCGGCGGCGGCGTCGGAGGCCGAGTAGGCGAGCACGTGTGAGTGCGGGTCCTCGATGCTCACCATGCCGCCCGTTTCGGCCGCCACCACCTGGGCCAGCCCGAACAGGTCGGTGTCGGGGGCGAGCAGGTCGGGTTCCCCGGCCTCGGTCCGGCCGCCTGGTGCTCGGGTGAGCATGCGGCGGACCAGCCCGAACACCTGGTCCCAGCGGGCATGCCGGTGCACCTGCACCAGCGCGATCCCGGCCGCATGGGCGGCCTCACGCACTGCCGGTGAGTCGTCGGCGCGCTTGGTCATCAACAGTCGCGGCCGCTGCGCGAGCGGGCGGGCGCCGACACCGCGCAGCCACCGTACGGTCTGTTCGGGATCGACGCCGACCAGCAGATACACCTGCGCCAGTACACCGTCGGCCTCGAGGTGTTCGGCCAGGTCGGCGGGCTCGGCGAGGGCGACCGTGCGCACGACCACCTGCTCCCCCGCCGGTGCGTCGACCAGCGTGGCCACGGTGTGGTCGAGCGCGCCGAGCAGCTCGGCCAGTGTCGTCTCCATACGCGCTCCATTGTCCGATCGGACTAATGATTGGACAGAACTTCGTCCGATCAGCCGATTATGGCCGATGCCGATGGGTGTTGACTACGTCACATCCCGCTACCGCCGTACGACGCAGGAGAGGCACTCATGGACGCCATCGCGACCACCCCGCCACCGGTGAACGAGCCCGTCGGCACCTTCGAGCCGGGCACACCCGAACGCACCCGGCTGCAGACCGCACTCACCGAACTGGCCGCCGCCCCGACCGAGATCTGCCACGTGATCGGCGGTCGGCACCTACCCGGCGACGGACCGGTGTTCGAAGTCGTTCAACCGCACCGCCACAGCGCCGTCCTCGGCACCCTGCACGACGCGACCGCCGCCGAGGCCGCCGCTGCCGTCGAAGCCGCCGCCGAGGCCGCACCCGCCTGGCGGGCGATGTCGTTCGACGACCGCGCCTCGGTATTCCTTCGCGCGGCCGATCTGCTCGCCGGTCCGTGGCGCGAAAAGATCTGTGCGGCAACGATGCTCGGTCAGTCCAAGTCGCCGTATCAGGCCGAGATCGACGCACCGTGCGAACTGGTCGACTTCTGGCGGTTCAATGTGTCGTTCGCGCGCAAGATCATCGCCGAACAGCCGCTGTCCTCGCGCGGGGTGTGGAACCGCATGCAATACCGCTCGCTGGAGGGCTTCGTCTACGCGGTGACCCCGTTCAACTTCACCGCCATCGCAGGCAATCTGCCGACCGCGCCCGCGCTGATGGGCAACACGGTGGTGTGGAAGCCCGCGCGTTCGCAGGCGGTGGCCGCGTATCTGACGATGTGCCTGCTCGAGGAGGCAGGTCTGCCGCCCGGTGTCATCAATCTCGTGCACGGTGCCGGACCCGAGGTCTCGGAGGTGGTGCTGCCCGATCGGCGCCTGGCCGGTGTGCACTTCACCGGGTCGACCGCCACCTTCCAGCATCTGTGGCGGGAAGTGGCGACGAACCTGGACCGCTATCGCACCTATCCCCGGCTGGTCGGCGAGACCGGTGGCAAGGATTTCGTGCTCGCGCATCCGTCGGCGGATCCGGCCGTGCTCACCACCGCGCTGCTGCGTGGCGCGTTCGACTACCAGGGCCAGAAGTGCTCGGCCGCCTCGCGCGCGTATGTGCCGCGTTCGGTGTGGTCGGCGATGTCGGAGGACCTGATCGAGAAGACGGCGTCGCTGCGCTACGGCGATGTCACCGACTTCACGAATTTCGGTGGAGCGCTGATCGATCGGCGCGCCTTCGACCGCAATACCGCCGCGCTCGAGCGGGCCAAGGCCACCCAGGGGATCACCGTGGTCGCGGGCGGGCACAGCGACGACAGCGTCGGCTGGTTCGTGGAACCGACGGTGGTGGTCGGCGACGACCCGGGCGACGAGATCTTCCACACCGAGTACTTCGGTCCGATTCTCGCCGTACACGTCTACGACGACTCCACACCGTTGGGTTTCGAGGAGGCCATGAGCCTGGTCGACGCGGGCGCCTACGGTCTCACCGGCTCGATCATCGCCCAGGACCGCGCCGCCATCGCCGCCGCCACCGAGCGGCTCACCTTCTCGGCGGGCAACTTCTACATCAACGACAAGCCCTCGGGCGCGGTCGTCGGCCAGCAGCCCTTCGGCGGCGGACGGGCTTCGGGCACCAACGACAAGGCGGGCTCGGCCCAGAACCTGCTGCGCTGGACCTCCGCACGCACGATCAAGGAGACCTTCACCCCGCCCACCGAGCACGGTTACCCCCACCAGGAATCGGAGGCGAACTGATGTCGGCACTGATGCGCTCGGCGCTGCTCGGTGCGGCGCGCTCGGCACGGCTGGAACGCGCCGTCACCCGGTTGCCGGTGAGCCGTGATGTGGTGTCGCGGTTCGTGGCGGGAACCACGACCGAACAGGTGGTCGCCGCCGCCGAAACCCTGCTCCGCTCAGGACGTTTCGTCAGCATCGACTACCTGGGTGAGGACACCACCGATCTGGCGCGCGCCGAGGCGACGGTCGAGCAGTACCGCACCCTCATCGCCGCCCTCGGACGTCTCCCCCAGGCCGAGACCACACCGGGAGCCGTTCGGCCACTGGAGGTCTCGGTCAAACTGTCGGCGCTCGGCCAGGCCCTGCCCCGCGACGGCCACGCCGTCGCCCGCGAGCACGCGCACCAGATCTGCGCCGCCGCCGAGGCGGCCGGACTGTGGGTCACCGTCGACGCCGAAGACCACACGACCACCGATTCGACTCTCGCGATCGTCACCGAGCTCCGCGCGGACTTCCCGTGGCTCGGCACCGTTCTGCAGGCCTACCTGCGCCGCACCGAGGAGGACTGCCGCGCTCTGGCGGGCCCGCAGTCACGGATCCGGCTGTGCAAGGGCGCCTACGACGAACCGGAATCGGTGGCGTTCCGCGACCGCGCCGAGGTCGACGCCTCCTATCTGCGTTGCCTCGGCGTACTCGCCGCCGGGCAGGGCTATCCGATGATCGCCTCCCACGACCCCACGATCATCGCCGCCGCCGGAGCGGCCGTCGCGGCGGCCCGGCGCAAGTGCGAGGAGTACGAGTACCAGATGCTGTACGGCATCCGCGACGACGAACAGCAGCGACTCTCCGCCGAGGGCAACCACGTTCGCGTATACATCCCCTACGGCGACCAGTGGTACGGCTACTTCATGCGCAGGCTGGCCGAACGACCCGCCAATCTCGCCTTCTTCCTGCGCGCACTGGCGGGCGGACGCGGGTAACGAGCCGCTCTCCATTCGGGCACTACCACTGAACAATATTCATTCTCGGGGTCGGGGACGGCCACGCGGCGGTGTACTGATCACGCGGCCAGGCCGCCGACGGAAGGAACAGCGATGTCTTTCGCAGAGTTGCGCGCTCAGATGCTGCGCCGTAAACCACTCGTCGAGGTAGAAGACGAGATTCCCGGCGACGAACGCCTCGCCAAATCACTCGGCCTGTGGCAGCTCACCGCCATCGGTGTCGGCGGCATCATCGGCGCGGGTATCTTCACCCTGGCCGGATCGGTCGCGCACTCGGTGACCGGGCCCGCGGTACTGATCTCGTTCCTGATCGCCGGTGTCGCCAGCGCGGCCGCCGCGCTGTGCTACGCCGAATTCGCCGGCATGGTGCCCAAAGCCGGTTCGGCCTACACCTACGGATATGTCTCCCTCGGGGAGCTGGCGGGCTGGTTCATCGGCTGGGACCTGCTGCTCGAGTACATCGCGGTCGCGGCGGTGGTGGCGATCGGGGTGTCGGGCTACTTCGGGTTCCTGCTCGAGCAGGTGGGCCTGACGCTGCCCGAATGGATGCTCGGGGCGCCCGATACCGGTGACGGCCGGGTCGTCGACCTGTTCGCGGTATTGTTCTGCCTGGGGACGGCGTGGATCCTCTCGCGCGGTATCGGCAGCGTCGGCCGGTTCGAGACCGTCGCTGTCGGCATCAAGGTCGCCCTGGTCGTGCTCATCGTCGCGCTCGGTGTGTTCCACATCGACAGTGCCAACTACGACCCGTACTTCCCCTACGGCACCGGCGCGGTGTGGACCGGCGCGGCGACGGTGTTCTTCGCCGTGTTCGGCTACGACGCCATGAGTACCGCGGCCGAGGAATCCGTCGACGGACGCAAGCACCTGCCCAAGGCGATCATCTACTCTCTCGCCATCGCGATGGTGCTCTACGTGCTGTGCACGCTGGTGCTCACCGGCATGCAGAAGTACACCGAGATCAGCCCGACCAGCGGGTTCTCCACGGCCTTCGAATCGGTCGGGATGCCGGGGGTCGCCAATATCATCGCCGTCGGCGCGATCGTCGGCATCATCACCGTGGTGCTCACCTTCATGCTCGGTGTCACCCGCGTGTGGTTCGCGATGAGCCGCGACGGGCTGCTGCCCATCTGGTTCGCCAAGACCCATCCCACCCGCAAGGTGCCGACCCGGGTCACCTGGATCGTCGGCATCGGCGCGGCGATCCTGGCCGGTGTGCTGCCGATCAACACCGTCGCCGAACTCACCAATATCGGCATCCTGATGGCGTTCATCGTGGTGTGTGTGGCCGTGATCGTGTTGCGCCGCACCAGGCCCGACGCGCCGCGCTCGTTCCGGCTGCCGTTGATGCCGGTGATCCCGCTGATCGGGATCGGCTTCTCGGCGTACCTGATCTGGTCGCTGCCGTGGGAGACCTGGGTGCGCTTCGCGGGCTGGTTGCTCGTCGGGCTCGTGGTGTATTTCGCCTACTCGCGCAAACATTCGCTGCTGAACCGGCCCGCACCGGAAAAGATCACCTAGACCCACCTGGGCAGGCGCCGCGCGATCACTCGCTCAGCGCCTGCTCCGGCCGGACGAGCATCCACTTGAGGATCTTGCCGGTCTCCCCACGCGGCAGCGCGTTGATGAAGGTGACATCGCGCGGCACCGAGAACCGGCTCAGACGGTGGCGGATATAGGTGCGGATCATGTCCGGATCCAGGCCCGCCCCTTCCCGTTTCACCACGAACGCGGCCAGGCGCTGCCCGAACTCGCGATCGGGGACGCCGACCACAGCCACCTCGGTGATCTGCGGCAGGTGGGCCAGCGCCTCCTCCACCGGTCGCGGGAAAACGTTCTCGCCGCCGGAGATGATCATCTCGTCGTCGCGGCCCGCCACGAACAGCCTGCCCGAGGCGTCGAGATACCCCAGGTCGCCGGTGTCGAGCATGCCGTCGGCCTCCTCCGGCGGTGCGGCGTTGACGTACCCGTCGAAGAGCATGTGGTTGGCGACGAAGATGTGCCCGACCGTGCCGACCGGCACCGGGCGCAGATCGGGGCCGAGCACCCCCACCCGGGTACCCAGCGGCGGGCGGCCCGCCGTGGTCGGCGAGACCCGCAGGTCGGCGGGGGTGGCGACACTGGCCCAGGACACCTCGGTGGAGCCGTACACGTTGTACAGCACGTCGCCGTAGGTGTCGAGGAACCGCAGCACCGTGGCACCGGCCAGCGGCGCGCCGCAGCTGATCACGTACCGCAGACTCGACAGGTCGAAGCTCGCGCGGACGTCGTCGGGGACGTCGAGGAGGCGTTCGACCATGGTCGGCACCACGATCAGGGTGGTGATGCGGTGTTCGCTGATCGAGCGGAGGCACTCGACGGCGTCGAAGCCGTCGCTGAGCACGACGGTGGCGCGCAGTGCGGTGCTGAGCTGCAGCCCGGCCAGCCCCCAGGTGTGGAACAGCGGTGCGGGTACCAGCACCACTTCCTCCACGCGCAGCGGGATCCGCGACAGCAGGGCGGCGATGGTGCCGAAGCCCTTGGCGTGCGGGCGGCGGGCGCCCTTGGGTGAGCCGCTGGTTCCCGAGGTGAGCACGATCAGCCTGCCGGGATGGGCGGGCACGGGAAAGTCCTCGACCCCCGCGGCGATCAGGCCCTCGATGGTCGCGCGTTGCGGATCGGGCGGATCGGCGTCGGTGGTGAAACGCGGTATCTCGCTGTGCAGGTAGCGGATCAGCGTTTCGAGTTCCCCGTCGACGAACACCGCGCTGAGGCGATGACGCTGCACGATCTCCTCGATGCGCCGCCCGGAAAGTCCCGCGTTGAGCAGCGCGACGTCGACGCCGAGTTTGCCCGCGGCGACCATGGTCTCGACCATGCCCGCGTGATTGCGGGCCAGCAACCCGATCGCGTCACCGGCGCGCATGCCGAGTTCGTACATGGCACCGGCCAGGGCGTCGGATCGCGTGTCGATCTCGCGGTAGGTCCGGGTGCCGAACCGATCGAGCACCGCGACCCGGTCCGGAGAGTGCGCGGCCCCTGCGGCGTAACCGCCCGCCAGGTTGAAGCCCCACTTCGACAGGGAGCGAAGCTGTTTGAGGATCGACACCGGTTCCGGACGCATCAGACCGGTCGCCGCGATGGAACGCGCCACCCCCGCATTGCGGCGCAGCGGCGAGCGTTCGGCGTTGACCACCACCGACGACCTGGTCCCCGCGATCACGTCGGCGGTGCGGCGCAGACCCGCCTTCACCCAGTCGGTGACCACCGAGTTGCTGCGCTGCTCGAGCATCGGATGCACCCGGGCGGCGGCGAACAGCGTGATGTCGAGCCGGGTGCGCTGCTGGTCGCCACGCAGCCGCACCGAGGCGAAGCTGCCGAGCGCGGGGCTGCGCAGTTCGAAGCTCTCGTACCAGCGGCCGATGCCGAGGACGAACTCGTGGGTGTGGATGCCGGTGTCCACCGAGCCGACCCGGACCTGCCACACCACCGCACCGTCGGGGTGATCGATGCGCTCGCAGGCGCCGATTCCGGTGAACATGCGTGGATAACTCTGCGGATCGAGCAGGACATCCCAGAGGGCTTGCCTGGCGATGGTGAAATCCGCGCTGACATCGATGACGTCGGTGACCAAACTCCGTGCTCTTCCCAACAACCGGGCACGACGGTCGATCCCGTCGTGCGGGTCGTCACGCTACCGTCGAGCGCCGTCCCAGCACCAAGAATCAGACAAATCCGGTGGTATCGGACGGTTTCCACCGGATTTTGGTCGGTCCGCCATCGACTCGACGACGCGGATGTGAAACTGCCCAATGGCTTGCACAGCACCGGAGGATGCCGAAGTATTGCTGGAAGCACGGTCCCGATCTACAGGAGTCGCCGCTGGCTGCGGCACGACGAACGAAGAGGTGCGGACATGACAGCGAGCTGGCCCGGTTCGAGCGATCCTTTCGACGACATCTTCCAGCGCTTTTTCGGTTCCGGAATGTCGGCGAAACCGCCGGTGCAACGCATCGACCTGAGCCGTCTGATGACCGACGACGCGAAGTTGCTGGTCGGTGCGGCGCGGCAGGCGGCCCAGCAATGGGGCAACCCGGAGATCACGCCCGAACACCTGCTCTACGCCGCCGCCGAGACCGAACCCGCGCGCGACATGATCGATGAGCTGAGCCTCGACGCCGACCAGGTCGCCGAGCAGATGCAGGACTATCTCGACACCGGCGCGGCCGGCGGGTACGACCTGGCCGACATCACCCTCAGCCCGGCGACCAAGCTGGCCATGCGCGCCGCCCAGCGCCAGGCCGCGCAGTCCGGCAGCACCTACATCGGGCCCGAACACATCCTGCTCGGCATCGCCTCGCTGTCCGACAGCATCGCGGCCCAGACACTGGTCGCGGGTCTGGCGGCCAGCCAGAGCGGTGGCGGCCCGACACCGAGCACGGCAGCCGCGCAGGCCAAACGCCAGCAGCGCAAGACCGATACCCCGACGCTGGACGAATACGGTCGCGACCTCACCGCCGAGGCCCGCGAGGGCCTGATCGACCCGGTGGTCGGGCGGGCGGAGGAAATCGAGGAATCCATCGAGATCCTGTCCCGGCGACGCAAGAACAACCCGGTCCTGATCGGTGATCCCGGTGTCGGCAAGACCGCGATCGTGGAAGGTCTGGCCCAGCGCATCGTCAACGGCGACGTGCCGACCTCGCTCGCGGACCGCCGGGTGATCGCCCTCGACGTCGGCTCCCTGGTGGCGGGCAGCAAGTATCGCGGTGAGTTCGAGGAACGGCTCACCAAGATCCTCGACGAGGTTCGTGCCCACAAGGACGAACTCGTGGTGTTCATCGACGAACTGCACACCATCGTCGGCGCCGGTGGTGGGGGCGAGGGTTCGATGGACGCCGGCAACCTGCTCAAGCCCGCCCTCGCGCGCGGTGACCTGCACGTCGTCGGTGCGACGACGATCGACGAATACCGCAAGTACATCGAGAAGGACGCCGCGCTCGAGCGCCGCTTCCAGCCGGTGATGGTCGCCGAGCCCTCGGTGGCCGACACGATCGAGATCCTGCGCGGGCTCGCCGACGTGTACGAGGAACATCATCAGGTGCGCTACTCCGACGAGTCGCTGGTCGCGGCGGCGCAACTGTCGGATCGCTACATCACCGACCGGTTCATGCCCGACAAGGCGATCGACCTGGTCGACCAGGCAGGCGCACGGGTCCGGTTGCGTTCGGGTACCGCCGACCCGGAGGTCAAGGCCAAGGAAGACGAGATCGCGCGGCTGTACCGGGAGAAGGACGCGGCGGTCGACAACGAGGACTACGAGAAGGCCAAGGCGCTCAAGGCCGAGATCGCCGCCGCCGAGGAGGAGCTGGAGGAATCCGGTGCCACCTCCGCGGAACCGGAGGTGCAGGTGGTCGACATCGCCGAGGTCATCTCGCGGCGCACCGGTATTCCGGTGGCCGATCTGACCGCCGAGGAGAAGCAGCGCCTGCTCGAGCTGGAGAACGTGCTGCACAAGCGGGTGATCGGGCAGAACGAGGCGATCGTCGCGGTCGCCGAGGCGGTGCGCCGGGCGCGCGCCGGGCTCAAGGACCCGAACCGTCCGATCGGGTCGTTCCTGTTCCTCGGTCCGACCGGTGTCGGCAAGACCGAGCTGGCCAAGGCGCTGGCCGAGGCGGTGTTCGGCGACGAGGATCGGCTGATCCGCTTCGACATGAGCGAGTTCCAGGAGAAGCACACGGTCTCACGGCTCGTCGGCGCCCCGCCCGGATATGTCGGGTACGACGATGCCGCCCAGCTCACCGACAAGGTGCGCCGTCAGCCGTACTCGGTGATCCTGTTCGACGAGGTCGAGAAGGCGCACCCCGATGTGTTCAACGTGCTGCTGCAGTTGCTCGACGACGGGCACGTCACCGATTCCAAGGGCCGCACGGTGGATTTCAAGAACACCATCGTCATCATGACCTCCAATATCGGTTCGCAGCTGATTCTCGACGCGCCCGCCGGTGATCTGGATTCGATCGTTCCCCAGCTCGAGGAGAAGCTGCGGTCGCACTTCCGGCCGGAGTTCCTCAACCGGATCGACGAGCAGATCGTGTTCCACCGGCTCGACAAGTCGCAGCTCGAGGAGATCGTTGGGCTCATCCTCGACCGCACACGGCGCATGCTCGCGGCCCAGGACGTCGAACTCGACATCAGCCAGTCGGCGGTGGACTGGTTGGGCGAGAAGGGTTTCCAGCCCGAGTTCGGGGCCCGGCCGTTGCGTCGTACGGTGCAGCGCGAACTCGACAACCGGGTGTCGCGGCTGCTGCTCGACGGTGGGCTCGAGTCCGGCGGCACGGTGCACGTCGACACCTCGGGCGACGATCTGGTGGTCACCGCGACCATGCCCGACAACCCGTCCGCGGGCAACGGCGAGGCGCCGAAGAAGAGCTCCAAGAAGAAGGGCTCCGACAAGAAGCTGGTCGACTCGAAGTGAGTCCAACGACGGTGGCCCGGTCCGCGGAAGGACCGGGCCACCGTTGTCTCAGCACATCAGCCGCCGGTGACCACGCAGGACTCACCGAAGCGGTACCCACGGCCGACGCTCACGTCGACGGCGCGACCGATGCCGTCCTGGACGGCGGCCAGGGTGTGCGCTCCGGCACTCGACGGCACCCACGGCATGGTGGCGATGCCGTCGGTGGGGTTCACGACCGCGAGCAGCGTGCCGTTGTCGTAGAACGCGACAGGAACGATGCCGACACTGAGCCGAGCCTCGAGGTAGTGCGTGCACCCGGTGCCGTAGTTCGTGGAACTTCCCACGCTCAAACTCGGATTCACCGTCAGTTGTGACACCCCGGCCGAAGCCGTCGGCGCACCGAAAATCACTGCCGCGACGACCGTTCCGACGGCCGCGACGGCCACACCGCAAATCCTGTCACTCATATCTCACGTCCTTGTGCTGCGAGGCCGGCCGAACGCGAGGCCGGCGAGGTTTTCCCAATCCTGGCCCCATCCGCACACCGATGGTGGGAGAAACACCCGAATCGCTCGCATTCGCCCAGCTACCCCCGCGACCAGAGGGCCGGGGTGTTCGGCGGGGTCCAGTTGGGGTCGTGGACGGTGTGGGTTTGGCGGCAGGTGTAGGTGACGCCCTGGTAGGTGACCCTGTCGCCGATGGCGTAGGTGGCGCCCTGACGCCACGCCGATGCCGCCGGTGCTGTCGTTGTGGGGTGTTCGTGTCCCCCACCCGGCTGGGAGGTCGTCGGCGGGGCGGTGCTGGTGGCCGGTGGATTCGTGGTGGTCACCGGCGGTTTCGTGGTGGTCGGCGGCGCGGGCGGGGTGGTGGTCGGCGCCGGCGGCTGCGTGGTCGTTGCCGGTGGGGTGCCGCCACTTATCTCGAGGTCGACACAACTGTAGAAGGCCGCTGCGGTGTCTCCGATGTTCCAGACCGCGCGCAATTTATGCCGACCGGAGTACTGCGACAGGTCGATGGTGTGGGTGACCTCCATCGGGGGCTGCTCGTTTCGCCCGTCGATCACGGCGACCCGGGTATTCCCGATAAAGTACTCCCAGTCGGCGGTGCGATGATTGGCAGTGTTCTTCCAGGTGAATGTGACACTGCCGGAAACCCGCTGCGGAATCCAGCCGAGGCTGTCGTCGTCGAGTTCCGGATATTTGTTCGCGCTGCAATTGGTGAGCCCTTTCGGCCCCTCGACACTCTGCGGCTCGTATTTCACCGCACCGCAGGCGACGAGGCCGCGCACACATTGTTCCTGCCTGCTGGCCGGGCCGGTGACCCAGCCGTGCGCATTCGCGACCGAGGGCGGGGTGAACAGAGTAGCGACGGGCACCAAGGCGAGCGCGCCGGCGACCACGACAATTCGACTTCTCACTATCAATACTCCCTTGAAACACACACGGAAATGGACAGCAGGGGCCGGCGTGCCATCCGTGGACCATTTCGAGCGGCGATAAAGAACAGTTCGATACGAACTGACTGGGACAGTAGGCGCAAGAAGATCAGCGGTCAACAGGCGCGTCGGCGAAGAATTCGCTTACCCGCCGGTATTTCCACACAAAGGACCATTCTGCGAATCCAGCGAATTCCGTCAGGAGAACCAACCGGTTCGCTCTCCCGGCAATATCTCGGCTAATTACGCAGCTGAGAGAATCGGCGCTGTTTGCCGGACGTCGTCGGCAGTTTGCTCGGGGACAAACGACAACCGCCCACCACCCGGGCAGTTCCGGTGGTGGGCGGTATGAGCGAATCTCGAGCGACTCCTGAAATTCCGCGTCGACTCGATCAGGGCATCGGCAGGGGCGGTGTATTCGGGAAGACGACCGGCAGCGCGGCCAGGGACCGATGGAACGGGCCGGGGCGCCAGACCAGCTCTTCGGGGGGTACGGCGAGACGGATCTCCGGCAGGGCGTCGAGCAGCTGATCGATGGCGTCCTGCACGATGAGGTACGCGACCGATTTCGCGGGGCAACCGTGCGGGCCGGTGCTCCACGACAGGTGGGCGCGATTGTGGATCACGTCCAAGCCCGCGATGGCCGGATCGTTGTTGCAGGCCGCCATGCTGATGACGACCGGTTCGTGCGCGGGCAGCCAGGTGTCCTCGATGAGGGTCGGCTGCCTGGGGTAGGTCATGCAGAAGTTGGCCAGCGGCGGGTCGGTGAACAACACCTCGTCGAGGGCGTCGCGAGTCGACATACTGCCGCCGAGTACATCGCCGGCGAAGCGGTCGTCGGTGAGCATCAGGCGCAGCGTGTTGACCACCAGGTTGAGCATGGGCTCGATGCCCGCGCCGTAGAGCACCAGCAGCTGGTGCACCAGTTCCTCGTCGGTGAGCGCCGCCGGGTGCTGCAGCAGCCGGGTCGCCACATCGTCGCCCGGCTCGTGTTTGCGCAGCCCGACCAGGTCGGCCAGGGCGTTGGCCACCAGATTGTTGCCCGCCTCGGCGTCGGTGCCGCCCTCGAAGATCTGCGACATCCCGGTGGCCACCTGCTGACCGATCTCGGGCGTGCAGCCGAGCATCGAGTTCAGCGCCTGGAACACCAGCGGAAACGCGTACTGGCTCAACAGGTCCGCCGAGCCGGCGGCACAGAAACTGTTGATGAGCGGGATGGCGAACTGCTCGACCGTGCTGTGCATCGCGTACAGGTCGACCCCGGCCAGACCTGCCACATTGGCCTGCCGGTAGCGGGCGTGCTCGGCACCGGTGGTGCGCAGGGCCGCGGGACGGAACTGCAGCATCGGCAGCACCGGGCAGTCCTTGGGGATGTTGCGTTCCCACATGCGCGGGTCGGCCGGGAAGTGGTCGGGATCGTTGAGGATCCGTACCGCGGTGTGATAGCCGATCACCAGGGTGGCCCGGATTCCCGGTGAGAGTTCAACGGGGACAAGGGATCCGAACCGTTCCCGCATCTGCCGGTAGGCAGCTTGCGGGTCGGCCGCGAATTCGGGCGAATACATCGGTACCCGGACATCGGCCGCGAGGTCTTGCAAGGTCACCGAACTGCCGCTTCCTGCCTCTGAAATAGGTACTCGGCCAGCGTGATCAGCGCACGCAGACCGTGATCGCGGCGTCGCGCGTCGACCGCGATCACCGGGGTGTCGGGGGTGAGGTCGAGCGCCTCACGCACCTCGTCGAGGGGGTAGCGGCGGAAACCCTCGAACTCGTTGACCGCCACCGCGTAGGGGACGCCGCGTTGTTCGAGCGCCGAGAGCACGTCGTCGGCCTTCTCGATGCGCCGGGTGTCGACCAGGACGAGGGCGCCGAGCGCACCGCGCGCCAGCTCCTCCCACAGCGGCGCGAACCGCTCCTGACCCGGCGTGCCGAAGAGGTAGAGCGCCAGTTGCGGATTCAGCGTGAGCCTGCCGAAATCGAGGGCGACAGTGGTCTGCACCTTGCTGCCGAGTCCGGCCAGATCGTCGATACCGATGCTCGCCTCGGTGATCGTCTCTTCGGTGCGCAGCGGCCGGATCTCGGACACGGCGCACACGAACGTCGTCTTGCCGACGCCGAAATTGCCGGCGACCAGGATCTTCACCGACCTGGTCACCGTTTCGGCGACGTAGTCGACCTCAGCCTGCGAGGACACGGAGACCATGGAGCACCTCCTTGATCAACGCCAGCTCCGGCTTCACCTCGGCCGGGGTGGGGCAGTGTAGATGTCCGCTGTCGAGCAGATCGGACACGATGATCTTCACCACCGAGGCGGGCAGGTCGAGATACGCCGAGAGTTCGGCGATCGACAGCGCGCCACGGCGGCTGGTGAGCGCGAGTACCCGGCGCTCGTCGGGTCGGTGATCGGCACGCGGGTCGGCGACGGCGCGTACGAGGGTCACCAGATCGAGTTCGTGCGCGGCCCTTGTCCGGCCGCCGGTGCGCACATAGGACCTGACCAGGTCGGGGTCACGCCTGCCTCGGCTCATTACCTGACACCGTGCCGTGGCGCCGCACCGATCTCGTGGCCGACCCGCGCGGCCAGTTCGTTCATCCGGTGCGCCACCAGCGCCACGTCGACATCGGCGGTGGTCGCGACACCGAGCAGCGCGCCGACACCGGCGGCGGTGATCATGATCATGCCCTCGTCGTATTCGGTCATGTTCTGGCGCACTGTGTTCGCCGGTGACCCGCAGAACTCACCGAGGGCCTTACCGAGCGAACGTAGACCGGAAGCGGCCGCCGCGAACCGTTCGGCATCGTCCTTGGCGATGCCACGGGAGTGGGCGATACGAAGGCCGTCGTCGGATAGCAACACGGCGAAGCGGACGCCGGGGATCTCGAGATCCTCGAGCAGCCATGCCAAACGGTTGGTGCTATCGGCTACCGGTGTGCTCATCGGCTGTTCCTTCCGTGGATCGCTCGGCCGCAGCGGCACGACCGCTGCGGGAACCGCTGTGCCAGGCAGCGGCGAGGTCGGGGCGAGCCTGCCCCACTTCCGTGGTCACCCCCGCCGAATCCGGGGCGACCGGGCGGCGGCGCCGTTTGGGCAGCCCACCGCTGGTGATTTCGTGCACGGCCGCGCGCGGGCCGTCGGTCTCGACAGGGTCGGGCACGGGCACCGGGATGTGCGCGGGCGCGGCCAGTTCGGGTTCGGGGATTCTCGGCGCCTCTCCGCTCACCAGCAGCGCCGACGGCACATAGACCATCGCGCGCATGCCACCGTAGATATTGGGACCGTCGACATGCACGGAGAAGCCGTAGCGGCGTGCGAGTGCGGCGATACCGGGGAAACCGACCTTGGGCGCAGGCCCGAGGTCGTGGATGTCTACCGAGCGTTCACCGCTGAGCACCAGACGCGCGTCCTCGAGCTGCTCGGGGCTCATCCGCATGCCCGCGTCGTCGACGATGATCGTGACGCCGTGATGGCCTTCCTGGAACCCGACCTCGACGAACGAAGACGGCGGCGAGTACCGCAGCGCGTTGTCGAGCAGGGTGGCCAGCGTGTGCACGAGCGGCTCGACGGCACGGCTGATGACGATGCGTTCCGATTGGGCCGAATGGACCCGGAGGAACTCACGCACGCGCCCGGTGGCACCGCCCGCGACGTCGGTGAGCGACTGCTGTGGCCAGCGCCTGCCCGGCAGACCACCGGAGACGATCACGTAGGACTGCGCCTGCCGGATCATCTGCTGCACGGTGTGGTCGATGCGGGTGAGTGTCTCGTAGACGGCGTCGTCGCGGTGCTCGCGCAGCGCGGTACTCACCACCTGGCCGAGGTCGGTGCCGAGGCTCACCACCGAGGTGCCGAAGGAGCGGACCGCCGCACTGGTCGCCGCGCGGGACGACGCCTGCAGTTCGGTGCGGGTCTCCTCGCGGGCGGCCTGGATCTCGGCGACGCGGCGTTGCTCGCCGTAGCGTTCGACCATGGCCCGTGTTTCCTCGGCGACGACGCGCAGGTCGTCGGCGTGGCCGGTCGCGATCGCCTGCAGCGACTCGCCGAGGGGCGCATCACGCAGTTCGGCGGGCAGCTCCACCGCGACCGACGGAATGTCGTGTCGCCGTACGGCATCGGTGATGGCGGGCAGGGTGATCTGGGCGAGGTGATGTACCGCCGCCTCACACAGTTCACGCTCCCGCTTGGCGGCGTCGGCGCGTGCGCGTTGTTTGCGCTCGTTGTGCATGGCGAGCACAGCCACAGCGATGGCCGCGAGGACCACCAGGGCTCCGATGATGAGCGACAGCACCGCGATTCCGGAGTTCATCTGATCTTTCGTCGTCGTTCCACCCGGGCAGCCGCCCTCGACGGAACCATCCCGGATACCCGATAGACAGTCCCCGCTTCCAGCGACCCGCACACAGTAGCAGCACTGTGACCGATTCGAGATGGAACCTGCTGTCAGGCACGGGAATTGCCGCTGATATTACCCAATTTCCGCAGGCGCGGGGTTGTCGAAAGACACGAGGGTCCGGATGCGGCGGTCGCGGAACCGGGAGTACCGGATACTATCCCGCCGTGGCCAAATTGAAGCTCACCATCGACGTCCCCCTCGCCCCGGACAAGGCGTGGGACCATGCCTCCGACCTGGAGCACCTCGGCGACTGGCTGGCGATCCACGAGGCCTGGCGCGGCACCGTCCCCGAAGAGCTCACCGAGGGCACCGTGCTGGTGGGCGTGGCGCGGGTCAAGGGGTTCCGCAACAAGGTCACCTGGACGGTGCGCACGGCCCAGCCGCCGCACAAGCTGAAGTTGACCGGCGCGGGCATCGGCGGTACCAAGTTCGGCATCGATCTCGCCGTGCAGCCCAAGGGTGACGGTTCGGCGGTCGACCTGACCGTCGAACTCGGCGGCGCGCCGCTGTTCGGCCCGATCGGCTCGACCGTGGCCAAGGCACTGCGCGGCGACTTCGAACGGTCGCTGGCGAAGTTCGTCGAACTCTACGGCTGAGTCCCGGCCGCCGACAGCGCCGCCGCGACCGATTCGGCCGAGGCGGGCAGCAACGGCAGACGCACCGCCGCGCTGGGGATTTCGCCCCGCGCGGCGAGTACGCCCTTGACGACCGTGGGGTTCGGTTCGGCGAACAGGGCGGCACCGAGGGCGTCGAGACGACTACCCACCGCGCGGCCACGCGCGAGATCGCCGGTCCCCCACGCTTGCACCAGTTCGGCGTACCCGGCGGGCGCGACATTGGCCGCGGCGAGGATCGCGCCGTCGGCACCGAGCGCCAGCAGCGGCGAGGCGAAACGGTCGTCACCCGCCAGCACAGTGGTCCGATCCCCCACGGTCGCCATCAGTTCCACGGTGGCATCGGTGATGCCACCGACCGCGTGCTTGAAACCGGCGATGTTCGCGATGGCGGTCAGCCGGATCAGCGTTGCGGCGCCGAGCGGGCGCGCGGTCCGGTACGGCACGTCGTAGACGAGGATCGGCGCCGGGCTCGCGGCCGCGAGTGCGGTGAAGTGCGCGATCACGCCCTCCTCGCTCGGTCGGACGTAGTAGGGCACCACCGACAGCACCGCGGCCGCGGACGACGGCACGGCAGCCACCGCGGCGGCGGCCTCGGCGGTGGCGTTGCCGCCCGCGCACACGATCAACGGCGCGTCCCGTTCGGCGCACACCGTGGCGCAGATGTCGAGTACCTCGGCGCGTTCGGCTGGCGTCAACGCCGACGGTTCGGCGGTCGTGCCGAGCGCGACGAGCCCGGTGGCGCCCGCGTCGAGAACCGTGTGCGCGTGCGCACGGAGTGCGTCGGGAGCGAGGGCGCCGTCGGCAGTGAAGGGTGTGACCAGGGGGACGAACAGGCCGTGCAGCGATGTCATGACTCCATCGTCGAACCCCGCGACCGTAAGGTCCAGTTCACGTTCATGACGAAGAACGTAAGCTGAACTGATGCTCGATGTCCGCAAACTCCGCCTGCTGCGCGAACTCGCTCACCGCGGGACCATCGCGGCGGTCGCCGAAGCGCTCAGCTACACGCCGTCGGCGGTGTCCCAGCAGCTCAGCGCGCTGGAGAAGGACGCGGGCGTCGCACTGCTCGAGCGGTCGGGCCGCCGGGTGACCCTCACCCCCGCCGCCCACCTGCTGGTCGGCCACACCGAGACCGTGCTCGCCGCCCTCGAACGCGCGGACGCCGAATTGGCCGGTGCGCGGACCGCTTTGGTCGGCACGCTGCGCATCGGCGCGTTCCCCACCGCCGCGCGTACGCTGCTCTCCCCCGCCCTGGTCGCCCTCAGCACCGAACACCCCCGCCTGGAACTGACCGTCACCGAGATCGACCCGGCCGACGTACCCGACGCCCTGCGGGCAGGCACCCTCGACATCGCGCTCACCCACGACTACGACCTGGTGCCCGCCGACACCGACCGGGCGTTGCACACCGAACCACTGCACACCGAAACGGTCTTTCTCGCCACCCGCGACCCGGCGCCCGCCGACGACCCGTTGCGCGCCAACCGCGACTCACCCTGGATCGCGGGCACCCCCGGCACGCTGTGCCACACGATGACGATCCGCGCCTGTCAGGCAACGGGTTTCACACCGCGCGTGCGTCATCACGCCGACGACTTCGACACGGTGCTCGCCCTTGTGGCCGCCGGTGCGGGCGCCGCGATCATCCCGGGCCTGGCGCTGTACGCACCGCCGGAGCGGCTCGCCCTCACCGCATTGCCGATTCGCCGCCGCACCCGTCTCGCCTACCGCAACGGCACCGGCGACCATCCGGCCGTGCGCGCGGCACGCAGTGCCCTCCATCGTGCGGCCGCCGCCGGCCGAGCACCGGCGGGCGGCGGCTGATCACGCCGATTTGTCGCGGTTCGTGGTGCGCTGACGCGTGCGGGTGGCGCTGACCGGGTCGATGGCGGGCGTCGCCCACTGCTCGGCGAGAGCCAGGCTTGGTTCGCGCCCGGAGGCGACATGGCGATAGGCGATGTCGGCCGCGGCCTGCGGATCGCCTGCCGCGATCGCGGCGTAGAGCGCTTCGTGTTCGTCGCATTGGGTGCCCGGGTCGCGTTCCTTGGTGAGGTGGAACAGCCACCGCACGCGAGACTCCAAGGGCCGCAACAGCGATTGCAGCAGCGGGTTGCCGGAGATCTCCACGATGAGCGCGTGGAATCCGGCGTTGGCGGCCGCGATGGCGGCCTGCTCGCCGCGTTCGGTGGCCCGTCGGGCGGCGGTGAGCTGGCCGCGCAGCGCGGTGAGGTCGGCGGATTCGGCTCGTTCGGCGGCCAGCCGAGCAGCCAGCACCTCGAGGCTCTCGCGCACGTCGAACAGGTCGCGCACATCGGCGACCGTGAACGGGGCGACGATCGCGCCCTGCCGAGGCACGATCACCACCAGACCTTCACGTTCCAGTAGATGCAGCGCTTCGCGCAGCGGAATCCGGGAGATGTCGAGCTCGGTGGCGAGATCGCGTTCCACCAACCGCTGCCCCGGACTCAACCGCAGATCGATGATCCGATCCCGCAGTTCCTCGTACGCCTGATCTCGCAGCGACTTCTTGACCGGTTCCGCCACCACACCATCCTTCCGCCCCGCATCCGACTCCACGGTAGCCGCGTGAGGACCGAGCGACCGATTCTTACTTTTCGGTAATCCGGCCGTCATTCGAGGACCGCACGCTGACACTTAACGGTATACCGCTAAGTGAGCGGTTCGTTCGATCAAGGAGTACCTCGTGCACAACTCCACCCGGCGCGCGATCGCCTTCGGCTCGGCCGCCTTCGCCGCCGCTGCCCTGTTGTCGGCCTGCGGCTCCGCCGATACCGCAGCGGCGGGCGGCAAGCTGAAGGTCGGCGTGTTCTTCCCCGGTTCGCTCTCCGACACCGGCTTCATGCAGTCGGGGTATCTCGGCTACCAGCGCGTCGCCGAAGCCCTCGGCGACAAGGTCGAATTGAGCAAGGTCGAGCAGGTGGCGGCGGCCGACTACCAGCAGGCGCTCGTCCGTTTCGCCTCGACCAACGATCTGGTCATCGCGCTCGGCGGCCAGACCGATGCCGATGTGCGCAAGGTGGCACCGCAGTTTCCGAGTGTGAAGTTCGTGGAGATCGGTGGGCCCGCCGACGCGAAGCCGATGGCCAACCTGGCCTACTACGACCCGCAGCAGGCCGAGGCCGAGTTCCTCAGTGGCGCGGTGGCCGCGGCCGGATCCAAGACCGGCGCGGTGGCCTTCGTCGGCGGCGTCGAACTGCCCGCGATCGTCAACGCCGCCAACGCTTTCGGTAACGGCGCGCGGTTCGCGAAGCCGGACGCCCGGGTGCTGACTCCGCAGTACGTCGGCGATTTCAACGACCCGGCCAAGGCCAAGCAGGCCGCGCTGGCCGACTACGGTGCGGGCGCGGGCGCGCTCGGCCAGATCGTGAACCTGGGCAAGGCGGGCCTGGAGCAGGCAGCGGCACAGGCCGGTGCCACCTTGGTCGGCGGTCCGATCCCCGGTGACTGCACCGATCCCGTGTATCTGGGCTACGTGCACACCGATATCGGCGCCGAGGTCGAGTACGCGGTGAAGGCGGCGCTCGACAACACGTGGAAGGCCGAGAACGTGCGCTTCGGGCTCACCTCGCCCAACGACGGCACCGATTTCGTGTTGTGCGACAAGCAGCCCGCGGTCGCCGACGCGCTCGCCAAGGCGAAGACGGCACTGTCCACCGGCGCGGTGAAGCCGTACTGATGGCGATGAGCACTCCCGCATTGACCTTGCACGGGGTCGGAAAGAGCTTCGGCGCGGTCCGGGCATTGCACGACGTGGACGTCACCGTCGAATCCGGCACCGTCCACTGCGTTCTCGGCGAGAACGGCGCGGGCAAGTCGACGCTGTGCAATCTCGTGTTCGGTGGCTACCCCGCGGATACCGGACGAATCGAACTGGGCGGCAATGCCTTCCGTCCCGACTCGCCTGCCGCCGCGATGAGGGCGGGCGTCGCCATGGTGCATCAGCACTTCAGCCTGGTGACCACCATGACCGTCGCGGAGAATCTGCTGCTCACCCAGCACGGGTCGCGGTTGCGCCGCAGGGATCTGACCAGCCGTCTCGACGAGATCGCTAGCCGCTATCGGCTGCGCATCGATCTCGACCAGCAGGTCGCGACGATGCCGGTGGGCGCCCGGCAGAAGGTCGAGATCGTCAAGGCCCTGCTGCGCGATCCGGCGCTGATCCTGCTCGACGAACCGACGGGAGTGCTCGATCCGGCCGAGATCGACGCGTTGATCGACACCTGCCGCGCCATCGCCGCCGACGGCAAGGCCGTGGTCCTGGTGACGCACAAACTGGGCGAGGTCGCCAGGGTCGCCGATGCCGCGACGGTGCTGCGCCGTGGCACGGTCGCCGGTGGTGGACCGCTCCCCGAGACCACGATTTCCGAGTTACTCACCGCGATGGTCGGCCGCGAGGCCACCGATCTCGACCCGACCGTGGCGGCGACGATCGGCTTGGATCCGGGCGAGCCGGCCCAGGTCCTGACCGCACCCGGTTCAGCCACCTCGGTCGCCACCGACCCCACCACGAGCCCGGCTGCGGGCGAGCACAGGACCACCGGTCGACGCCGCGGCGAAACCGTCACAACGCACGAATCGAACCAGCCCGCAGCGGTCCTCACCGTCGACCGGGTGACCGTCCACCGAGCCGACGGCAGTATCGCGCTCGACGAAGCGAGCCTGGCCGTGCGGCCGGGCGAGATCGTCGGGATCGCGGGCGTCGAGGGCAACGGGCAGAGCGAGCTCGTCGCGGTGCTGGCCGGTGGCACCCCGGTGCGGGCGGGCACTGTCTCGCTCGCCGGAGCCGACATCACCACAGCGAACCCAGCCACCCGAACATCGCTCGGTCTCGGCGTCGTCCCCGAAGATCGCCACCGCGACGGCATGGTCGCCGACATGACGCTGGCCGAGAATCTTTTCCTCGGCAGTCTCGGCCGGTTCCGCCGCTTCGGCCTCCTCGACAAACAGGCCATGGGTCGCGCCGCGCAGGCCGAACTCGACCACTTCGATGTACGCGCGGCCGGTCCGTGGGTGCCGATGGGATCGCTGTCGGGCGGCAATCAGCAGAAGGTCGTGCTGGCGCGCGAACTGTCGGCGGCGAATCTGCGCTGCCTGGTCGCTGCCCAGCCGACGCGCGGATTGGACATCGGCGCAGTCGATTTCGTGCTGACGCAGCTGCGGCACGCGGCCGCGCGTGGCTGCGGCGTGCTGGTGGTATCGAGCGAGGTACCCGAACTGCTCGCCCTGTGCGACCGAATCTTCGTCGCCTATCGCGGGGAACTGGCCGGGCCCGTCGAAACCACCGATCCCGGTGCCGCACAACAGATCAGCGAATTGATGATGGGAGTCGCGGCATGAGCGCACCGGGTCGGACCACAGCGACCGAGACCCCATCTCGACCGGCGTCGCGGGGCGTTCCGCGCGGCCCCGGCAAGCTCTCCGCGGGGCACCACCCGCTCGTCGTCGCTGTCGCGGCCATGCTGGCCGCCGGAGTGATCGGACTGATCCTGGCCGCCGTCGCGGGCGCCGCCCCCGGCGCCACGATGACGGCGCTGTGGGAGGGCATGTTCGGCAGCGACTACGCGGTCGGCGCCTCGCTCAATGTCGCGGCCACGCTGATGCTGGTGGCCGTCGGGTTCACCATCGCCCACCGCGCCGGGCTGGTCAATGTCGGTGGTGAGGGCCAGATCTGCGCCGGTGGGATCGCCGCCACCGCGATCGGCACCACCCTCACCGGCACGCCCGCCGCGATCACGGTGCCAACGGTGTTGCTCGGGGCGGCGGCCGCGGGCTGGCTGTGGGCCGCGATCGCGGCGTATCTGCGGGTCGCCCGCGGCACCAGCGAGATCATCACCACGCTGCTGCTCAACTTCGTCGGCCTGGCGCTGGTGCTGCTCGTCGTGCACGAGCCCGCGCTGCTGCGTCAACCGGTGACCTCCTCGGAGACCCTGCCGCAATCCGAGCAGCTCACCGCGGCCGCACATCTGCCGCTGCTCGGCATCGAACGCTCACCCGCGACCATCGCCCTGTGGATCGCCGTGGTCGCCGCGTTCGGCACCGCGATCCTGGTGCGCCACACCGCACTCGGCACCCGCTTGCGCGCGGTCGGGCTCAATCCCGATGCGGCGGCGCGGCTGGGTTTGCCGGTCGGCCGACTACGTTTCCTCAGCCTCTCGGCAGCGGGCGCGTTCGCGGGTGGCGCGGGCGGGCTGCTGGTGGCGACGGCGCCGTTCGTCCTCGCCGAGGGGTTCTCCTCCGGATACGGGTTCTCCGGGCTGGTCGTCGGGCTGCTGGCGCGTGGCTCCCTGAGTGCCGTCGTCGCGGTGTCGCTGTTACTCGGATTCCTCGTCTCCGGCGGGATCAACCTGCAACTGGCCGCGAACGTGCCCGCCTCGACCATCGCGATCGTGGAGTCCCTGATGATCGTCTTCATCGCCGGCGCTGCCATCTGGACATCGCGAACACGCAAATACGTTGCGCCACAACCAGTTTCCGACACAAACACCCCCGAACCGGCAGGAGCGAGCCGATGAGCCTCGACACGGTCACCGACATCGCCACCAGCGGCATCGGCTTCACGCTGCCCATCCTCATCGCGGCGAGCGGTGAGCTGGTCAGCGAGCGCGCGGGCGTGCTCAACCTGAGTCTCGAGGCGATGATGCTCACCGGCGCGTTCGCGGGCGTACTCGGTGCGGTGGCCACCGGGTCGCCCGTGCTCGGCACGGCCACCGCTGTGCTGGCCGCAGTGATATTCGGTGCGCTACAGGCCGTCTGGAGTGTCGGACTGCGTGCCGACCAGATCGTCGTCGGCATCGCGAGCAACGCACTCGCCCTCGGCGCGACCACCTACGGCGCCCGCCTGCTGCTCGCCGATGGCAAAGGCCACAGCGTTCCTGGCTTCGAGGCACTGAGAATTCCTGTGTTGCACAATGTTCCGGTCATCGGTCCGGCACTGTTCGGGCAGACCGCACTCGGCTACCTGTGCATCGCCCTTGTCGCCGGGTCGGCGTTCGTGTTCTCCCGCCGCACCAAAATGGGTCTGGTGATCGACGCGATCGGCGAGGACGCCGTGGCCGCCGATCGCACCGGCCTGCCCGTGCGCGCCGTCCGCTACGGCTGCGTGCTGCTCGCCGCGTTCGCCGCGGGCCTCGGCGGTGCGCAGCTGGCGCTTTCGGAAGTGCACTCGTTCAGCGACAACATGACCGGTGGCATCGGGTATCTGGCCGTGGTCGCGGTGATCGCGGGCCGGTGGCGGGCGCTCGGCGTCATCTGGGCGTCGGTGTTCTTCGGCATCGCCCAGGCATTGCAGTTCGCGTTACCCGCGCTCGGTGTCGACGTGCCGTTCGCGCTGCTGGTGATGCTGCCGTATCTGATCGCGATCGTCGCCGTGAGCGGTCTGGTCGGTAACAGCCGCTCACCGCGCGACCTGACCGTCGCCTTCGCCCGAACCTCCTGATCCAGCGCCTCCGAGGAGCCATCGATGACTCTGATCCTGTCGCATTCCGATGTGGCCGCCCTGATCGATCGCGCGGCGGTGCTCGCCGCCGTCGAACGCGCACACGCCGACCTCGCGCTCGGCACGGCGGTAGTCCCCGCGCCGCCCGCGGTGAGTGTCGGCGCCACCGCCTTCGTGCCGATGGTCGCCGCCGCCGAAACCGCCGGCGCGGCCGCCGTGAAACTGCTCGCCGACCTCCCCGCCAACCGGGAACGTGGACTGCCGGTGCAACGCTCGGTGATCCTGGTGACCTCCGCACTCGACGGCGGCTGCGAGGCCCTCGTCGACGGCCGGCTCGTCACCGCCGTGCGTACTGCCGCCGCCAGCGCGGTGGCAACCAAATACCTTGCCAGGCAGGAGAGTTCCACACTGGGGTTGATCGGAGCCGGCGCGCTGGCGATCGAGCACACCCGCGCCGTCGCCCGGGTGCGCGACATCGAGACCGTGCTGGTCTGGTCGCGGTCCGCCGCCACCGTCGAGCGGTTCCGTGGTGCGATCGCCGACCTCGGACTCGAGGTGCGGGCGATGCCCTCACCGGAGTCGGTCACACGGGCGGCCGACGTGCTGTGCACCCTCACCCCCGCACGGGAGCCGATCGTGCGCGGTGCCTGGTTCGGCGAGGGGCTGCACGTGAACGCGGTCGGCGCCCCGCCACGCGCCGATCACCGCGAGGTCGACGGGGCTGCCATGCGCCGGGCGCGCGTGATCGTAGACTCGGTCGCGACAACGCTCACCAAGTCGGGCGACACGCTGCTGGCCATCGCCGACGGCGCGATCACCGAAACCGAGGTGGGCACCGAACTGGGCCAGGTGATTCTCGGCCGGGCGACCGGCCGGGCCGACCCAGGCGACATCACTCTGTTCAACTCGGTCGGTATCGGCCTGCAAGATCTCGTCACCGCCCGCCTGCTCATCGACAAGGCCCGCGCCGAGGGCCGCGGAACGGAAGTGGAGCTCAGCGCATGACCACACTCACCGACACCGACATCGCCTACCTGCGCCGGGCCATCGACCTCGCTGCCCAGGCGGCGGTGCTCGGTGACCGGCCGTTCGGTGCCGTCACCGTCGACCGCGACGGTACGGTGCTCGCCGAATCCGCGAACGCCGTCGCCACCACCGGCGATGTCACCACCCACGCCGAACTGGTCGCGATCACCGTCGCCTCCGCCACCGGCAAGGCGGAGGCGCTGCAAGGCGCCACCGTGTACGCCAGCGGCGAGCCGTGCCCGATGTGCGCCGCCGCGATGGTGTGGGCCCAAGTGGGGCGCATCGTGTTCGCGGCGGCGGCCTCGGAGTTCGGGCCCATCCTCGGGGCGGGACCCAGCTTCACCCTGAGCTGCGCCGACGTGGTCGCCAGCTCGAATGTGACCATCGAGGTGAGCGGGCCGCACCTCGGCGACGAGGCACTCGCGGTGTTCCGGTCCTGAGGACCTACTTCACCGGGACAGCAGGGTCCAGCCCCTCGACGAGTTCCACCGGCTCGCCGAGCTCGCGCTGTTCCTCGAGGGCTTCCGGCGTACCGGGCACCTGGGTGCCACGCAGCGACATGCCCTTGGTCTCGATGAGGAAGTAGGCCGCGATCAGACCCACCAGACACGCGCCGAACATGTAGTAGGCCGGGAACAGGTTGTCGCCGGTCAGCTCGATGAGCGACTGGTTGATCACCGGCGCGGTGCCACCGAAGATCGAGGTGGCCACGTTGTAGCCGATCGCCACACCCGCGAACCGCACGATGGTGGGGAACATGGCCGGGAAGGTCGCCGAAATGGTGGCCAGCTGCGGCGCGTAGAGCAGGCCGAGGATGGCGAAGCCGACGATGGCGCCGGTGAGCGAGGTGCCGATCAGGATGTACACCGGGATCACCGTGATCATCAGTGCCGCGCAGGAGAACAACCACATCGGCCTGCGACCGATCCGGTCCGACAGCGCACCGAGGAACGGCAGGGTCAGCAGCATCACGATCTGGCCGATCAGCGGCACGAGCAGCGCATCGGATTCCGCCATACCGATGGTGTTGCCGAGATAGGTCGGTGTGTAGCTCAGCAGCGAGTAATTCACCACGTTCAAGGCGATGACCAGACCGAAAAGAGTAAGCACCGGGCGCAGGTATTTGGTCAGCAGATCGCGATAGACCCCGACCGTTTCCTCGGTCTCGTCTTTCGCCTCGATTTCGCGGAATACCGGGGTGTCCTCGACCCGGCTGCGCAGATACATACCGATCAGGCCGAGCGGTGCGGCGATCAGGAACGGAATGCGCCAGCCCCACGATTCCATGCTCGCACCGTCGAGCACATTCACCAGCAGTAGCGCCGTCAGATTGCCGAGCGTGAAACCGGCGAGTGTGCCGACTTCGAGGAAACTGCCGTAGAAACCGCGCTTACGGTCGGGCGCGTATTCCGCCATGAACGTTGCGGCGCCGCCGTATTCGCCGCCGGCGGACAGACCCTGCACCATGCGCAGCGCGTACAGCAGGATCGGCGCGGCGATGCCGATGACCTCGTAGCTCGGGATCAGACCGACGGCGAGGGTGGAACCGGCCATCAGCATGATGGTCATCGCGAGCACGCGTTTGCGGCCGATGCGGTCGCCGAGCGGGCCCCAGATCATGCCGCCGATCGGGCGGATCAGAAAGGAGACCGCGAAACCGAGCAGCGTATAGATAACGCTGGATCCGGTACCGTCACCGGGGAAAAGCGATGCCGCGATATAGGTGGCGAGGTAGGCGTAGACGCCGTAGTCGAACCATTCGACCGCATTTCCGATCGCCGATGCACCGATTGCCCGGTGCAACACCGATTTCGATTCCTGAGACATCCACAAACCTCTCGTCGTCGCCATTCCGGACTACCCGATCGGTACGCGGACAAAACTTTACGCTTGTGTGTCGTTGTGGTCAGAGTGCCTGGAGTTTGCCCGCGAGCACGGCCTTCTCGCGGTCGTTGCGGCAGCGTCGGATCGCCTCGGTGAGCTCGCCGCGCGCCTCCTCGACGCGACCGAGGCGGATCAGCAGTTCCCCACGCACGCTCGGCAGCAGATGCGACGACGACAACGCTCCCCCGGCCGACAGCTCGTCGACGACGGCGAGGCCCGCGGCGGCTCCGGCGGCCATCGACACCGCGACGGCCCGGTTCAGTTCGACCACCGGTGAGGGCGCGAGCCTGCCGAGTGCCTCGTACAGCAGCACGATGCGCTCCCAGTTCGTCCGCTCGACCGACGGGGCGACGGCGTGGCACTCGGCGATCGCGGCCTGCAGCCCGTAGGCACCGAGCCCACGCCCGACCTGTTCGGCCTTGGCCAGGGTGGCACGGCCGCGCCGGATCGCGGTCCGATCCCAGCGATGCCGGTCCTGCTGCTCGAGCAGGACCGGTTCGCCGTCGGGTCCGGTGCGGGCAGGGAACCGGGCGGCGGTGAGTTCGAGCAGGGCGAGCAGACCGAAGACCTCGGGTTCGCCGGGCATCAGCCGCGCGAGCACCCGCGCCAGGCGCTGCGCTTCCCCGGCGAGGTCGAACCGGATCAGGTCGCCGCCGCTGCTCGCCGTCGATCCCTCGGTGAAGATCAGATAGATCACGCCGAGCACCGAGCCGAGCCGCTCGCGACGTTCGGCGAGCGGTGGCACCTCGAACGGCACCCTTGCCGCGGCGAGGGTCTTCTTGGCTCGGGTGATCCGTGCCTGCACGGTCGCGGTCGGCACCAGGCAGGCCGCGGCGATCTCGTCGCTGGTCAGACCGCCGACCACGCGCAGGGTCAGCGCCAGCCGCGCCTCGCGCGAGAGCACCGGGTGGCAGGCGATGAAGATCAGGGCGAGGACGTCGTCGTCGATCTGCTCGGGATCCCACACCGGTTCACCGGCGGGGGCCGGCTCGCCGCCGGTGAACGCACCGCCCTCGCCGAGTCCGGTGGCGAGGGCGGTGTAGCGCTCGTCCAGGGCGGCGCGACGGCGGAACGCGTCGATCGCGCGCCGTCGTCCGGTGGTGAGCAACCACCCGGCCGGATGCGCGGGCACACCGTCGCGCGGCCACGTCACCAAGGCTTCGGCCAGTGCTTCCTGGGCGAGGTCCTCGGCCATCGCGAAGTCGCCGGTGTAGCGGGCCAGCGCGCCGACGATGCGCGCCGATTCGATCCGCCACACGGCGGCGACCGCCGCACGTCCGGTGTGCTCCGTCATCGCCTCAGAGCTGTCCGGTGGACTCGCGCCAGGCCCGTTCCTTCTGAACCCAGACGTTGTCCTTGGGGAATTCGTCGATGGAGGGCACCCGCCGGATCTCGGTCTTGATGCCGGGACCGGTCATCGGCATCCGCTTGGCCCACTCGACGGCCTCTTCCTTCGATGCCACGTTGAGGATGTAGTACCCGCCGAACAGTTCCTTGGTCTCGCCGTAGGGACCGTCGGTGACCACCGGCGGCTCGGACGAGTAGTCGACGACAACGCCCTCGGCGGCGTCCTCGAGCCCTTCCGCGGCGACGAGCACGCCGGCGCGGATCAGTTCGTCGTTGAACTTGCCCATGGTGTCGAGCATCTCCTCGAAACTCACGTTCTCGAACTCGGCGAAGGCCTCGTCGGTGGCGCGCATGATCAGCATGTACTTCATGGTGTGTCTCCTTCGGGTCGGTGCCCCTGGTGGGCGCTGCGTTCATCCGTAGGTCGAACGGGCACCGCGCGAATCGACACCCGCCGGAAATTCTTTCGCGAATTTTTTTCGGAGCCTACTTGCGGCGTGGTACTTGTCGGTCGGGTTCCGTCCACGACCGGCCGGGACAACGAAGGCAGGAGTCGATCGTGAGCGCCGTTCTCGTCGAGATGCACGAGCATGTGCTCGTCGCCGTCATCAACCGGCCCGAGGCCATGAACGCGATCGACGGGGAGGTCAGCGCCCAGCTCGGCGCGGCCCTGGAACAGGCCGACAACGATCGGGCCGTGCGGGCCTTCGTCCTCACCGGCGCCGGCGACCGGGCCTTCTGCGCCGGGGCGGATCTGCGCGCACTCGGGCGCGGTGAGTCGATTCTGGCGGCCGGACACGAACACTGGGGCATCGGTGGTTACATGCGCCATCCCATCAGCAAGCCGACCATCGCGGCCGTGAACGGGCTCGCGCTCGGTGGCGGCACCGAGCTGGTGCTGGCCAGCGACCTGGCCGTCGCCGCGTCGACCGCCACGTTCGGGCTGCCCGAGGTGGCACGTGGTCTCTTCGCCGCCGCGGGTGGCGCGTTCCGGCTGCCCGAACAGCTGCCGCGCAAGGTCGCCATGGAGATGATCCTGACCGGCGAGCCGATCACCGCCGCACGCGCGTTGGAGTTCGGTCTGGTCAACCGGGTGGTTCCCGCCGACCGGGTCCTCGACACCGCGCTGGAGCTGGCCGCGCGGATCGCGGCGAACGCGCCGCTGGCGGTGCAGGCGAGTAAGCGGGTAGCGCTCGGCATCGTCGACGGCGCCCTGCCCGACGACGAAGCCTGGGACCGGTCCGACCGCGAGATCGCCGAACTCACCCGCTCGGCGGACGTCCGCGAAGGCCTGATGGCGTTCGTCGAGAAACGCAGCCCGAACTGGCAGGCTCGCTGACTACCAGCCACCCGTCATGAGGGCGGCGAGCCCCGGGGCCGGATCGAGCGCGGTGGTCACGTTGGCGACCGTGACCACCGCGAACAGCAGGCCGAGGGCTGCCGCTGCCAGGGCATAGGCACCGAGGACGCGACCGGCCGCGCCTGCGCGACGCCGCCACAGCACGACACCGAGCCCGAGGAGTCCGGCCGACGCCACCGCAGCGAGCACGGCCATCGCGACGTGATAGCGCGCGAAGTCCTCGACCATCACCTCCAGCGGCGCCGGACCACCGGGGTAGCTGTCGAGCCCCTGCCCCACCTCGGTCAGTACCCCGGCCGGCGGCGCGTCGGCCGCACCGTCGACCGCCATCGGCAGCAAGGACGCGAACGGTGTCACGGCCCCTTGAATATTGGCGAGCACCGCCACCCCGGCTACCGCGAGCACCAGCGTGGTGATCACCCCCGCCACCGCGAACATCGTTCGCTTCGGCTGCCGGGTACCCAGCGAGGACCGCCACAGCATCACCCCGAGCGCGACGAGCACGATCGACCACAGGAACGCCACCGCCGCCTTCACGAGGTGGTACCAGAACCAGTAGTCCACCGCCGCCTGCAGCTCGGGCGTGAATTCCGCCTGTCCTGCTTGCCAATACGTGACGAACGCGGACCGGAATCCCGCGCGCAGTGCGTGCTCGTCGGCGAAATCGGCACCGGGCAACCACCCCGCCACGACGGGCGGCGCGAGCACGAACGCGACGGCGAGCACAATCGCCGCGCCGAGGGCAACGACGAGGCGACGGGCCGCGACCGCGCCCGATTCTTCGAAGACGGTGGACACGGTCACTCCCTGCTCGGTACGGGTGTTCGACGACCATTGTGACCGCGACGTGGCATCATGGCCGCTCGAACGGACGGACTCACACATTTCGATGAATTGAGGGGACCGAGCGTGACCAGCAGCAATTTCGCCTACACCGGGTGCGACAACCTCGAGGTGATGGCCGAAGCGATCAACTACAACAAATTTCTCCTCGACTGCGTCGAAAACCATGTCACCACACCGGATCTGCGAGTGCTCGATTTCGGCGCGGGGCAGGGCACCTACGCCGATCTGCTCGCCGAACGCGAGATCTTCCCCGAGTGTCTCGAACCCGACCCCGACCTGCAGAAGGTGCTGCTGGCGAAGGGCTACAAAGTCGTCGATTGCGAGACCGAACCGCCCGAGGCCGAAAAATACGGACTCATCTACTCTTTCAACGTTTTCGAGCACATCAAGAACGACCAGGAAGCCGCCGAACACCTGGCGTCACTGCTGCGGCCCGGTGGCACGATGGTGATCTACGTGCCCGCGCTCGAGATGCTGTTCTCCTCGATGGATGTGAAAGTCGAGCACTACCGCCGTTACCGGCGCACGCAGCTGAACCGGATTCTGCGCAATGCCGGGCTCGAGGTGGTGGATTCGCGCTACTGCGATCCGATCGGGTTCTTCGCCACCATGGCCTACAAGCTGCTCGGCAACGACGACGGCAGCATCAATGTGCGCGCGCTCAAGCTCTACGACCGGGTCGTCTTCCCGCTCAGCAAGGCCCTGCAGTCGGTGACCGGCAAGCTGTTCGGGAAGAACGTCCTGGTCGTGGCGAGAAAACCCTGAGCCGGAAACGCTCAGCGGGGCGGATTGCCCGTCCATTCGGGCTCGTCCGGCGGCTTGGGTCCACCGCGCGTCTTGCGCCACAGCACGACGGCCGCCACCACGACGACCACGGCGAGAATCACCAGAATCTCCATATCCGCTGCCTACCCGGTGAATCCGTCCTCAACCAGCCACGGCGAACCACGTTTGAGCCGTCACCCAGCGGGAACCACCCTGATGTGGTGCTCGACCGGCCCGTTGTACGAGGCGCCGAACGGTCCGGGAGAGCAATGTTTTTCGGTCACGGTGTCGACACCGGTGCACCCGCGGGGTCGGGCCGACGCTCCACCGCGATGCCAACGACGTCATCGCACGGAGTCCTCGTCGGCCGCCCCCGCGGGACACGCCAGAAAACAGCAGCGGCCTCAGCGCTCGAGGAATTGTCCGGCCGCGGTCTGAGCGCTGATGGCCGTGCCCATCCACCGCCGCAGGTAACGGCGTAGTTCGTCGTCGGTGCGCGGCGGGTCACCGGGCGACAAGAAGAACGACTGCATCGTCCGCAGGACGTATTCGACCAGTTCCCGCAGCGCCTGCTCGTCGTAGCCGTGCGCGGCCCAGTCCACGTCGAACCGCCGGATCATGGTCATGCCGAAGGCCTGCGCCTCCTCGGAGGTGAGGCTGTCCGGGCGGACGTTGGAGTAGGAACTCGACAGCAGGATGCCAAGGTGCGGTGTGCGGCGCACCTCGGCCAGCGTGTAGACCACCGCCTCGACCATCGCCTCCACCGGATCACCGAGCCCGCGCACCTGCGCCGCGAGCCGGTCGAGGAAACCCTCCACCGACGCCATCGCGGCGGCCGTCATCAGCGCGTCGGCGCTCGGAAAGTACCGGTAGACCGTCTGCCGGATGACACCGAGCGATTCCGCGACATCGGCGATGCTGATCTCCGCCCCGGTGCGCCCGATCAATTCGACTGCCGCCGCGACGATCCGGCGCGTCGCCTCCGCGTCGTCCCCCGGCGGACTACCGCCCCATCCCCGTCTGCGCGCCACCCGGTGGACGCTAGCACAAGCGCAGGTCACAGCGGATTCCGCCAAAGTAATCATACAGACGAACGTACAGTCGTATGATTACCTCACCCAACCGAGTGGCGGCCGGACCGGCGCACGCCCGAACAACGAGGTACTCACCGTGACCGAACTTCACGTCCGCAAGATGGATTTCGCGTTCGCCGACTACGACGTGCCGTTTCTGTGGAACCCACAGAACCCGGCGTTCTCCTCGATGGCCAACGCCGTCTCGTTCCTGGCGATCGGCTTCGAGAAGATGATCGTGCAGCTCATCAACCAGGCGAAACCACAGATCACCGACCCCGAGGTGGCCGAGGAGGCCGACGCGTTCATGCGTCAGGAGGGTCAGCATTCCACCGCGCACCGCCAGCATGTGAAAGGTCTGATCCGGCGCTACCCGGGCCTGCAGCAGACCCTCGACGCGGTGATCCGCGAGTTCGACCAACTCACCGCGAGCACCCCGGTGAAGTATCGCCTGGCCTACACCGCCGACCTCGAGGCCACCTTCACCCCGGTGTTCAAGCTGATGCTCGACAACGACTCCACGTTGTTCGCCCCCGGTGACGACCGGGTGGCCTCGCTGTTCATCTGGCATTTCGTCGAGGAGGTCGAGCACCGCAGTTCGGCGCTGATCATCTTCAACTCGGTCGTGAACAGCGAGCTGTACCGGATGCGGGTGGCGCCGTCGGTGTTCCGGCACGTGCTGCGGGTGATCCGGGTGGCCTGCGCGGGCTTCAACGAACATGTGCCACTGGAAGACCGGCAGGTCGACGCGTTGTCGATGTTCGCGAGCTACCGCAATCAGCAGACCCTGCGCCGCCTGCTGCCCGGCCTGCGCCCCGCCGACAACGGCACGATGCCGCGCGCCTTCGACGATCTGGGCCTGAAGGAACAACTCGTCGCCCTGGGCGGGATCATCCGCAGCCAGACGCCGGGGCACAACCCCGCACACGAGAAGCTGCCCGACCTGGCCGGTGAGTGGTTCCGCCGCTACGACGAGGGCTACGACGTCACCCGCTGGTACACCGCCGATTCCGTGAGCTCCTAGAAGGGCCGACCCATGGCCGAACACTGTTCCCCCACCTTCGCCGACCTCGCGGTCCAACTCGGCTTCTCCTGTGAGGAGGCCGGTGGACTCGTCGAGTTCCGCAGCCCGTTCGGGCTGGAGAACTGGACCCTGCCCGTTCTCGAACTGACCATCGTGCTCGGTGCGGTGCTGGCGCTCTGGTTCGCGATCGTCCGCCTGCGCCGCCACGGCGACCCGACCAACCTCGTCCTGTGGTTCGGCGCGACCGCGTACCTGTTCATCATCGAGCCGCCGCTGTACTTCCCCGCCGCGTTCGGCATCGAGGACCACGTCGACACGATGTTCGCGCACAACGTGTTCACCGTCGACTTCCTGTGGGGCCGCCTGCCGATCTACATCATCGCGATCTATCCGCTGATGGCGACGATGGCCTTCGGCCTGGTGCGCATGCTCGGCATCTTCCGCCGGTTCGGCGTGCTGATCGGCGCCACCTGCGTCGGCTTCGTGCACCACGCCTTCTACGAGATCTTCGACCACCTCGGGCCGCAACTGCGCTGGTGGGAGTGGTCGGTGGACAATCCGATCAACCAACCGATGTTCGATTCGGTACCGATGGGCAGCGTGGTGGTGTTCGCCGCGTTGTGGCCGATGTCGCTGGCGTTCTGCGTGCAGTACTTCGTCGGACGGCATGTCGACGCGGGCAAGCGGTTCACGGGCATCGAATTGACCGGGCGCACTGTGGTCATCGGCCTGCTCGCCTCGGTGGGCACCTTCGTGCTGCCGCTTCCGGCGACCGTGCTCGGCATGAGCAGCACCACGGTGCGCGGGGTGGTGTACGCACTGGAACTGGCGGTGCTGATGGTCGTCGCCTCGGTCGTCATGGTCCGCCAGTGGTCGGACCTGCGCCGGGGCACCACCCCGGACCCCGGCTACACCGACCCCTTCGTCCAGCGCTTCGCGACCTTCTATCTACTGGTCTTCGCCGGTCTCTGGCTCGCCGCCCTCCCCGATTTCTTCGCGGCGACCGACGGCGAGACCGGCAACGGCGACCCCATCGGCAACCTCTGGTACACCGCCGCCTGCTTCGTCGTCGCCGTGTTGTCGATCGCGGCGACCTACACGCTGCCTGCCGGCCGATCGGCCGACCCCGGCACCTCGGCTCCGACGGCCTCGGAGGTGCGGAGCTGACCGATGCGACGACGTGCGGCCCGCCTCAGATGAGCGGTTTCTGCTTGCGGATGCGGCGCCGCACGTCACGCATCATCGAGTGGGTACCGGCGAACCGGATGAATTTCGGGATGAACCGGTTGACGAAACCGACGAACAGGAAGAGGTTCTCGAACCGGCGCTGGTCGGATTCGCTCCATTCGATCCCCATCTGCTCGCGGAAGTGCGGTGGCAGGAATCCGGAGGTCAGAAACTCCAGGAGGCCGCCGAACAGCAGCCGCAGCGACCAGTGGATCATCCGCAGGTGCACGAGATCGTCGATGTAGGCACGGAATTCGTCGTCGCAGACCACCTGCTCGCACGCCTCGAGCCAGTACTCGTCGAAGTCGGCGCGGGTCTTGGGCCACATGTCGGGGTGGACCTGCAGGGTCGTACCGAAGGTGTCGGCGCCTTGATAGAACGCTTCCAGCTCTTCCTCGGTCATCTTGCCGCACAGCAACTGGTGGGTGTCCTCGAAGCCGATGTAGATGGCGGCGGCGACGTAGAGCTGCAGATTGCGGTCGAAGGCGTTGTACTTCACCTTGGATTCAGGCCGGGACCTGACCTGCCGATGCGCGACGTTCACCGCCTCGCGCATCGCCTTCTTGTCCTCGTCGGTGCCGAGGATGGCCACCGCAAGGTAGGCGGAGGTGGTGCGCAGCCGCTTCCACGGGTGCACCATGAGGGCACCGGATTCCACCTGGCTTTCCATGACACCGGCGGCCACACCCTGATGGGCGAACTGCATCGCCACGTTCGCGGCCGCACCGGCGAACATCCAGAAGTCCAGGGCGTCGGCCAGCCGGGCGGGCCGCTTGCGCGGTGATCGGTAGGTGTCGGGGATGTGAATGCGTACCCGGTCGAGGGTCAGCTCGCGGGGAACCGGCGCGAGTCCCGATCCCGTGGCCGGTCCGGCGGTGGGTCGCCAGTGCCCGCCCGGACTCTCGTCGACATATCCCTCGCTGTTCGGGTCCGAGTAGTCGGGTTCGCCGGGCTTCGTTGCCGTGGTCATCGTCATCCTTTCCCAGAGGCGTCTCGCCCCGGAATCTCGCGAGCGCGGATCACCGCCGAGCACGCCTCGACGTCGAGCTTATGTTACTGACAATTCTTACGTCTTCGGGCCAGTTTGCATCGAACCCGACCGGACTCTCATTGCGCCATGTCGGCCGCTCTCGCGATTTCCACGAATAAGTTACCCGCAATTCTCGCGACTGCTAGGCTGGCTTCCATTCCGCCTAGCCGGCGGCAGCTCCTTGCCGACGACCGACCCTCGGAGGTATCCGTGCCGTCCGTCTCCTTCGCACCGACCGAGGTCGTCCGCGCCGTTGCCGACTCCCTGGCCGCCGCCGCTGTCCTGCACCGACGCGGCGCGATCGAACTCCGGCACCCGATCGAGCTCTTACGGACGGCCCGTGACGCCGCCGCTCTCGGTCCGGCCGTGACCACGCTGGCGCACGCCACCCGCGTCGCGAGTTCGGCCACCGCACTGATCGACGACCGCGGACCGATCACCTTCGAACAGCTCGATCACGCCTCCAACCGCCTCGCCAACGGCCTGGCCGCGCAAGGGGTCACGGCCGAGACAGTGGTCGGCGCGTTGTGCCGCGACCACCGCGGCTTCATTCTGTCGCTGCTGGCAGCGGGCAAGCTCGGCGCACGCATCGTCCTGCTCAACACCGGCATGGCAGGCCCGCAACTGCGCACAGTCGTGGAGCGCGAGCGGATCGAAATGTTGCTCGTCGACGCCGAGTTCGCCGACCTGTTCGACGATCTCGCGCGCGAGGTGCCGATCATCCTCACGCGTGCGGGCGACACCAATCGGCCGGGGCGGCCGACGATCCATGCCGTCGCGGCGTGGCACTCCGGCGTTCCACTGCCCGCGCCTGCCTCGACCGGTGGCATCGTCGTGCTCACCAGTGGCACCACCGGAACACCGAAAGGTGCTCCGCGCGGCAAGGTTTCGCCGTTGCAGTCGGCACAGTTCCTGGACCGCATCCCGCTACCCAAGGCGAGCACCATCGTGCTCGCCGCGCCCCTGTTCCACGGCACCGGCCTGTCGCAGCTGATCCTGGGCTGGGCGCTCGGCAACGCGGTGGTGCTGTTGCCGGACCGGTTCGATCCGCGCAACACCCTTGCCGCCGTCGCCCGCCACCGCGCGAGCGCGCTCGTCCTGGTTCCGACCATGCTGCAGCGCATCGTCGATCTGGGGGAAGAGGTGCTGGCCGAATACGACACCTCCACGTTGACGGTGATCTTCTCGGCAGGATCGGCACTGGCACCGGACCTGAGCCGGCGCACCGCACAGCATTTCGGCGAGGTGCTCTACAACCTCTACGCCTCCACCGAGGTCGCCGTGGCCGCCGTCGCGACACCGCAGGATCTGCGCGAGGCGCCGGGCACGGTCGGGCGCCCGCCCGTGGGCTGCCGGGTCGCGATCTACGACGAGCAACGCCGCCGGATCACTACGCCGGGCGTGGTCGGGACCGTCTTCGTCACCAGCGGCCTCAGCTTCAGCGGCTACACCGACGGCACCGGCAAGGAGATGATCGACGGGCTGTGCTCGAGCGGCGATCTCGGCCATGTCGACGCCGAGGGCAGGTTGTTCATCGACGGACGTGACGACGACATGATCGTCTCCGGCGGGGAGAACGTCTACCCGCTCGAGGTCGAGAACCTGCTCGTCGACCGGCCCGACATCTTCGAGGCGGCCGTCGTCGGCGTCGCCGACCGCGATTTCGGGCAGAGCCTGCGAGCCTATGTGGTGCGTGCCCCGGGCGCCGCGTGCACCGAGCGCGAGGTGAAGGAGTACGTGCGCACAACCCTTGCGCGACACAAGGTTCCCCGCGAGGTGCGGTTCGTCGACGCCCTGCCGCGCAATGCCACCGGCAAAGTCCTGCGACACCGACTGGAAGCCGTGGACACACCATGACGATCCGAGAACCACAGACGGCACCACCGCTCAGGCCGGCTTCAGCACTCGGCCGCACCCACGGCGCCGCGGGTGGCGCCATCGAGGAGGATCCGGCGATGCCGCTCGACCTGGCCGACCGACCACTGCGGTGTGCGCAGCCCGATGTCGCCGTCATGACCGGACGGGTCGTCAGCTACTTCGTCCGCGACCTCGCCAGGCGCCGTGCGCTGCTCGGTGATGCGATCTCGGACGAGATCACCGCGGCCACCGGCATGTGTGCGCGCATCGGCCGGGGCATCGTCGACGACGAGGATGTCGCGGGCGAACTCGACTGGCTCACGACCGCCGCGGCCGTCTGGGCCAGGGAAGGGCTGTCGATCGAGGACATCCTCCGTGCCTTCCACGAGGCGCTGTGGGCGAGCGTGGACACGGTGTTCTCGCCCCGCAACGGTGATGACGACGACACGCTCGCCCAGGGGCTGCGAGCATCCGTACGACTGTCGAATCTCCTGTCCACCACGATGATCAGCGCGTACTTGCGCGAATACCGCGTGGTCGCAGGCGAACACCACACCGCGATGCGCACCGTCACCTCGGCGCTGCTGGCCGGCCGCGCGACGACGACGATGGCCCGGGAGTCGGGCGTGCACATCGCGGACGGTTATCGGGTGCTCGCCGTGTCGATTCCCCGCAGATCCCCGGAGCAGTGGCAGACCGGCGACACGGCACGGCGACGACTCCACCGCGTCCACAAGGCACTGGAGCGCCACATCGATACCGCTCTCGCGATGCTGTCGTCCGACGGCGGCACCATCCTGATCCCCGGTGACGACACCGATGATGTCCGATTCGACAGCCTCGTCGAAACACTCTCGACCGCTGCGCGCGCCAAGATCACCGCGGCCGTGGTCGTCAGCGGGACCGCCGACATTCCCGACGCGGCACAGCTCGCACACGAACTTCTCGACATCGCGGGCCGACTCCGCTATCCACCTGCGCTCTACCGATTCGAAGACCTCGCGCTCGAATACCAGCTCACCCGGCCCGGACCCGGCCTGGCCGAACTCGGCGAATTGCTCGCACCGCTCGACGATCATCCCGCGTTGTCCAAGACCGTCCGGGTGCTCGTCGCCAACAATATGAATCGCCAGCGCACCGCGCGGCAGCTGCACGTGCACACCAACACCATCATCTACCGGCTCGGCCGGATCGCGGCCTTGACCGGGATCGATGCGACCGGCGCCACCGGACTCTGGCAGCTGAAGTCGGCCATGGTCGCCCGCGCGTTCCACGCCGATAAACGGTGGTGAACCACTTGCAAATCGCCGTGCTGATTTACCCGGGCATGACCGCACTGGACGCGATAGGCCCGTACGAGGTCCTCCGGTTCATGCCGGCGACGAGCATCCGATTCGTCTGGCATGAGGTCGGTCCGATCGTCACCGACAGCGGCAGTCTCCTGCTCGGCGCGACCCACACGCTCGACGAGACGGTGCATCCCGACATCGTCGTCGTGCCCGGCGGCCCCGCCGCCACGGTGGTCGCGACGGACGAACAAGTGCTGGCCTGGCTTCGCCGAGTCCACGAGACATCGACCTGGACGACGTCGGTCTGCACCGGCGCGCTGATCCTCGCCGCCGCGGGCCTGCTCGACGGCCGACCTGCCACCACCCACTGGGCGGCTCAGCGAGCCCTCGCCACACTCGGTGCCCACCCCCGACCCGGCCAACGGTTCGTCCACACCGACCGAATCGCCACCGCCGCAGGCGTTTCCGCGGGGATCGATCTGGCGCTCTGGCTGGTCGGCAGAATGTGCGGCACCGAGCGGGCCCGGATCATTCAGCTGGACATCGAGTACGACCCCGCACCGCCCTTCGACATGCCACGACCGACCGAAACATCGGCATCGATCCGTCGCGCGGCCCTCGGCGATCAATGGCGGCTCGGCCTGAGCTCCGGGATGGCACCCCAGATCGCCGGCTCGGTGCCGTTGCTGTTGTGGCGCACGGCGATACGCAGGATCCGGCGCGGCACCACCGCGAAGGCCGAGCTCGCGGTGCACGACCTCCCGCGCAGCACATCCGAGCTACCGGCCGACGGTGGTCGATGATGTCGCGGCAGCTCGCCTCGACAGATTCGCTGTTGCTTCGCTATCTGGGCGATCGGCGTTTCGTGCTTGCCCTGCCCCGGGCGGTCACCCTGCAGGTTCTGCATCCGGCGATCGCGGCCGGCCTCGTCGATCATGTGTCCTACCGACTGTGGTGGCACAAGCAACGTTCCGTCTCACAGATGATCCGGCTGGCCTACACCGGTGCGGACGCCCGCTTCGTGATCCGCGCCGCGCACGAACACGTCAAAGGTCGTGACGACCTCGGGCACCGATACCACGCGTTGCATCCCGAGGTCTTCCACTTCCAGCACGCCACCTACGTGGAGACTCTGTTCACCGCCGTCGACACGTTCATCCGCCCGATGTCGGCCGACGAGCACGAACGGCTCTACGCCGAATGCTGCGAGTGGTACCGGCGATACGAGCTGTCGACCCGCCCCATGCCGACCACCTGGGCCGACTTCCGCACGTACTTCGATCAGGCTTGTTCGACGATGTTGCAGGTAACCGCAGCCACCGATACCCTTGCGCCGCAGGCACTCCGGCCCGACGCCTGGCTGCCGCGGTTCACGCCGAACGCCGCGATCCCCGCGCTGCTGCACGATCAGGCCGCGCGACTGCTCGGTCTCACGGTGACCCGCAAGGACCGCCTCGCCCTCCGCGCCTACGCCACGACGCTGCGTGGCGCGGGCCATCTGACGCCTCGTGCGGTTCGCTGTCTGCCGGTCGCTCGGTAGCAGTCCACGGATCCGCGGCAGGCCGCTCACACCAACGGCATGCCGCGCGCCTGTCGGCGGCGCATGTCGTGCAGATATGTCTCGAAGGGGTAGAGCCGCCAGGATTCGGGGAGCACCGATAGCACGCGGCCGATCGCCCGCATCGTGATCTCGAACGCGCGCTGCTTGCGACCACTCCACGGCAACCCGAGTTCATCGCGAAAGTGTTGCGGCAGAAAGCCGGTGGTGAAAAACCTGTTCACCCGGCGGAACAGGAGTCGCTCCCACGGCCGGTAGGGGCCCATGTCGACCACCTGGCTCACCAGATATTCGCGTACCTCGTCGTCCAAGGAGAGGCCGGGGAGCATGGACTCCCAATATTCGGCGAAAGCGGAACGATCCGGGGGCCAGAGTTCCTGGGGCACCTGCAGCGTTGTCCCGAATCTCGCCGATTCCGAGTACAACTCGTCCGCCGACTCCTCGTCCAGCGCACCGAACAGGAAGGTCACCGAATCGAGGGTGCCACGGTAGAGGCAGGCCGCCACCCACAGTTGCAGCCGCGGATCGAAGGCGTTGTAGCGCACCGGGCTGTCGGGCCGGGATCGCACCTGCCGGTGCGCGGTGTTCACGGCCGCACGGAAGGCGACCCGATCTTCCTCGGTGCCGAGCATCGCGACCGCCAGGTACGTCAACGTGGTTCGTCCCCGCTTCCGTGGACGCAGATCGAAACGCCCACTGGTCACGGTGCTTTCCACGACACCGCGACCGACCGGCGCCCAGCTCAGCTGCATGATCACATTCGCGGGGCCGCCGAGAAGCGCCGCCGGACCGGCCATATAACGCCGCCGGTCGCCCGACGGTTCCGATGTTGGTACCGCTGCGGTCCGACGACGCATGACTACTCCAGGGTCTGGTTGATCACGGAATCGAGGCGCGAGCGCGTCAGAGCCGTTCGATGATGGTCGCGTTGGCCAGGCCACCCGCTTCGCACATGGTCTGCAGCCCGTACCGGCCGCCGGTCTGCTCGAGGTGGTTGACCATGGTGGCGAGCAGGCGCGTGCCCGAGGCGCCGAGCGGGTGGCCGAGCGCGATGGCGCCACCGCGCGGGTTCACCCGTTCCGGGTCGGCGCCGAGTTCGTGCTGCCACACCAGCGGCACCGGCGCGAACGCCTCGTTCACTTCGAAGGTATCGATGTCGTCGACGGTCAGCGACACGCGCTCGAGTGCCTTGCGGGTCGCCGGGACGACGGCGGTGAGCATCAGGGTCGGGTCGTCGCCGACGACCGCGAACGAATGGAACCGGGCGCGCGGGGTCAGGCCGAGCTTCGCCGCCATCGCCTCGCTCATGATGAGCGCGGCCGAGGCACCGTCGGTGAGCGGCGAGGAATTACCCGCTGTCACCGACCAGTCGATCTCCGGAAACCGTTGTCCCATCTCCTGATCGGTGAACGCGGGGCGCAGGCCGGCCAGACCTTCCACCGTGGTGCCGGACCGGATGGTCTCATCCGCGGTGAGTTCGCCCGCGGACACCAGTTCGGCATCGAACCCGCCCGCCGCTGCGGTGGCGGCTGCGAGACGATGCGAACGAGCGGCGAAATCGTCCAGCGTCGCCCGGTCCAGTTTCCACCGCGCGGCAAGGATTTCGGCCGCGATACCCTGGCCGATCAGCCCGTCGGGGTAGCGCACGGCAAGCGGACCGCGCAAGGAGTCCTTGCCCTGGGTGTTGGAGAACATCGGTGCCCGGCTCATCGACTCGACACCGCAGGCGATGGCGACGTCGTAGGCACCGGCGAGCACACCCTGAGCGGCGAAATGCACGGCCTGCTGGCTGGATCCACACTGCCGGTCGACCGTGGTGGCCGGCACGGATTCAGGGAACCCGGCGGCGAGTACCGCCGTGCGGGAGATGTTGTTGGCCTGCTCACCGCTCTGCGTCACGCAACCGCCGATCACATCGTCCACCAGGGCGGGGTCGATGCCGGTGCGGGCGACGAGCTCGGCGAGCACACCCGCGAGCAAGGTCGCCGGGTGCACCGACGAGAGCCCACCGCCTTGTTTGCCCCGCCCCGAGGGGGTGCGAACCACATCGACGATCACTGCGGACATTGTGTTCCTCCTGCACAGCCACCCCAGCGGCGACATCACCGATAAGTTACTAGCCATTCTCACCGACGACAACCAGATGAGCTCCTGGTCGACTACCTATAGGCAATCGGCGATTCTTGCGCTATGTTACCCGTAATTCTCGTCACAGCGCGAGGAATGCGTAGTAACTTAATCGGTGCAGGAGCCGTAGGTGAGCACCGTAATACCAACGCTATCCGATGATCCAGGGGAAGATCCCGAATAGCCGATTCCTTTCTCCCCACCGAACACCAAGCAACATCACTCGACCGTCAGCGACGTCAGCCGCCCACCGGCCCCCGCTGATCCACGGTCCTGCAGGAAGGAACAGCGGCACGCCATGTTGCGACGGCTGGACAGATTTCTCAGCTACGAGATGAAGGTGTCCGAATTTCTCGGAACCTTGATCATTCTCGCGATCCCCTACGGTCTCGTCGGGGTGATCTGGACCCTCACCCACACGAGCCACCTGCGCGATCTCCACGGCGCGGACCTGGTTATCTCGTTCCTCGGGTCGATCGTGTGCTGGCCGGTGCTCACCTTCGCGAATGTGACGATGACCTGATGATGGCGCTGGTCTGGGTCATCGATCTGGTGGTGACCATCGTCAAGATCCTCGGCGGACGTACCGAGGTGAATCCGGTGCTCCGATTCGGTATGTGGATCGCCGTTCTGTGCGCGTTCGGGCTCGGCCTCGCCGCCCTCGCCGGACTCGTCGTCCTGCTCGACCACTGGCTCAGCACGAGGATCGGTGCCGCATGACGTCACAACCGGCCACCGAACCGTCCGAGGTCGAACGGATCATCGACAGCGCCACCGGGCTCTGGCGACGACATCCCCAGCGATCGGTCGAGACCCTCGGCAGGCAGGTCCTGCTCGGCAGGTCCGCGATCGTGCAACTGTTCCTTTCGCTGGTGCGGCGACGATTTCCGTTCCAGGAGTTCGTGAAACAGTGCGCCTTCATGGCCAATGTCTCGGCCCTGCCGACCGTCTTCGTCGCCATTCCGGTCGCCGTGGTCGTCTCGATCCAGGTTGGTGCGCTGGTCAACCAGGTCGGTGCGACCACCTTCATCGGCGCGGTCGCCGGCCTCGGCATCATCCGTCAGGGCGCACCGCTGGTGACTTCGCTGATGATCGCGGGCGCGGTCGGTTCGGCCATCTGCGCCGACCTCGGCTCGCGCACGATCCGCGAGGAGATCGACGCGATGAAGGTGATGGGTGTCGACCCGGTGCGCAGGCTCGTGGCACCCCGCCTGGTGGCCGCGGTGGTGGTGAGCATGCTGCTGTGCGGGTTCATCGTTTTCGTCGGCTTCGCCACCGCGTACCTGTTCAATGTGTATGCCCAGCACGGCACACCGGGTTCGTTCATCAGTTCGTTCGCCTCGTTCGCGGTGGCCAACGATCTGCTGGTCGCGCTGTTCAAGGCGGCGATCTTCGGTGCGCTCACCGCGATCATCGCCTGCGATATCGGCCTGCACACCAAGGGCGGCCCCGGCGGGGTCGCGAACTCGGTGAACTCGGCGGTGGTCACCTCGGCGCTGATGCTGTTCGCGACGAACATCATCGTCACCCAGCTCTACAACGCCCTCTTCCCGGCGAAGGTGGTGTGACGTGGCCGCCGAATACATCCCACCCGCGATGCGCCCGGTGCGGGCGCTGGCCACCACGGCCAAAGTGCCGGTCCAGGCCAATCAGCGGCTCGGTCATCAGGCCATCGTGTTCTTCCAGGCGCTGCTGGCGATCCCGTTCACGCTGCGCCACTACCGCAAGGAAGTCGCCCGCCTCGTCGCCGATGTCGGCTGGGGCAACGGGTCGCTGATCGTCGGTGGCGGCACGGTAGGCGTGGTGATCGTGCTGTGCGCGTTCGGCGGCATCACCGTCGGCATGGAGTCCTACTCGGCGCTGAACCTGCTCACCATGGGCCCGCTCACCGGCGCGATCTCCGGCTTCGCGACAACCAGGGAGATCGCGCCGATCCTCGGCACGCTCGCCTTCGCCATCCAGTCGGGTTGCCGGTTCACCGCCCAGCTCGGTTCGATGCGGATCTCCGAGGAGATCGACGCGCTCGAGTCCATCGCCATCCGGCCGTTGCCGTACCTGGTGACCACCCGGATGCTCGCGGCGACCATCACCATCATTCCGCTCTATACCGTCGGTCTCGCGGTGGCCTATGTGGCGACCAAGCTGTCGGTGTTGTTCCTCGGTGGCACGACCGCGGGCACCTACGACCACTACTTCTACCAATTCCTGCTCGGCCCCGACGTGTTCTTCTCACTGCTCAAAGTGGTGGTCTTCGTGCTGATCGCCGCCTTCATCCAGTGCTACTACGGCTTCGTCGCCACCGGCGGGCCCGAAGGCGTCGGAGTGGCGGCCGGACGCGCGATCAAGATGGTCATCGTCGTCATGGTCTTCACGAATCTCTTTCTCACGCTTGCAATCTGGGGCATCGACCCCGGGTTCCGGATCTCGGGATAGGTCGATCGGATGATTCTCGATCTCAGCGGCCGCGGCCCCAAACCCGTGCAGCTCACCGCCGCGGGCCTGGCGGTGATCACGGCGTTCGCGGTCGCGCTGTATCTGCTCGCCCTGCGCTACAACGGCGAGTTCGAGGAAACGGTGACCGTCGGCGCCGACCTCACCAGCACCGGCGACGGCTTGCCGCAGCGCGCGGATGTGAAGTTCCGCGGCATGATCGTCGGCGTCGTCGGCTCGGTGGAGATGGTCGCGGCAGGCGAACGCCAGCGAGCCACTCTCGAGCTGAAACCCGGCTTGGCCGAGACGATTCCGGACACCGTCACCGCCCGTGTGGTGCCCGACAACATCTTCGGTGTCTCGTCCATCCAGCTGGTCGACAACGGCGCCGCCGCCTCGGGCCTGCGCGCGGGTGCGGTGATCGCCGAGGACACCAGCGAGGCGACCATCCAGCTGCAGACCACGCTCAACACCCTGCGCGACGTGCTCACCACCATCCAGCCGGAGAAGCTCGGCCGGGTGCTCGCCACCTTGTCGGCGGCGCTCGAGCCGTCCAGTCGCGTGCCGGGCTCGACGATCGAGCGCCTGGATCAGTGGCTCACGACCGTGCACCAGATTCCCGAGATCGGTGACCTGCTCGGCAATCTCGGCCGCGCGTCGACGGCGCTGAGCCAGTCGGCGCCGGAACTGGTCGGTGTGCTCGCCGATTCGGTGAACTCCGCCCGCACCCTCAACGAGCACCGCACCGACCTGATCGAACTGCTCGTGCAGGGCAACAGTGCCGTGGAATCGGTGAACGTGCTGTTCGGCGCGAACCCGAACGCGGGCAAGGAACTCGTCGCGGGGCTGGACGACCTGCTCGGCGGCATCGCCCGCGATCCCGGCGCACTGCAGACGACGGCGGCCAACCTCAATGTGTCGCTGCGTAATCTGCAGCAGGTCTTCAACTTCGGGCCGCGCAGGCAGATGACCTGGCGAATGGATGTGACGTTCACGCCCTTCCAGCAATACACCGCCGCCGACTGCCCCCGCTACGGCGAGATGACCGGTCCCCGCTGCGGCGGCCCGACCGTCCCGGAAGTCGCACCACCGCAGGAGTATCCGCCCGGCATGCTGCCGAATCGGCTCGAGGCCGCGGGGCCCGCACCGGTGGTGCCCGCGGTGCCGCAGCTTCCCGCGCTCCCGAGCATCACCGTTCCGGCGATCCCCGGCCTGCCCCCGATCCCGGGCTTGCCCGCCATCCCGGGGATCACGGCGCCGGCCGCGGCGGTCGAACCCACACCCGCCGCCACCCCGGCCGCACAACGGCTCACCGGCATCGATGCCATATCGGCGCTGGTCGGCGGGAGGCCGACGTTCAGCCAGTTGCTGTTGCTCAGCTCGATCCTCGGCGACACGCCCCTCGTTCCCGACACAGAAGACGGTGTCCGACAGTGAAATCCACCAAAGCACTCATCGGGTTCAGCCTCTTCGCTGTCCTGGCGACCGTGCTCACCTACACGATCTGGTCGACGCTGCAACGCAGCGTGCCCGGCAACACCAGCAGCTATTCGGCGGTGTTCACCGATGTGCTCGGGCTGCGCGTCGGCGACGACGTCCGGATGGCGGGCGTGCGCGTTGGGCGGATCGACAAGATCGATTTCGCCGACAACTACACCGCCCGTGTCGATTTCCGGATCGAGGAACGCCAGCGCCTGACCGACACGACCAAGGCGCTGGTGCGGTATCAGAATCTCATCGGTCAGCGCTATCTCGCGCTGGCACCGGGCACCGACGGTGGCACCGTCGTCGCACCGGGATCGGAGATTCCGCTCGAGCGGACCGAACCGTCGTTCGACGTGTCCGCGCTGCTGTCGGGCTTCGAGCCGCTGTTCAGCGTGCTGCAGCCCGACCAGATCAATTCGCTGTCGGAAACACTCATCCAGGCGCTGCAGGGCAACGAGGTGTCGCTGTCGGCGCTCATCACCCAGGCCGCCCAGCTGGCCGCCACCTTCGGGGAACGCGATCAGATCCTCGGTGACGTGCTGAGCAATCTCAGTTCCGTGATGGCGGGGCTGGCCAATCGCAGCGGCGAACTGGAAACCCTGATCACCCAGACCCGCAGCCTGATGGACGGGCTCTACACCGAAGGAGAATCGTTGAAGAGTTCGGTCGAACGGGTGGCCGGTGCGACGAACTCGCTGGTCACGATCATCGAACAGGTCAAGCCCGGTGTATCGGACGCCCAGCGCAACGCGACGACGGGCGTGGCGATGCTGCTGGCCAACGGTGCCGCCCTCGATCGCGGCGCGGTGCAATTGCCCGACTTCCTCAACGGCGTGGCCCGCTTCACCCAGTACGGCACCTACGGCAATGCCTACCTGTGCCGCCTCGATGTGTCGCTGTGGGGAGTGCTGCTGCCCGAGGGCCTGTTCTCGCAGGTCGGCGGCAACGCGCAGTCGGGGGTGTGCCGATGAACCGGCCCCGCGTCCCGGAATTCTTGCGGCGCAACCGGAATCTGCGCCTCGGTCTGATCGCGGCCGCCTCGGTGCTCGTGCTGCTCGGTGGTTCGAATCTGCTCGCCCGGATCCAGCTGGGCGACAAGACGATTCATGCCGAATTCGCCCAAGCCGCCGGGTTGCGGCCCGGTGCGACCGTCGACATCTCGGGCATCGAGGTCGGCGAGGTGCAGTCGGTGGAACTGGTGAACGACCGGGTCGACGTGGCGCTGCGCATCCGTCGTGACATCCGCCTCGGCGCCGACGCACACGCGGCGATCGAGATGTCGACCATCCTCGGCAGGCTGCACATCGACCTGCGCCCCGGCGACGGAAAAGGGCTGCCGGACAACCGGATCGAGCTCGAGAACACCACCGTGCCCTACAACCTGAGCAAGGTGATCCAGGACCCGAAGTACTCGTCGTCGTTCGAGCGGATCGAACGCATCGACCCGAACAAGCTGCGCACCGCGCTCGATGTGTTCAGCAGCCAGCTGGGCGACTCCCCCGCCATGGCGGTGCAGGCCCTCGACAGCATCGGCGCGCTGGCCCAGGTCATCAACAGCAGGCGCGACGAGGTCGACACCCTGCTGAAGAGCCTGGATCAGGTCTCGCAACTGGTGTCGGACAACCGCAACAGCGTGCTCGTCCTGATCACCAGGGGCGAGGCGATCGGCGCTGCCGTGCAGAAACGCCAGACCCTGCTCACCCAGTTGCTCGACAACGTCGCGCAGATGTCGCGGCTGCTGCAGGAGATGGGCGTCGAGAACAACGGCGAGCTCGCACCGCTGATCACCAATCTCAACACCATGGCGGACGGCCTGACCAAGAACAAGGAGAACCTGGACCGGCTCTACGAGATCGCCCCGGTGACGTTGCGGCAGTTCAACAATCTGCTCGGCAACGGCCCCTACGGCGAGATCTGGGCACCGTGGATCTTCCCGGACAACTGGCTGTGCTTCGCGCAGGCCGTACAGGGGTGCAACTGATGAGGACGACACGTTCGAGCAAACTGGCCGCGCTGTGCCTGGCTCTGGCCGTGACCACCGGCTGTTCTCTGGTGCCCGACAGTGTGTCCGGGTTCGCCGACCGGGCGCTCGGTGAGCAGAAGACCATCAGCGCCGACTTCGAGAACGTGTCCGGGCTGTACCCGGGCAACGAGGTCGCGGTGCTCGGGGTCCCGGTCGGCGTCGTCGACTCGGTGACTCCACGCGGCAGCTATGTCGAGGTGGTGATGAAGGTCGATCGCGATGTACGCATTCCCGCCGACGCCATGGCGGCCCTGATCTCCCCGCAGCTGATCACCAACCGGCACGTCGAACTGGCACCCGCCTACACCGGGTCGGGTCCCGAGCTCGCCGACGGCGCCCATCTTCCGCTCGGAAAGACAAGGACCCCGGTCGAATTGGACCGCATCCTGGCCAACTTCGATCAGCTCGGTGAGGCGCTGAAGGGCGACAGCCAGAGCGGGCCGATGGCGAGCCGGGTGCTGTTCCCGCTGCTCGACGGCAACGGTGACCGGCTGCGCACCACGCTCGACGAACTGTCGGCGGCCTTCGAGGTGACCCTGGCCAACAAGGACCAGATCGCCAATGCCGTGGTCCGGCTCGGCGAGATCACCCAGATCATCGCCGACAACGACCAGACCGTGCGCGATTTCAGCGGGCGGATCACCGAACTGGTCGCGCTGTTCGCCCAGCAGTCTCCCGGCTTGCAGGCGGTGCTGAAGCAACTCGACGACTTCATCACCAACACGTCCTCGCTGGTCGGCCAGAACGAGACTCAGCTCGCGGGCGCGCTCACCAAGTTCGTCGACATCGCCGCCCAGATGCGGGCCAACGCCCGCAATCTCACCGAGATCATCGACGTGGGCCCGCTGATGTTCCAGAACTTCGACAACGCGATCAGCCGGGAACATCGAGCCCTTCGCCTGCACGGCCTGCTCGACAAGATCGTGCTCGACAGCGAGATCCTCGCGACGTTCTGTGAGCGCGTGCAGATGCGTCTGGACGGCTGCCGCACCGGCAAGATCTCCGATATGGGCCCGGATTTCGGCTTGACCGCCGCGCTGTTGGGACTCACGAAATGACCACGCACGCAAAGACACTGCGCAGGACCGTCGCCGCCGCCCTGTGCGCGGCCGCCGTCGCGGCATCGAGCGCCGGCTGCTCGATGACCGTCGCCCAGTTGCCGATGCCCGAACCCGGGATCGGCGGTCCCGGGTACACCGTGCACGCCACCTTCCGCGACGCACTCAACCTGCCCGACCGGGCCCATGTGAAGATCGGCGGCACCGATATCGGTGTGGTGACCGGTATTTCGACCACCTCGTTCCTGGCGGATGTGGAGATGCTCATCCGCTCCGACATCCGGCTGCCCGAGGGCACCACCGTGGAGTTGCGGCAGGCGACGCCACTGGGCGACGTCTTCGTCGCCATGACCCTGCCGAGCGAAGCGAACGCCGGTCCGCCGCTGCGCGAGGGCGCGACCATCGGCACCGAGCACACCGCCTCGGCCGCCTCGGTCGAACAGCTCATGATGTCGGTCTCGATGCTCATCAACGGTGGCGGCATCAATCAGGCCGCCGAGATCACCTCCGAACTGAACTCGATCTTCGCGGGCAAAGCACCCCAGCTGCAGCACCTGATCGGCGAGATGACCTCGGTCATCACCGCGCTCAACGAGCGCACCGGCGATCTCGACGCCACCCTCGGCGGGTTGCAGGTCCTCACGGGCGAATTGGCCAGGCGCAAAGCCGAACTGGGTGCGGCGGCCGACAGTTTCCCCCAGTTGATCGGATTGTTCGCCGAGAACAATCAGGCGATCGTCGATCTCATCAACCGGGTCGCGATCACCATGGACGCCCTCGGTGACTTCAGCGCCACCAACGGGCCGCAGTTCGTGAGCCTGTTCCAGAGCATCCAGAACCTGATGAACGGGTTCGTGGGAATGGGCGACGACCTCACCGGCGCCCTCGACGGCTTCAACCAGATCTATCCCTCGGTGATGGACAGCATGCGCGGGCCGAACCTCTCGGTCGGGGCGATCCTGTCGTACCTCGATGTCGGCGCGGTCACCGATCCCACCGGCAGCCGCTGGCCCGACGGCACCGATGTGCCCGCCTTCATCGGCAGCCTCGCCGAGGTGATCGCCAAGGTCACCGGCCGTCTCAACAGCACACCGCAGGAGGGTCCGCGATGAACTCACCCTTGTGGCAGTGGCTGGTGCGGCGCCGCATCGCCGTCGCCAACGCCGGCCTCGTCGTGGTCCTGGTGCTCGGCGCCCTGTACCTGGGCGGTGTGGTCCTGCGGATCGACCCGACCGATTCGCCCTACGAGGTGACCGTCGAGCTGGCCACCTCGGGCGGGCTCACGGCGGGCAGTGATGTCACGTTCCGTGGGGTCCGGGTCGGCCGGGTCCAGGACGTGCGTGTCTCCGGTGACGGCATCGCCGCCGTGGCACAGATCGAGGAGGGCACCCGAATCCCGCAGGGTGGCCGGGTGGCGGTCGCCCGCCTGTCGGCAGCCGGTGAGCAGTACCTGGATTTCCGCCCGGAAACCGAGACCGGTCCCTATCTCGAGGACGGCGCCGTGATCGCCCGCGCCGACACGGCGGTGCCCGTGCAGGTGCAGTCGGTGCTGGCCAATATGACCGGCCTGGTGAGCGGGCTGAACCCCGAGCGGCTCAATGTCATCGTCGACGAGCTCGACAAAGCCCTCGCCGGCGGACCCGACGGGTTGCGCAACATGATCTCCGGTCTCAGCCGTGCGATGGCCGGGCTCACCGACCTGCTCCCGCAGACCGAGCACCTCCTGCGCAATCTCCAGGTCATCGCCTCGACCACCGCGCACGCCCAACCCGACCTCGGCACCATCACCCACGCGGGCAGCGCGCTGTTCCAGCAGTTCACCGCCGCCGACGCGGAGTTGCGGCACCTGCTCGAAGAGGGACCGGGTCAGCTGGCCACGCTCGGCGGGTTCGTCTCGCGCACCCAGGACCCGATCACCGACCTGGTGACGAACTTCGTCGCGATCACCCGGGCGGCCAAACTCCGCCAGCCCGCCATCGAGCTGCTCTTCCCCACGCTGAGCCGCTTCGCCGAAGCGGTCGGCATCCCGGCCCACGACAACGCCTTCTTCACCCTCGTCGATCCGTGGCCGCGCCCGACCTGCGACTACGACACGGTCCCGATCGTGCCGACCACGCCGACCACCGATACCAGGGTGCGGCTCTACAACTACTGCGTCACCGACAACCCCGCACTGCAGGTGCGCGGCTCGGCCAACGCGCCACGACCCCCGGGCCCCGACAACGGCGCGGGCCCGCCGCCCGGTGTGACCGGCGACGAACTGTCCCAGCCCGCGGTGCCCGCACCCCGATGAGGAGATGACCCCATGAGCACAGACGAAAAAGACACCGGCACAACCGAAGCCGACGCACCTGCCGTCGAGACCACGAAGCCCGAACCGGTCGGCGCCGCGCGGTGGACCGCCGAGCGCAAGTCCCTCGTCCTGCGCGCGGCGGCAGCACTCGTCGTCGGCGCCTCGGTGGCAAGTTCGGTGATCCTGTTCCTCGAGAACAAGGAGAGCAAGGACCTGCTCGCCGCCCAGCAGGGCGCCCGCGAAGCCGCCTGCCGCTACGCCCCGGTCCTGGCCGACTACGACAGCAAGAGCCTCGACGGCTATTTCCAGGCCGTCCTCGACGGCGCGACCGGCGACTGGAAGAAGCAGTTCGAAGCGACGAGCACCGAGCTGCGCGATGCCCTCACCCAGGGCCAGGTCACCTCGAAGGCCACCGACACCCAGTGCGCACTGCGCACCGGTGACGAGGACTCCGCCGAGGCCATCGTGGTGATCGGCACGACCATCTCGAGTCTCGGCACCGAGCACAAGGCCAAGCCCGGCCAGTTGTCGATGGTGATGAGTCTGCACAACGACGGTGGCCGCTGGCTGGTCGAGAAGGTGAACTCCCCGCTGACGGCGATGCCGGCCCAGTGACCCGATCAGCTGAGCTGACCACAGGCGATAACATGACAGGCGAGATGACGAGCAAGCAGATCGACGAACCCGCCGCCCCGACGCGGCAGATCCGGCGCAGGCCGAAGAACCGGCGTGCCCAGATCGCGGCCGAATCTGCGGCGGCCTTCGGCGCGCACGGCTACCACGGCGTGAGCATGGACGACATCGCCCGTCGGCTCGACATCAGCTCCGCCGCCCTCTACCGCCACTTCCCGAGCAAGTACGCGTTGTTCCGGGAGGAGCTGCTGCGGCTGTCTGGGCTGGCGCTCGCCGCGGTCGAATTGCCGCCCGAGGCCGAGGGTTGGTCAGCGAGGGAACGGCTGGATCATGTCTTCGACGCGATCATCGCCGCCACCGTCACCAACCGGCCGACCGTGGCACTTGCCCGGTGGGAGCGGCGTTATCTCGAGCCCGCCGACTTCACGGACTTCACCGGGCAGTTCGTCACCGCGATCGCCGCACTGCGTGGCCTGATCCGTGACGTGCGCCCCGAACTCGACGGGCACGACCGTGCCGTGCGCGCGGTGTCGGTGTTCGCGGTGGTCAGCAGCATCGGCGACCACCACGCGAGCCTGTCGGCGAAAACCCTTGCCCAGCTGCTGAAGTCGACCTGCTGGGCGCTGGTCGACGCCGATCTGCGCGGCGAGCCGAGCACGGCGTCGGCGCGGCGGGGCCCCGACCTGCCGCAACCGTTCAAACACGAACTGCTGCTGCGCAAAGCGGTCGAGCTGTTCCACGAGCGTGGCTATCCCAATGTGAGCATGGAAGACATCGCCGTGGCCGCCGATCTGTCGGCGGCCTCCGCGGTGTACCGCTACTACCGCAGCAAGAGCGACCTGCTCGCGGCGGCGTTCCGGCGTGCCGCCGACCGGGTGTCGGCGGCGATCCCGACGGCGATCAATACCGCCGAGATGCCCGCCGAGGCGCTGGGGACGCTCATCGATCTCTATGTCGCCGGCTCTTTCGACGAACGGGCGCTGACCTTCGTCTACTACGCCGAGTTCACCCATGTCGACCAGGCCGATCAGGTGACCTTGCGTCACCTGCAGCAACTCATCATCACCGAGTGGGCGAAACTCGTCGCCGAGGCCAGGCCGGAGCTGTCGATCGGTGAGGCCAGGATCCTGGTCCATGCCGCGTTCAGTCTGGTGGTCGACCTCGGACGGGTCTTCGGTGACGACGGGATCTGCCCGCAGGATCTAGTGGTCCGGCTGCTCCAGACCGTCACCCTCGGTCGTCCACTCCCCCGCTGAGTCGTTCAGTCGCCGCGCGCCACCGCACGGGTGGCCGCGCGGGCGGCGACGAGCACCGGATCCCACACCGGCGAGAACGGCGGCGCGTAGCCGAGGTCGAGGGCCGTCATCTGCTCCACCGTCATCCGCGCGGTGAGCGCGACCGCGGCGATGTCGACGCGCTTGGCCGCGCCCTCACGCCCGACGATCTGCACGCCCAGCAGCCTGCCGGAGCGACGTTCGGCGAGCATCTTCACCGTCATCGGTTCGGCGCCGGGGAAATAGCCCGCGCGCCCGGTGGATTCGATGGTGACGGCGTGGAATTGCAGGCCCGCGCGCTCGGCGTCCTGCTCGAGCAGCCCGGTGCGGGCGACCTCGAGATCGCAGACCTTGCTGACGGCGGTGCCGACGACGCCGGGGAAGGTGGCGTACCCGCCGCCGATGCCGGTGCCGATGACCTGACCATGTTTGTTGGCGTGGGTACCGAGTGCGATGTGGCGCATTGTGCCCGAGACCCGGTCGAGTACCTCCACGCAGTCACCGCCCGCCCAGATGTTGTCGTGGCCGCGTACGCGTTGCGCGAGATCGGTGAGCAGACCACCGGATTCGCCGAGCGGCAGTCCCGCCTGCCGCGCGAGGTCGGTGGCGGGACGCACGCCGAGACCGAGGACCACCACGTCGGCGGGGTATTCGGTGTCGGCGGTAGTCACCGCGCACACGTGCCCGTCGGCGTCGGTGCGCATGCCGGTCGCCTCGGTGTCGGTGACCAAGCGGATTCCCATGCCTTCCATGGCTTCTCGTACCAGCGCACCCATATCGGGATCGAGGGTCGACATGGGCTCGGGGCCCCGGGTCACCATGGTGACCCGGAACCCGCGCCGGATGAGCGCCTCGGCCATCTCGACACCGATGTAGCCCGCGCCGACGACGACGGCGTCGCGTCCCGACGACGAAACCAGCGCCTCGATCAGGTCCTCACCGTCGTCGAGGGTCTGCACGCCGAACACACCGTCGGCGTCGATGCCGGGCAGGGGCGGGCGGATCGGGGTGGCGCCGGTGGCGAGCACCAGCTTGTCGTAACCGGTCCAGGTCTCGGCGCCGGTGTCGAGGTCACGCGAGCGCACCTGCCGCCCAGGGACATCGAGCTCGATCACCTCGGTGCGCAGGCGCAGATCGATCGCGCGGGCACGGTGTTCCTCGGGGGTGCGGGCGATCAGGTCGTCGGCCTCGGGGACGTCACCGCTGACCCAGTACGGAATGCCGCACGCCGAATACGAGGCGTGCCTGCCCTTCTCGAACACCACGATCTCGAGTTCGTCGGCGCCGCGCAGCCTGCGCGCCTGCGAGGCCGCCGACATGCCTGTCGCGTCGGCACCGATGACAACCATGCGTTCGGCCATGCCGCCCACGGTACGAGAGCCGCGCGCGCGGGTTCTCGCCGCCACCCCCCAACGACAGCGGTGGCGAGAACCTGGCAGCTCACAGGCCCAGCGTGCGCCCGATGATGTCGCGCTGGATCTCGCTGGTGCCGCCGAAGATGGTCGACACCAGGGCGCCGCGCACATGCTTTTCCATGTCGAACTCGCGCGCGTACCCGTAGCCGCCCATCATCTGCATGCCCTCGAGCGCCACCCGCTTGGCGGTCTCGGTGGCCTTGAGCTTGGCCATCGAGGCCTCACGCGCCAGCATCTTGTCCGGATTCGCGTCGGCCTCGCGGGCCACGCTGTAGATCAGCAGCTTGGTGCACTCGATCTCGGTGGCCAGATCGGCCAGCCGGTGCCGCAGCGCCTGGAAGGTGCCGACCGGCCTGCCGAACTGTTTGCGCTGGGTGACGAACTCCAGGGTGTCGGCGAAAGCACGTTCGGCGGCACCGAGACTCATCGCGGCCAGGATCAGCCGCTCGAAGTTCAGGCCCGTCATCAGCTGACGCCAGCCGTTGCCCTCTTCGCCGACCACCGCGTCCTCGGGGAGCACGCAGTCGGTGAAGTACAGGTCGTTGGTTTCCTTCTGGTTGCCCATCAGCTCGATCGGGGTGATCTGCAGCCCCGGGGTGTCCGCGGGCACGTGGAACATGGTGAGCCCCTCGTGTTTTCCGCCCTCTTTGGAGGTGCGGGCCACGAGCAGGATGTTCTCGGAGATGTGGGCGTTGGAACACCAGGTCTTCTGGCCGTTGATCAGCCAGCCGTCGGCGGTCTTGACCGCCTTCGTCGACAGGTTGCCCACATCCGACCCCGCCTCGGGTTCCGACATCGAGATCGACTGCGACGCACCCCGAACGATGCCGCGCAGCACGTTCTCCTTCTGCGCGTCGGTGCCGAACTTGGCGTAGGCGCCGCCGGTGATGAGGGTCGGCCCGATCGCGCCGATCGGCAGCATGCCCCGGTGGGTCTCCTCGAGCAGGATGCACATGTCGACCATCGAGGCCGCCGACCCGCCGTACTCCTCGGGCACCGTCAGCCCCAGCCAGCCGAGCTCGGCCATCTTCGCGTAGACCGCCGGGTTGTGCTGTTCGGTGTCGTGATCGGTGAGCTCGTCACGCTGGGCCCTTGTGCCCGCCTCACGCTTGGCGAACGCGGCGACCGCCGCGGCGAAATCCTTCTGTTCCGAGGTGAATTCGACGCCCATACTGTTCCTCTGCTTCCTGATTGCTGGGTCTACTTGGCGCGGCCGAAGCGGCGCACGGTGAGTTTCTTGACCATCGCGATGGTCGATTCGGTTCTGGCGAACGACTGCAGCGCCATGCCGGGGATCGCGAAGCGCTGCCGCGCGATCGAATGCGGGCGGGTGAAGCCGAGCAGCCCGGCCGCACCGTGGATCCGGCCGACGCCGGACTCCCCCACGCCGCCGAAGGGCAGCGCGGGAATGGCGGCGTAGGCGGCGGGGCTGTTCACCGAGGTGGCGCCCGCCCGCAGTTCGCGCGCGATGCCCATGCCGCGTTTGCGGGAGAACACCGACGAGGCGAGTCCGTAGCGGGAGTCGTTGGCCAGGCGGATCGCCTCGGCCACATCCGCCACCTTGCGCACCGTCAGGGTCGGGCCGAAGGTCTCCTCGCGCACCGCGAGGGAGTTCTCCGGGACGTCGACGAGCACGATCGGGCGGACGAACGGCGCCTCGATCGAATCGGCACCACCCACCAGGGCGGTCGCGCCGTCGGCGAGGGCGGCGTCGACGTGCTCGGCGACCACATCGACCTGGGCCGGCAACGTCATCGGTCCGTAGGCGGCGTCACCGTCGGAGCCCGGTACGAGCTCGCGCACCCGCTTGGTCAGTTCGGTCAGGAACTCGTCGTACACCGAGGCGACCACGTAGCAGCGTTCGGTGCCCACGCAGGTCTGCCCGGAATTGGCCATCGCCGACCACACGATCGCGTCGGCGGCCGCCGCCACGTCGGCGTCCTCGGCGACGATGGCCGCGTCCTTGCCACCGCATTCGAGCACGACCGGGGTGAGCCGCTCGGCGGCAGCCGCCATGATCCGCTTGCCGGTGGCGGTCGACCCGGTGAAGGCGATCATGTCGACACCGGACTCCACCAGCGCACGGCCGGTCTCTCCCGGCCCGGTCAGCACACTCAGGATTCCCTCGGGCAGGCCGGGGTTGGCCTCGGCGAAGGCGTTCACGTACCAGTGCCCGATACCGACGGTGAGCTCGCTCGGCTTGAACACGACGGTGTTGCCCGCGGCCAGGGCGTAGGCGATGGACCCGTTCGGGGTGTACACCGGGTAGTTCCAAGGGCCGATCACACCGACCACGCCGTGCGGGCGTTGCTCGATCACCGCCTCGTGGTTGGCCATCATCAGCCCCGGCCAGACCTTCTTGGGTTTCAGTACCCGCTGCGCGTTCTCGGCGGCCCAGTTCAGGTGTTCGACCGCGGTGACGACCTCGAGATAGGCGTCGTCGAGCGGCTTGCCGTTCTCCGCGTGGATCAGCGCGCAGAACTCGTCGGCGCGCAGCACCAGCTGGGACGCCCAGCGTTGTAACGCCCGCTTCCGCTCGGTGAACCCGAGTTCGCGCCATGACTGTGCAGCCACGCGAGCCCGGGCGACAACGGCGGCGACCCGCTCGGCGTCGTCGACCGGCCAGCTGCCGACGGGCTCGCCGGTGGCCGGGCTCGCGGTGGCGATCATTGTCGCAGAAATCGGTGTTGCGGTGGGGGTTTCGGTCATTGTCGACCTTCCTTCAGGTCACTCGTTCGCGGTGTGGCGGTGCGCGGTTCCACTGGGCGGGCAACTCGCCGCACGAGGTGTTGACAGGCCGCGTCGGCCGCCATTAAGTTAATCACAATTCTCGCTAAGTTAATCATGATTCTGTCCGGTTGCCCAGAGCCGTCCTGGTTCTGCCCGCGACCGGCGGGAACGTCTGAATCCGGAGGGAGAGCGCGATGCTGCGCACCCGATTCACCGAGGCATTCGGTGTCGAGCACCCGATCGTGCAGGGCGGGATGATGTGGGTCGGCCGCGCCGAACTCGCCGCCGCCGTGTCCGAAGCGGGTGGTCTCGGCATCATCACCGGCCTCACCCAGCCCACCCCGCAGGCATTGCGCGAAGAGATCGCTCGCACCAGGGATCTCACCGACAAGCCGTTCGGGGTGAACCTGACGATCCTGCCGTCCATCACTCCGCCGCCCTACGAGGAGTACCGCCAGGCGATCATCGACGGCGGGGTGAAGATCGTCGAGATCGCCGGCGGCAATCCGGCCACCCACCTGCCGTTCCTCAAAGACGCGGGCATCAAGGTGCTGCACAAGTGCACCAGCGTCAAGCACGCCCTCAAGGCACAGCAGGTCGGTGTCGACGGTGTGAGTATCGACGGCTTCGAATGCGCCGGTCACCCCGGCGAGAACGACACCCCCGGCCTGGTCCTCATCCCGGCCGCGGCTCGCGAGCTCGAGATCCCGATGATCGCCTCCGGCGGGATCGCCGACGCGCGCGGCCTGGTCGCGGCCATGGCGCTCGGCGCCGACGGTGTGAACATGGGCACGAGGTTCCTGTGCACCGTGGAGTCACCGATCGCGCACGCCGTGAAGGAGAAGATCGTGGCCAACACCGAGCTCGACACGAAGCTGATCTTCCGCACCATGCACAACACCGCCCGGGTGGCCGACAACGCCGTCAGCCGCCAGGTGGTCGAGATCGAGCGTGGTGGCGGCACTTTCGCCGATGTGCGTGACCTGGTCGCCGGTGCGCGCGGGCGCAAGGTCTACGAGGAGGGCGACCTCGACGCGGGCATCTGGAGCGTCGGACAATGCCAGGGTCTCATCCACGACATCCCCACCTGCGCCGATCTGATCGACCGGATGGTGCGTGAGGCCGAGGAACTGATCGCGGACCGCCTGTCCGGCTCGATCGTCGAGGCGGTGGCCCGATGAGCGCGAGCGTTCTCAGCACCGAGGAACACGGCGTCCGGCGGATCACGATCGACCGCCAGGCGCGGATGAACGCCATCGATCTGGCGACCATGACCGAGCTGTGCGACCTGGTCACCGCGGCCGCGACGACGCCGTCGGTGCGGGTCATCGTGCTGACGGGGGCGGGGGCGGCGTTCTGCACCGGTGCGGATCTGGCCGCGGCCAGCGCGGCGGGTGGCAACGAGGCGTCCCCGGAGGTGGTGATGGATCGCGCCAACGACTTGATCCGGGCCATCGTCGATTCGCCGCTGCCGGTGATCGCGCAGGTCAACGGTCCCGCCGCCGGTGTCGGCACGTCCATCGCCTTGGCCGCCGACCTGATCTACGCCGCCGAGGAGGCCTACCTGCTGCTGCCGTTCACCTCCATCGGGCTGATGCCCGACGGTGGCGCGACGGCCGTGGTCGCCGCATCCATGGGCCGCGCCCGCGCCGCCGAATTCGCCCTGCTCGGCGCCCGGTTGCCCGCTACCGAGGCCGCCAACGCGGGCCTCATCACCCGCGCGATTCCGTCGGAAGAGCTCGGCGCACACGTCGAAACCGTCGCCGCCAAGCTCGCCGCCGGACCGCGGCGGGCGCTGCAACTCACCAAGGCCGCGCTCAACGCGGCCACCCTCGCCGGGCTGGATGCCGCCCTGGGCAGGGAGAAGACCGGCCAGTCCGAACTGCTCACCTCCGCCGATTTCCTCGAGGGAATGACCGCGATGCTCACCCGCCGGGCGCCACGATTCGACGGCGCCGTCCACCCCATCACCGATCCGGCCTGAGTCCGGCGTTCCGCAGGAGACGAGATGTCAACCGCTACCGAACCGATGCGCTCGCGACGCAATCACTGGATGAACCAGATCGCGATCCACGCCACCACGATTCCCGATTCGCCCGCGCTGCGGTTCCTCGGTAAGACGACCACCTGGGGCGAACTGCACGACCGGGTGCAACGCCTGGCCGACGCGCTCGCGCGCCGAGGTGTCGGCCAGGGCGACCGGGTGATGATCCTGATGCTCAACAACGCCGAGTACATCGAGTCGGTGTTCGCGATCAACACTCTCGGCGCCATCGCGGTGCCGGTGAACTTCCGCCTCACCCCGCCCGAGATCGTCTACCAGGTCACCGACAGTGGTGCGCGCACGATCATCACCGATGCGGTGCTCGCCCCGCTGGTCGGCGCCGTCGCCGCGCAGACCGACGCGCTGGCCTCCCGCATCGTGGTCGGCGGCACCACCGGTGACGGTGTCCTCGGCTACGACGACCTGCTGGCCGAACAGGGCGACCCGCACGAGCCGATCGATGTCCCCGAAGACAGTGCCGCGCTGATCATGTACACCTCGGGTACCACCGGTAATCCCAAGGGCGCGGTGCTGACCCACCTGAACATGAACTCCCAGGCCCTCACCTGTATCCGGGCCATGCAGTACCGCGCCGACGACATCGCCTTCTGCGCCTCACCGCTGTTCCACATCGCCGGATTGGGCAGTGTCGCCGCGTGTTTCGTGCTCGGCGCGCTCACCGTGATCCACCCGCTCAAGGCCTTCGACGCCACCGAGGTGCTCGATGCCTGGGAGCGCGAACGGGCCACCTCGGTGTTCCTCGTGCCCGCCCAGTGGCAGATCGTGTGCGCCGATCCCACCGTGGCGCAGCGGGATCTGCGTTTGCGCGTGATCAGCTGGGGTGCCGCCCCCGCCTCCGACACCGTGCTGCGCGCGATGGCCGAGACCTTCCCTGATGCACTGAACGTCGCGGTGTTCGGGCAGACGGAGATGTCACCGATCACCTGTGTGCTCGACGGCGAGGACGCGATCCGCAAACTCGGTTCGGTCGGCAAGCCGATCCCGACCATCGCCACCCGCATCGTCGACGACGAGATGAACGATGTCGGCCCCGGCGAGGTGGGCGAAATCGTCTATCGCGGACCGACCTTGATGCGCGAGTACTGGAACAACCCGCGGGCGACCGCCGACGCGTTCGCCGGCGGCTGGTTCCACTCGGGCGATCTGGTGCGCCGCGACGAGGAGGGCTTCGTCTACGTCGTCGACCGCAAGAAGGACATGATCATCTCCGGCGGTGAGAACATCTACTGCGCCGAGGTGGAGAACGTACTGTTCGCCCATCCCCGCATCCGGGAGGCTGCGGTGATCGGCCGGGCCGACGACAAGTGGGGCGAGGTGCCCGTCGCCGTCGTGGTCACCGAGGACGACGGCGACATCACCCTCGCCGAGCTCGCCGACCACCTCGACGCGCACCTGGCCCGCTACAAGCACCCCAAGGCGCTTGTGGTGATCGACGCCCTGCCGCGCAATGCGGGCGGCAAGGTCGTCAAGCACGAACTGCGGGCCCGGCACGGTTCGGCCCAGGCGGTCAGCGGCTGAGGAACTCGTCGATCGCCGGCCAGGTGATCTGCGCGGCGGTCGCACTGGCGAGCAATCCCAGGTGACCGCCGCGTACCTCGACGAATTCCACCTCCGCGTTCGGCAGCACGTCCAGGCCGCGCCGCACCGACGACGCCGGCACCACCGCGTCGCCGCGGCTGCCGAGCAGCAGCACGGGGCAGGTGACCTTGGCCAGTTCGATCACCAGATCCGAGCGCAGCCGGATGTAGCCCTCGGCGAGTTCGTTGCGCAGCACCAGGCTGCGGTGGATCTGCCAGTAGGAACGCCCCGGGTAACCCGGCATCGAGGACATGAACCGCTCGGTCGCCTCGAGCCGGGCCAGCGCCTCGGTGTCGAGCGCGTTGCGGATCAGGTAGGCGGGCTTGGTGATCTCGCGGTCCAGTGCCTGCAGCCGGAAGCCCAGACGCACGAATTCCTGCGGGATACCACCCATGATCCGGGTGGCCAGGGCCATCTCCTTGCCACCGGTCACCTTGGCGGCCAGGCGCATCGGCGCCAGCAGCGGGGTACGGCGCTGGTCGATGGGGGCCGCGAGCGCGGTGATGGACGCGATCGGCAGGTCGGCGTTGGCGGCGGCGGTGAGCAGCGAGAAGACCCCGCCCAGCGACCAGCCGATGAGGTCTACCGGCCGGTCGTGTTCGGCGGCGACCCGTGCGACGGCCTCGGGCAGGATGTCGTCGATCCAGTCCTCGAGGCCGAGATTCCGGTCGGCGTAACCGAATTGGCCGTAATCGATCACGTACGGCTGTCGCCCCTGCTCGATCAGGTGGCGGACCAGGCTCTGACCGGGTCGCAGATCGAAGCACGCCGGGGTCACCGCCAGCGGCGGCACGAGCAGCACCGGATTTCCCCCGGCGTGGCCGGCCTCGTACCGCTTCAGATGGCGGTGCGGTCGCTCGTACACCGTCGTCGACGGGGTGGGCTCGCCGGATTCGAGCCCACCGCCGAACGAGACGGCCCACACATTCCGTACCGCGCGCGGTACATCGGTCACAATCCCCACCGATAACCCCTTATCTCACCGGCTGCCGTCGGCAGTCCCTACGGGCCAGTATCTTACCAGTGAGTAAGTTCAGGGTTCGGTCAGGCGGCGCGCTGGTCCCGCTTCGCCGGGTTCGCGAGCTCGCGCCCGGTCACCGCCTTGGTGATCGGGCGCGCGAACAGAACTCGCACCACAGCCCTGGCCAGGTCGGCGAGGCCGTGGCGACCCGCAGGGAGACCGAGAACGCTCAGCACGGTCCTGGTCTGTGAGGGTGTCACCGGCAGCCCGGCGAAGCGGTCCGCCAGCCAGTTCAGGCTCAGCGGGGCCGAGCCGGCCAGCAGGCTCAGGTGCTCGCTGAGCCGGTCGCGCAGGTAGGTCACGTGCGCGCCGTTGGCCCGGTAGCGCTGCACGAGCGCGTCGATGTCGTCGACCGCGATGATCTGGTCGTGCACCGCTTGGGTCACCAGCAGCGGCGCCGCGGGTGCCCGGTCGCCCAGGGTGAGGTCGGCGAACATCTCGAGCATCGCCTCGAGGGCGAGCAGTTCGGTCATGGGCGCACCGGAGTGCCGGTCGATGCTGTACCTGGCCAGCCGCAGCACCGCACCCACCGTCGTCGACTCCGCCGCCTTGTCGAGCACCGCGCGGCCCTCGTCGGAGAAATAGGTGTCGACCAGTTCGGCGAACGCCGGATACACCCGCCGCAGCGCCGCGACCACCAATGTCGGCAAGCCCGCGTGCAAACCGCCGTTGAGCCGGTGGAAGGTGGAGACGAGGTCACCGACCGGCGAGCCGAGTACCGCGCCCGCGATATCGAGCTCGGGCGCGTACGTGGGCGCCATCTCGGCGGCCCACGCCGAGGCGAGCCCACCTCCCGAGTAGCCCCACAAGCCCACCTGCGCGTCGGACGCGAGACCGCCCGGTTCGAAGGCCAGGGCCGCGCGAATGCCGTCGAGGGCGCGGTAGCCCGGTTCACGCGGCGCACCCCACGCGCCGAGCATGCCCTCGTGGTCGGGCACCGACACCGCCCAGCCCCGGGACAACGCGTCGGCGAAGAGCAGCAGTTCGATGTGAGCACAGGTGCCGATCGCCCGCGAGCCACGACGCAGCGAGTAGGACGGGAAGGCGCGCGGCGCGATGGCGTCGATCGCGCACTGGAACGACACGAGCGGCGCGCCGTCGGCGACACCGTCGGCCGGGGCGATCACCGTGGTGACGGCGGCCTCGGGTACGCCGTTGAGATCGTTGCTGCGATACAGCAGCTGCCAGGCCCGCGCCCGCAGCGGAATCAGCCCGAACGCCGCCAATTCCACCGGGCGCCAGCGCAACAGCGTGCCCGGCGCCGACCTGTCGAATCCGTCGCGTGGCACATAGAACGGATCGGCGTCGGGCAGCAGCACCTCGGTGGGGGCAGCCCAGCTCTCCGGGATCACGCGGTGACCCGGCGGGCCGGTTCGCTGCGGTAGCGCGAGACGGGGCCGTCGATGCCGAGCGCCCGCCACACCAGTTTGGCGACGGGGTTCATCAGGCCGATGTCGGTGGCCAGCGCGCGCACGTCGGTGAACACGTCACGCTTGGTGTGCCGGGACTCGGTGCTACCCCAGTACGCCTCGCGCATCACCTCGCCCGGAATGTGGAACTTTTCCACGAATTCCTTCGGCGGGGTGGCGATCATCGACAGCATCACCCGCATCACGACGGGGAACAGCACCGAGAGCAACGACCGGGTGGCCGGATGCATCGCGGGCACGTTCTTGCGCAGATACTCGTGCGCGAAGGAGATGTGACGGGCCTCCTCCGCGACATGGATCTGCATCACCCGGTGCACCATCGGATGCAGGTCGAAACCCCCGCGCAGCAACGACTTCTGCAGGTGATCGATCGGCTCCTCACCGCCGAGCACCAGGGTGAAGAACAACTCGGGGAAATACTTCACCGCGGGCCAGATGACCATCGTCAGCTTCCGGTCGATCGGGCCCATGCCGATCACATCGCGGTAGCCGATGCGGTTGATCATCTCCTGGAACATCATCGTGTGGTTGCACTCTTCGGCGGCCTCGTGCGTGACGTACCGGAATTCCGGATCACCGTTGGGCACCGAGATCAGGTACTGCATGAGGCCGCGGATGAGCAGCTGCTCGAAGTCGATACCGACCTTGGCGATGCCCGCCTGCCGCCACATACCCATGGCGATCTGGAGTTCCTCGGGCTGGGCCCGGTACCAGGGGTGGCGACCCAACGGATCCTCGGTGGGCATGATCCAGCGGCGGTCGTCGGAATGCACCGCCATTTCCGGTGCGTCCCAATCGATGTCGACATAGGGATCGAAGTGCTTGCTCACCGATCCCTCGGACAAGCCCTGCAGAATATCGTGGTAAGTGGACAACGTCATCGGTGTCTCCTAGCGGTGGTTCCACTGCTCAGTTTAGTGGTACCGGCGGTTCCATTCAAGTGTAAATGGAACTTCGTGTCACATATATCTTGGCGCGCCGTCACCGGATGCGGAATAGGGGCGAATCACTTTCGGTACCAACACTTTCCGACCGCGAAATACACACTGATAAGGTGTGTGCGGATTCGCCGGAAGCGCAGCACAGCGGGACGGGGACAGGCCGCACTCGCACGGTTGCACCACCGGCAACAGTCTCGCCGGAGGGACCGGCGAGGTTCCGGCCACCAGGCTCTTCGGCCGGTGAGACGACAAAGGAACCGATGACCCCGACAATCGCGGTGTTCTTGTTCGGTATCGCAACATTGGTGTTGCTCGGCGCTGTCGCGGTGGCTCTGGTCGCGCTGCGCAACGAGCGTCACGTCCGCGCGCGGCTGTCCTCGGCCGAACGCGAGCTCTACGCGCACGACGAGGCGATGACACGCCTGATCGAGGCGACCCTGCCGAGGATCACCGAAGCGATCCGCCGCCACGACGAACCCGACGTCACCGCCGAGGTCCCCGCCCAGCTGCGGGACTCGCCGTTCGCGCACAAGATCGCCCGGATCGCGGCCGAGTACGCCGACGATCTCGCCCTGGTGCGCGAAGAAACCCGCCTCACCGTGGAACACGAGGCGCAGGAACGCGCCGACGACCGGGTGGAGGCCGTCCGCGCGGAGACCCGCGCGCAGGTCGCCGCGGAAGCCCGGGCCGCGACGGGCAACGCGGTGCGCGCCTTCGGCACCACCGTGGTGAGCCTGGGTGCCGATGTGGGCCAGGTGGTCAGCAACGCGCTGCGCGAGAACCGCAACGACGAGGTGTACGGCACCCTGAGCCGCATCGACCACACCGTGCAGCAGATGATCCGGCAGGCGCAGTCCTACGTACTCGTCTCCGGCGGCCTGCCCGGCAGGCGCTGGCCGCAACAGACCGTCGACGACGTGGTCGCGGGCGCGACCAGCCGGGTGCGCGACTACCTGCGGGTGCGGGCGGGACATTGCGACCGGGTGGTCATCAGCCGCGCCGTCGAGCCACTGGTGCACACCGTGGCCACCCTGCTCGACAACGCCCTGCGCTACTCGCCGCCTTCGTCGTTCGTCGATGTCGCCTTCCAGCAGGGACACCACGGCGTCACCCTGATCATCGACGACGCGGGCGTGCGGATGAGCCAGGAACAGATGGAGGAGGCGCGCCAGATCCTGTCGGGCGAGCGCGTGATCGACATCAACGCACTCGGACCGTCACCGAAGATCGGCTTTCCCGGCGTGGCGGCGCTGGCACGACGCTACGGCTTCGCGGCCTACGTCGACGGTCCCAACGTCTACGGCGGCACCCGCGCGATGGTCTTCATCCCCTCCGCGCTGCTCGTCGACAAGTCCGAAACCCGCTCGAACGAACTCGAGCAGGCCGATGCCACACCGGAACCCGTTGTGCGAGAGGATGTTTCCGAGCCACGGGAAGTCGAGGCGGTGGCTGTGGCGGCCCCACCCGAACACACGGCACCCGACACGACCCCCGGCGGTTTACCCAAACGCACGCGACGAGTCGTTGCCCCCGCCACCGGCCGGGCCGCGGGCGCGGAATCGCCCGGCAGGCCGGAACTGGTCACCGCCTGGCACAGCGGATCCCGGCACGGTCGCGTCGCGGCCGAACGTTCCATCGACGGACAGGACAGCTGATGAGCACTTCCCTCACCGACAGCACCAACCGCCTGGCTTGGCTGTTGGACGATCTGGAGCTCGACGGCGTGCGGTTCGCGGTCCTGTTATCCGACGACGGTCTACGGGTGGCCCACTCGCCCGGTATCAGCAAGGACGAGGCCGAACGGTTCGCCGCAGCGGCCTCCGGGTTGCGCTCGCTCGGCAAGGCACTCGGCGAGTTCTGCGGCGGTTTCGCGAATACGGTGCGCCAGAACATGACCGAATACGACGAGGGGATGATCCTGATCACCGCCGCCGGGGCAGGCACCCTGCTCGGTGTCGCGACGACGGCGGATGTCGATCTCGGACTCGTCGCGCACCGGATGAACGATCTGGCCGAACGGGTCGGCCGCGAGCTGGGTGCCGCGCCCCGGCGCGACGAGTTCCGTCGATCGGAGACGTCGCTGTGACGCTCGAGACCTCCTTCGGCCTCACCCCGATCTCCCCCGACTCGAACAGCGGGCAGGCCAGGGTGGCGTTGTACTCGGAGGAGTTCGCGGCCGACCCGCAGAGCACCTACCGCGACATGCGGCGCCGCTTCGGCTCGCTGGTCCCGGTCGATCTGGTGCCCGGCGTGCCCGCGACCCTGGTGATCGGCTATCGCACCGCCGTCCAGATCCTCAACGATCCCGACCACTTCCCCGCCGACGCCCGCATGTGGGAACGCACCGTGCCCGAAGACTGCCCGGTGCTGCCGATGATGCGCTACCGCCCCAATGCCCTGCGCACCGCGGGCGCCGAGCACGCCCGCTACCGGCAGGCCACCGTGGCCAGCCTGGCCGGGGTCGACCTGTACCGGTTGCAGCGCACCGTCGAGCAGTTCGCGATCCCCCTGATCAACACGTTCTGCGGCGACGGCAGTGCCGAACTGCTGAGTCAGTACGCCTTCCCGCTCGCCTTCGCGGCTCTGAACTCGATGCTCGGTGTCCCCGAGGACATCGGCGCCCGAGCGGCCGCGGGTATGGCGGCGATCTTCGAGGGCGGCGCGAGCGCGGCGCAGGGCGGTCAGATGCTCGAGGACGCGCTGTACGAACAGATCCGGCACAAACAGCTCGACCCCGGTGACGATGTCACCACCCGCCTGGTGCAGCACCCGGCCCGGCTCAACGACGAGGAGCTGATGAACCAGCTGCTCACCATGTACGGCGCGGGTATCGAACCGATGTTGAACCTGATCCTCAACACGGTACGGCTGATCCTGACCGATCAGCGCTTCGCCGGCAGCATCCTCGGTGGCAGCCTGTCGACGCGCGACGCGCTCGACGAGGTGCTCTACACCGATCCGCCGATGGCGAACCACTGCATCACCTATCCGCGTCAGCCGATTCTGGTCGAAGGGGTGTGGCTGCCCGCGCATCAGCCGGTGCTCATCAGCATGGCGGCCTGCAACACCGATCCGGCCATCGGCACGGGCGAGTTCCTCGACAACCGCGCCCACCTGGCCTGGAGCACCGGCCCGCACGGCTGCCCCGCCAAATCCCCCGCCTATCTGATCGTCCAGGAGGCCATCGATCAACTGCTCGATGCGCTGCCCGAGATGAAACTCGCGGTGCCCGAGTCGGAGCTGACGTGGCGTCCCGGTCCCTTCCACCGGGCGCTGACGGCGCTGCCTGTCACATTCCCGGAAACCGCGCCGATGCCGATCTTGAACTGACCGGTCGCCGGTAGAAGAAATCTGTAGTGATGACTGTAGACATTTTGGGGGAGCAGTTGTACAGTCGCTGATGTACACGAGCTTCGACATAACCGGCAGTCACAGGAGGTGGTGGTCACTGAGCAGTCACTTACCAGTCCCGCGTCCCGGAGAGTGTCGGGGTGCGGAGTGAATGTGAAGTCAATCCCTCGTTTGTAGATCCCAGGCCCGGCGCCCAACGCGCCGGGCCTGCCGGTATCGACCGAGAGGCGCAGTGCAGCACGTGAACACCCACGACGGCATCAGTGCCGCCGACCGACTCGAAGACGACGACTACCCCGCCTACAGCATGGGTCGAGCTGCCGAAATCCTCGGCGTCACCCAATCGTTCCTGCGCGCCCTCGACGCCGCCGAACTGCTGACTCCACAGCGCTCCGCGGGCGGCCATCGCCGCTACTCCCGGTATCAGCTGCGCATCGCCGCGCGAGTACGCGAACTCGTCGACGCCGGCAACACCCTCGAATCGTCCTGTCGCATCGTGATTCTCGAAGACCAGCTCGCCGAAGCCCATCGGATCAACGCCGATCTGCGCGAGGCGCTCGACAACCGTCCATCGACAGCTGACAGCGTGCGCGCCGATTCCCGAGTGCACCCGATCTGCGACCGGTATGTGGACGATTTCGCCGCCGCGGACCCGGTGACAGCGACCCTGCTCCGCATCACCGGCCACGACGATCGGCTCACCGACTACTCCCCCGCCGGGTACGAAGCACGCGCCGAACTCGCCCGCCGGGCCGCACATGCCATTGCCTCGACCACGCCCGCCGACGACGAGCGGGTGGCGGCGGCGGTGTTCGCCGAACGCATCGGCCTCGAGGTCGAGCTGCACGATGCGGGGCTGCGGCTCGGCGCCCTGAATGTCATCGCCTCGCCGGTCCAGGATCTGCGCATGGCGTTCGACGTGATGGCCGACGCCACCGCCGAGGACTGGGCAGTGATCGGTGATCGCCTCGCCGCGGTTCCGGAGTGTGTCGCAGGCATGCGTGATTCCCTGCTCACCGCACAGCAGCAGGGTCGTGGCGCGGCGCTGCGGCAGGTCCTCGGCACGGCCGGACAGGTCGAGACGTGGGCAGCCGGGTTCTTCACCGCCTTCGCCGCGCCCGCCGCCCACGTGCCGGGCGCTCCGGATCTGTCCGGTGTCGCCGCGGCCGCCGACCGGGCATCGGGTGAGCTCGCCGGGTTCCTGCGGACCGAGCTCGCGCCACACGCTCCCCGGGCCGACGCGGTGGGTGCGGACACCTACCAGCTGTGGTCGCGGCACTTCACCGGTGCCGAGATCGACCCGCATGCGGCATACGACTGGGGATGGGCGGAATTCGGGCGCATCCATGACGAGATGACGACCGTGGCCGACCGGATCGCACCAGGCGCCTCCCTCGCCGAAGCTGCCGCGGTCCTCGACGCCGACCCCCGGTACCACCTGCACGGGCACGCCGCCCTGGCCGGTTGGTTGCAGGAAACATCCGATGGGGCACTGAACGCGTTGCGCGGCGAACACTTCGAGATTCCCGACGAACTGATGGCCCTGGAGTGCCGGATCGCGCCGCCGGGTGGTGGAGTCGGTGCCTACTACCTCGGCCCGAGCGAGGATTTCGGCAGGCCCGGCCGTATGTGGTGGTCGGTGGAAGCGGGCCGGGAGCGGTTCAGCACCTGGCGGGAGATCAGCACCGTCTACCACGAGGGTGCGCCGGGTCATCACCTCCAGGTCGCCACTGCCGTGCGGGAGGCGAAGTCGCTCAACAGGTTCCAGCGCCTCATGTCGTTCGTGGACGGGCACGGCGAAGGATGGGCGCTCTACGCCGAGCGTCTCATGCAGGAATTGGGCTTTCTCGACGACGACGGCGCCTTGTTCGGCATGCTCTCCGAACAGCTCTTCCGCGCGGCCCGTGTCGTCCTCGACATCGGCATGCACCTCGAGCTGCCGATCCCGCCGGGCACCGGTTTCCACGACGGCCGACGCTGGACCCCGGACCTCGGCCGGGAATTCCTGCTCACGAGAACTCTCAAAGACGCCGCGACCGCCCGCGACGAGATCGACCGCTACTTGGGCTGGCCCGGCCAAGCCGCCGCCTACAAACTCGGCGAACAAGCCTGGCTCGCGGCCCGCGACGACGCCCAGCGCCGCGCGGGTGCGGAATTCGATCTGAAGCACTTCCACACCCGTGCCCTGAAGCTGGGCGGCATGGGGTTGGACACCCTGCGCGCCCAGCTGGCCACGGCCTGAACGGAGCTATCCGAGAACGGGCGACAGATCGAGACCGGCCAGCCGCTGCTGGTCGGACAGGATGTCGATCGCGGTGATCCGGTCGTCGACAACGGTGAAGCCGATGACCGAGAACGGGTCGCCGTCCACTGTGTTCACCAGCCCGCAGCGGCCGTCGACCAGGGCCGGGTACACGGTGCACAGGGTGGCCATGCGCCGGAACGTCTCGGCCTGGCCCGCGACCGCGGCGGCACCCCGGATCACCCGCATCGCTTCGCCCGCGTCGGCCCGCAACACCACCTCGGGGTCGAGCAGGCGGAGCAGTTCGTCGAAATCGCCACCACGCGCGGCGGTGAGGAAGGCGTCGACGACGCGGCGCCTGCGCGCGACATCCGGGTCGGGGCCCGGCGTTGCGCCCTGTACTCGGCGGCGCGCCTGGCTGGCCAGTTTCTTCACCGTCTGTGGCGTGCGGTCGACGATGGGAGCGATCTGGTCGTAGGGCATGGCGAACATGTCGTGCAGTACGAAGGCGAGCCGTTCGGCGGGACGCAGTGATTCGAGTACGACCAGCAGGGCCATGCCGATCGAATCGGCGAGCACCACTTCCTGTTCCGGGTCGGCGGCGGTCTCGCTCGTGATCACCGGATCGGGCAGGTGATCGTTGTCGAGCGGTTCTTCGCCGCGACTCTTCCGTGAGCGCAGCATGTCGAGGCAGACCCGTCCGACGACGGTGGTGAGCCAGCCACCGAGGTTGTCCACCTCGGCGGTGTCGGTGCGGGCCAGGCGCAGCCAGGCCTCCTGCACCGCGTCGTCGGCCTCGGTGAGCGAGCCGAGCATCCGGTAGGCGACCGCCCGCAGGCGGGCGCGGTTGTCCTCGAACTGTTCGGCCAGCAACTGTGCGTTCTGCACGGGTCCTCCTCGATGTCGTCCCACCGCTATGACGAAAGCGGGACGCCGAGTGTGACTCGTAGTGCCGTGACCAGCGTTTTTCCACGACCGGGTCACGTTCTGCCCGTGGCTTACGTCAGTGCGTCAGAACACGATCCGCCGCGGCAGGAAGCTGCGGCCGAAAGGAGAACGTCATGGTCGAGGTGCACGGCTTCGTCGCCGAAGGATACGAACAGGTGCGGGCCGAATTCGCCGCCGTGGTGGCCGAGGAGGGTGACCCGGGCGCACAGTTGGCAGCGTTCGTGCGTGGTCGCCGGGTGGTCGACCTCTGGTCCGGGTCCGAGGTGTCCGGTACAACGCTGACCGGGCTGCATTCCACCAGCAAGGGCGCCGCCGCCCTGGTGATCGCGCTGCTGATCCAGGACGGTGTGCTCGATGTCGACCGGCCCGTCGCCGACTACTGGCCGCGGTTCGCCCGGTCGGGCAAGGAGCGGATCACGGTGCGCGACATGCTGGTTCACCGCTCGGGCGTGGTCGGGGTCGACGGTGGATTCACCGTCGCGGAACTGGCCGACGACCGGGTGATCGCCGAACGGCTCGTCGGGCAGCGACCCTACTTCGAGCCGGGCACCGTGCACGGGTACGGCGGGTTCGTCACCTACGCCGTCGTCGGCGAGGTGGTGCGTGCCATCACCGGCGCCACGGTGCGGGAACTGTTCGAGCAGCGCATCCGCGCACCCTTCGACCTCGACATCCACCTCGGCCTGCCCGTCGAACTGGAGCACCGCTACCTGCCGATTCTGCCCTGGCGCGCCACACCGGAGACCGAGGCGGCCTTCGCCGCGAATTCGCCTGCGCCGCACAGCATCGCGGGCATCGCCTACAACCTCAATGCCCACGGCTTCACCGCCGCCGATGTGATGGCGCTGCCCAACGACAGCGCCGTGCGCAGGCTCGGACAGGCCTCGGCGGGCGGGGTCGGCAGCGCGGCGGGTATCGCGGCGATGTACGCGGCGGCCACCACCGGGATCGACGGACGCGAACCACTGCTGTCGCTGGAGACCATCGCGACGGTGTCCGCCATCCACTCCGGCGGTCGCGACCTGGTGCGCGGCGACAGCGCACCGTACACGCTCGGCTTCGAAGCCAAGAGCCTGCTGACTCCGTTCCTCGGTGCCTATGCCATCGGGCACACCGGTTCCGCCGGATCGGACGGATTCGCCGACCCGCACAGCGGCCTGGCCTACGGCTATACCCGCCGTCGCGCCGCCTTCGCCTTCAACGCCCCCGAGAACGCCCGGCTCGCCGCCGTCCTCCACCGGGCCGCGACCCACGTCGCGGCCGCAGCCTGACCGATCGACCTTCCCACACAGGAGAACCCACTCATGACCACTCGCCTGACCCGCATCGCGAAATTCGCACGCTGGGTGCCCGTTGCCGCAGTCCTCGCCGAAACCGCCGTCGGCGCGTACTGGGGTCTCGCCCGGATCTCCTACGTGCGCGAATCCTTCGACCATCTCGGCTACCCGATGTACTTCGCCACCGTCCTCGGTGTCGCGAAAACGGCCGCGCTGGCCACCATCCTCACGCCCGGCCACCCGCGCACGAAGGAATGGGCCTATGCCGGACTGGTCTTCGTCTACGGCGGTGCGGCGGCCTCGCACCTGGCCGTCGGCGACGGACCCGACAAATGGGCCATGCCCCTGTTCTTCACCGCCGCCACCTTCGCCGCCCGCGCCTGGCTGCCCACCGGTGGATCCACCACCGCGGCCCTGCGCTCCCTCACCGGCTCCCGAACCCGCATCGCCTGAGAATCACACCCACCGGAAAGGAAACCATCATGTCCGACCGTTCCCGCCTGCCCAACCCCCAGCAGCTCGTCCCCGCCCTCGCCGAGGTCAGCGCCGCACTGTTCAAAGCCGTCGGCAACGGGGCTGTGCCCCGCTCGACCATCAGCCTGATCCAGTTGCGCGCGGGCCAGATCGTCGGCAGCACGTATCTGACGGCCCTGCACACCGGAAACCTGCGCGCCGCAGGGGAATCCGAGGACCGCATCACCGCCGTTGCCACCTGGCGTGACGCACCGTCGTTCACCGAACCCGAACGGGCCGCACTCGCGCTCACCGAGGCCGTCCTGATCCCGGGTACGCACGGCGAACGGGTCACCGACGAGCTCTACACCGCCGCCGCGAAGCATTACGACGAGACGGCGCTGGCCACACTCGCCATGGCGGTCGGGCAGGTGAACTTCTTCGTCCCGCTCGCTCTCATCGGCAAGCCGCTGCCCGGCCGGCCGCCGGCCGAGCAGTGGACCCCCGTCACCGCCTGATCCGGCACCTCAGAACAGGCTGGTCTGCGCCGGTTCCGGGGTGACGCTGATCGCCGGATCGAGTTCGATCCGGCGCCCGACGAGGCGGGAGTCGTTGACCAACACCAGTTCAGCGGCTCCCGCCGGATCACGGCAGGCCAGGGTGTGGCCGTGGGCGGCCACCGCGTCGAACACGTATTCACCTGCCGCGGTGGTGATTTCGATCGGGTCGGGGAACCGGCCGCTGGCCTGGATGGTCGCGTAGAAGTCGCGGCCACCGGACCAGGCGATATCGGTGCGGACGATGTCGTCGGGCAGGGCGCTCGCCGCGTGCGCGGCGGCCTCGGCCACCCCTTCTTCCACCGCCGCCCACGGCCGCAGGGGGCGGGCGAGGATCCGTGTCTTGGTCACGCCCGGCACCGACTGCCGGAGTCCGGCCCGCTCGGTCACCACCCGCTCGAGTTCGCGCACATGCAACCCGTCGGGCGAATCGGTGATGAAGCGGGCGGCAAGCGCGCCCTGTTCGAACAGGCGACGGTGCCTGCGCACCGCCGAGGCCGTCCCGACCTTGGCCATCCCGTCACCGAAGTACGCGATGTAGAGGTGGTGCGGGCGGGCCATGTAATCGCGCACCTGTTCGGGCAGGGTGGCGAGCGGACCGCGATGACTGTGCACCACCGACCATCCCTCCCGGATCCGGCACCGTTCGCACTGGTGGCCGGTGTCGATCCGCGCCTCGTACGGGCAGGTCCGGCGCCCGGGTTCGCCGCCGAACGCACGGTAGCCGAGGCAGTAGCGGCCCTCGGTGACCCGGAACGCGAGCCGGGTGCCGACACCGGGCAGCAGGTCGACGGTGCCGTCCGCGCGCAGCAATTCGTAACACCATCGCCCCTGCTCGTCCCAGCGCGTGCCGCAGTACAGGGCGGTGGAGGTCATCCGGCGAATCTAGGCGATGGGCTCAGACGGCGTCGAGGAGGTCCTCGAGATGGATGGGAACATGGCGGACGCGCACTCCGGTGGCGTGGTAGATCGCGTTGCCGACGGCCGCCGCCGACCCGACGATGCCGATCTCCCCGATTCCCTTGCTGCCCATGGGATTCACGTGCGGGTCGTGTTCGTCGATCCAGCTGACGTCGATCTCGCCGATGTCGGCGTTGACCGGAATGTGGTAGCCGGCCAAGTCGTGGTTGACGACCTCGCCGAAACGGGTGTCGAAGACACTCTCCTCGTGCAAGGCCATGCCGATGCCCATGGTGATGCCACCGATGAACTGCGAGCGGGCCATGCGCGGGTTGATGATGCGGCCCGCGCCGAACACACTCACCACCCGGGGCACGCGGATCTCGGCGGTGTCGGTATCGACCCGCACCTCGACGAAATGCGCCCCGAACGCGTGCGTCGAAAAGTTCTCCCGCGCCGGGTCTTTCGAGGTTTCCACCGTCGTCTCTGCACCGTCGGCCGGGTTGTCGCCGTAGCGGCGGCGGAAGTCCTCGGCAGCGGCGATCACCGCCGATCCCCACGACGCCATGCCGCTCGAACCACCCGCGACGGTTCCGACGGGCAGTCGGGAATCGCCGATGCGCAGGTCGATGCGGTCGCCGGTGACACCGAGGGCATCGGCGGCGATCTGGCCGAGTGTCGTCCAGGTGCCGGTGCCGATGTCCATGGCGTCGATGGCCACCTCGTAGCGTCCGCCGGTGAAACGCACCCGGGCGCTGTTGCCCGGATTCACATCGGCCGGATAGGTGGCCGCAGCGACGCCCGAACCGACCAGCCAACGTCCGTCCCGCTGCGCTCTCGGCGCCGGATCGCGGTCGGCCCACCCGAATCGCCGCGCCCCCGCCTGAAGGCATTCGACCAGCCCACGACTGGAGAACGGACGCCCCGATTCCGGGTCGACCTCGGGTTCGTTGTGGATCCGCAGCGCGATCGGGTCCATACCGAGCGCGACGGCCAGCTCGTCCATCGCCGTTTCGGCCGCGTACATCCCGGGGCAGTGTCCCGGCGCCCGCATCCACGACGACACCGGCACGTCCAGCGCCGCGAACCGGTGGGTGGTGGCACGGGTACCGGCCGCGTACATCACCCGCGACACGATCGCGGTCTGTTCGGCGAATTCCTTGACCTTCGAAACCTGTTGGACCACATCGTGACTCAGTGCCGTCAAGGTCCCGTCGTGATGGGCGCCGAGCCGGATCCGCTGCACGCTCGGAGTGCGGTACCCGGCGAGGGAGAACAGCTGCTGGCGGGTGAGTGCCAGTTTCAGCGGTTTGCCGCCGGTGAACCGCGCAGCCATGGCCGCGAGCACGATATTGGCGTGCGGTTCGCCCTTCGACCCGAATCCACCGCCCACATACGGTGCGATGACGTGCACCTGTTCGGGTTCCAGGCCGAACAGCGGCGCCAGCGTGGAGCGCACCACGTGCGGGCCCTGGGTGGAGTCGTAGAGGACCAGCCCGTCCTCGGTCCAGTGCGCGATGGTGGCGTGCGGTTCCATCGGATTGTTGTGCACCATCGCGGTGGTGTAGGTGTGGTCGACTGTCACCGGGGCCAGCTCGAGCGCATGCTCGACATCGCCGATGGTGGTGTCGGTGGCGAAGCCGCCGCTCACGTCCTCGGGTGCGTACAGGTCGTCGCGGTCGGCGTCGAAGACCACGTCGGCGGGGCTCTCGTCGTAGCTGACCCGTACCCGTGTCGCCGCCTCGCGCGCGACCTCGGGGCTGGTGGCGACAACCACCCCGATCAGCTGGCCGTGGAAGGCGACCTCGTCGTTCTGCAGGATGAACAGTTCGTTGTCGTCGTCGGTGGCCAGCCGTGGGGCGTTGAGATGGGTGAGCACCGCGACGACACCGTCCATCGTCTCGGCCTCGCGGGTATCGATCGCGCCGATCCGTCCGCGCGCGATGGTGGCCTGAATCGGGAAGGCGTGCAAGGCATCCCGGAGTGGGTGTTCCATCGCATACGGCGCCCGGCCACGCAGTTTGGCCGGTCCGTCGACACGGGTCGGGGAACTGCCGATCGCGGATGTCATCGCGCCCCCTGCTCGGTCAGGTCGCGCAAGGTCGCGACGAGGACTTTGCGTGCCAATGGGATCTTGAAGGCGTTGTGCCGTTGTGGACGTGCGGCCGCGAGTTCGGCGTCGGCGGCCTCGGCGAAGCTCGTCTCGGTGGCGGGGCGACCGCGCAGTGCGGCTTCGGCGGCGTGGGCGCGCCAGGGTTTGTGCGCGACACCGCCGAACGCGATGCGGCAATCGCGAACCTGCCCGTCGGCGATATCGACGGCCGCGGCTACGGAAACCAGCGCGAAGGCGTACGACGCCCGATCGCGCACCTTGCGGTAGGTGGAGTTGGCGGCCCAGTCGAGCGCGGGCAGGTCGACGGCGGTGATGAGGTCGCCGTGGGCGAGCACGGTGTCGCGTTCGGGCTCGGCACCGGGCAGTCGGTGCAGGTCGACCAGCGGGATCTCGCGTTCACCGTCGGCGCCGAGTACCCGGACCGTCGCGTCCAGCGCGGTCATGGCCACTGCCATGTCGGAGGGGTGGGTGGCGATGCACTGGTCCGAGGCACCGAGCACGGCTTGGTCGCGGTCGTATCCGCCGATCGCCGAACAACCGCTGCCGGGCGTGCGTTTGTTGCACGGCGTCGTCACGCCCTGGAAGTACGGGCAGCGGGTGCGTTGTAGCAGGTTTCCGGCTGTGGTCGCCAGATTGCGCAGCTGGGGTGACGCGCCTGCGAGCAGCGCGGCCGAGAGCATCGGGTAGCGGGCGCGGATGATCGGGTGGGCCGCGAGGTCGGCATTGCGCACCGTCGCCCCGACCCGCACCGCACCGTCGGGGCGTTCGGTGATGTCGTCGAACGGCAGCCTGCTCACGTCGACGAGCAAGCCGGGCGCGGTGATGCCGAGCTTGAGGTGATCGACGAGATTGGTTCCGGCGCCGAGGAATACGGCGTCCGGCTCGGCGAGCATCGTCGCCACCGCCTGCTCGGGCCCGATCGCACGTTCGTAGCCGAAGTCCCTCATCGGGCGGCCTCCGTGATCGCGGCGACGATATGCGGGTACGCACCGCACCGGCACAGGTTGCCGCTCATCCGCTCCCGGATCTCGTCGTCGGTGAGCTCGACCGGACCGGTGAGGTCGGCGGTGACATGGCTGGGTGCGCCCGCCTTCACCTCCTCGAGCATGCCGACAGCCGAGCAGATCTGGCCCGGTGTGCAGTAACCGCACTGGAAACCGTCGTGCTCGAGAAAAGCCTGCTGCACCGGATGCAGGTCGTCGCCGTCGGCGAGCCCGTCGGCGGTCACGATGGTCGCCCCGTCGTGCGCCACGGCCAGCGCCAGACACAGCGTGGCACGACGCCCGTCGAGCAACACCGTGCACGACCCGCACTGCCCGTGATCGCAGCCCTTCTTCGGAGATGTCACACCGAGCTGTTCACGCAGGACGTCGAGCAACGTGGCCCGCGTATCGACACCGACCTCCCGCGTATGCCCGTCCACGGTCAAACTGATCTGCGCACGCATCGAACGGCCTCTCGTCGTGGGACACCGACCTCACCACCGACCACCGCGGCACGCCCCAACGGGCCCGCCACCAGCTGCTACCCGAACAGGTGTGCTCCAGCACACACCGCCACCGTAGCAAAGAGACACCCGCGGCCCGCTACACCCACCGCCGCACGTCGGCGTCGAGGTCGCGTGAAGCGCGCGTCGTCACCATCGGCTCGACACCAGACCGTAACGGCGCGTATCCGACCGATCGCTCACATCCGTTGTGGTGCAGCGATTCCCAATTGACTCAATCCGAGTTCGAGCGTGCGAGCGGTGAGCCGGCACAGGGCGATCCGATTGGCTCGGATCGGTTCGGCGGCGGTGACGACGGGACAGGAGTCGTAGAACGCCGTGTACGCGCGGGCCAGGCCGTAGAGGTATCCGGCCAGCCTGTGCGGTTCCAACGATTCGACGACCTCGTCGAGCACGGTTCCGTAGCCGTCGAGCACCAAGGCGAGTTCCCGCTCTGCCGGCTCCAGGGGCACGCTGACATCGACTGCGGCATGGGCTGTGGCGCCCGCCCTGCGCAGGATCGAGCAGATCCGAGCATGGGCATACTGCAGGTAGACACCAGTATTGCCGTTCAGCGAGGTCATCCGCACGGGGTCGAAGGAGTAGTCCTTGACTCGGGAAGTGGACAGGTCGGCGTATTTCACGGCACCGATACCGGCCTGCTCGGCGATGGTGTCGAGCTCGGTCGGGGACAATTCCGGGTTCTTCTCCGCGACGACGGCCCGCACACGTGCGACGGCCTCGTCCAGGAGGTCCATCAACCGAACTGTCCCACCAGCACGGGTTTTGAACGGCTTACCGTCCGGGCCGAGGATGGTTCCGTAGGCGACGTGGTCGACCTCGATGGTGTCGGTGAGCCAGCCGACGCGTCGTGCCGCTTCGAAAATCAGCTGGAAATGCAGCGCTTGACGGGAGTCGGTGACGTACAACAATCGGTGTGCACGCAGGGCAGCGATGCGGTACCGGATGGTGGCCAGATCGGTGCTGTCGTAGCCGTAGCCACCGTCACGCTTGCGGACCATCAACACTGCGGGCTTGTCGTCGGGCCCGTCGACCTGCTCGGACAGGACAACGACCGCGCCCTCACTGTCGACAGCCACACCTTTGTCGACCAGTTCGGTCACCGTGTCGGCCAGCTGGTCGTTGTAGAACGATTCGCCGACGTAGTCGTCCGGTGTGAGCAGGACCCCGAGCCGGTCATAGATCGCGCCGAACGCCTTTTCCGACTCCGTCACGATTTCCCGCCACCGGTCGACGGTGCCGGGATCACCCGCTTGCAGGGCGACCACCCGCGTGCGTGCCCGGTCTGCGAACTCCGGGTCACCGTCGAATTGAGCGCGGGCAGCTTTGTACAGACTGTCGAGTGCGGATACCGAACTCGTCCGGTCGTCGAGTTCTTCAGTGTGCCACGGTGACTCGGGGTGCTCATCGATGTATTGGATGAGCATTCCGAACTGCGTGCCCCAGTCGCCCAAGTGGTTGGCCCGGATCACATCGGCACCGAGGAACCCGAAGACCCGAGCCAGGCTGTCCCCGATGATCGTGGTGCGCAGATGCCCCACATGCATCTCTTTCGCCACGTTCGGGGCCGAGTAGTCGATTACCACTCGGCGGCCGTCCTCGGTGGCCGGGATGCCGAGCCGTTCGTCCATCAGTCGTGCCACGACGGATTCCCACACCGCGGCGTCGGACACGGTGATGTTCAGAAATCCTGGACCCGACACCTGCACGTCAGCGATCAGACCGTCGGTGCGATCGATGCCGGAGGCGATGTCGCTACCGAGCTGAGCCGGTGGCACCCCGAACCGCTTCGCCAGCGGCAACGCGGCATTGGACTGGTAATCGGCGCGGTCGGATCGTCGCACTACCGGGTCCGCTTCCGCCGTCTCCGGGCGGACTCGGGCGATCGCCTCCGACACAGCGGCAGCGACACGTCCGAGCAGCGGCACACAACCGGCAGAGCTCACCTTCGGTTCCTTTCGGAAGGGGATAGTGCGCCTATCCTCGCAGACTCTTCGGGCACCGGTCCCCGATCAGGCAGCGGACGATCAGCTCGCAGAACATCGTCGAACTGCCGCCTGGCAGAAGTCAGGCGACGAGTTCGGCGGTGCGGCGTTGGAGGTCGGCGAGGACTGCGCGCAGGGATTGTTCGGCGCGGATGCGTTGCCAGCCGAGCATGTCGTGGGGGCTGAATCTGGCTTCTTCGAAGAGGGTGACGAGTTCGTGGGCGGAGGAGTCCTGTAGGACGCCGGTGGTGAAGGCGCGGGCCAGGACCTCGTTGGGGGTGTCGGAGATGAGGGGGGCGGCGGCGCGGTCGGCGGACAGGCCGCGTTCCATGGCGGCGTAGCAGGCGATGATGGCCTCGCGGGTGTCCTGGCCGGGGGCGATCATGGCGGCCAGACCCATTTCGGCGGCCCGGGTGAGCGAATCCACTTCGGGCGCGGGCAGTTCGGTGTCGGGCGGGGGGACGTGGCCGGGGACGCGGCGCGCGGAACCGAACGCCGCGGCCAACCCGACCATCGCGATCGCCACGAGCAGCAGGGCGAGCGCGGTCGCGACCACGAGGGTGAGACCACTCAGATCCGGTGTGCTGAAAGGCGATTCGGGAGCAGTGGCATCGAGCGAGGTCGGACGGTCGCGTATCGGCGCGTCCTCGGGCGGCGTCTGCTCGGTCTTCGCGCCGGGCAGCAGGAACAGGGCGACGATCCCACCGGCGAACACCAGCGCCGAGGCGCCGACGGCGACCGGAAGGAGAACCGACAGCCGTCCGACCCGCAACCGTGGCAGCCCGCCACCGGTCTCGATCTGCGGCATCGCCAACGGCAAGCGGTGCTGGCTGATCAGGACCCCGGCCGCCAGAATCACCACCGAGACGAGCAACAGCACCGGCATCACCGCGACCGTCAGCGCGGAGGGCCGCTCCCCCGCCACCGAGACGACCCCGGGAACCCGACCGCGCAGGGCGATGACGGCCCCGGTCATCAGGGCGATCACCAGCACCGATCGCAGGATCGGCAGCCAACTCGTCACACGCACACTCGGTCTTTCGCAGGCGAAATTCGGCCGGACAGCCGCCCTGAAACCTAGGACCCGCCCTCACCCGGAAAAACCGTTAACCGAAGTCATTGGAAGATTCACGACACTTCCCGCGCGACCCCATGCTCACCCACAGGAATCGACCGTCGGGCAGGCGCTAGTCCGGGGGTAGCTCGCCGCGCAGACGAGCACGAAGGACGGCGTTGGCGTCCTCGAGCTCGAGGATGCGCCCGATACCTGCGATGTTCACCCCCGCGGCGGCGAGCGCGACGATGCGCTGCAGGCGCGCCAGGTCGTTGCTGCTGTAGCGACGGGTACCGCCGTCGCTACGCGCCGGGGTGAGCAGCCCGTGTCGTTCGTAGAGCCTCAGCGTCTGCACACCGACCCCTGTCAGTTCTGCTGTCACCGAGATTCCGAACACGGCCTGCGCCGGGTCGGGTAGCGGGGATCCCGCGTGCGGATCCAGCGACATCTCACTCCTCCCTTGCACTCTCATGCCGAGAGTGCTAAAACAAATCTATGCCACATAGCATAGGTTACCTGACCTACGAGAGAGAAATGGAGTGAGTTGGAGGTGGCGACCATGCTGATGCGTACCGATCCTTTCCGCGATCTGGACCGTTTCACGCAGCAGGTGCTCGGCACCGCGGCCCGGCCGACGGTGATGCCGATGGACGCCTGGCGTGAGGGCGACGAGTTCGTCGTCGAATTCGACCTTCCCGGCATCGACCCGGGCTCGCTCGACCTGGATATCGAACGCAACGTTGTCACCGTGCGAGCGTCGCGACCCGAACTCGACTCGAGCCGCGAGATGATCGCCGCGGAACGCCCGCGCGGGGTGTTCAGCCGCCAACTGTTCCTCGGCGAGGGCCTCGACACCGACAGCGTCCGCGCCGAATACACCGACGGTGTGCTGCGCCTGACGATCCCGGTGGCCGAGAAGGCCAAGCCGCGCAAGATCGAGATCGCACACTCCAACGGACACCAGCGCCAGGCCATCAACGCCTGACCTGTCCGGACGCTGCTCTGCGAGGAGGCGCGTCATGACCCCGCCGACACAGCGCGGACCCCCGCAGCAACGGCGAGAACGCCTCGAATGTCACGTCGCTCTTCCACCTCGGGGTGGGCCGGTCCGGCAGCCGGCCCACCCCTCGCCTACTGAGGCAGGCCACCGCATTTCGCCGTGGAACAAACGTCCCGGCCGAATTTCGTGATGGAAGCCACAAGTTAGCTGGCGCTATTGCCAGCGACACAGCGAGCGACAGAAGATGGTCTTCTGACCAACCTGATGTCGAGGAATCGCCGTGTCGCACTTCGCTACCCGCCTCAACGAGCTCTTCCGCAATCCACCCGAGCAGGTCGCGGACCGGTGCACCAACCGCCAGGTCGCACGCTCGTTGCAGGCGGCGGGGCATCGCATTTCGGCACCGTATCTGTCGCAGCTACGGTCGGGCGGCCGCAGCAATCCTTCGTGGAGAACCGTTGCCGCACTGGCCGATTACTTCCAGGTGGAACCTGACTACTTCTTCGTCCGCGACCTGAACGGGTCGAGCGTCGACGACAGCACGCTGCTCGCACGCTTGCAGCTCGACCGGCCACGCCTGTTCCTCGTGCAGACGATCGGTCTGTCCCGCGACTCGATCGACCTGCTCGTCACCATGGCCGAGCATCTGCGCGCGAGCGAGCGATTGCTGGATGTTCACTTCGACAGCTGAGCGCACCTGACCGCCGCCGCACCGAATCAGTGCGGCCGAGCGGCCGCTTTCCGGGCCCGACGTGGCATGATCACCACCGACCGCATCGGCCGCGGCAACGGCGCCGCACACCTGGAACCGGCTTCGCTATGAACCTCGACGACCACGCAGACGAGTGGGCTCGGCGCCTGGCCGAGCTCGGTCCGGTCTCGCGGGAGTCGCTGGCCGACGGGGTCCGCCGCATAGTCACCGAACTCGCAGAGGCACCGCCCGAGTCCGCGTTCGAGGCGGCCGAACAAGCCGCACGAAGGATAGCCGACCTCGGCCTCACCGACCCAGCCGTCATCGCCGCGTCGGTTCCGGTACTACGTGCGGTCGCCGAATCGGCGACACCGCGCGATCTCGCCCTCGGCGACGCGCTGCTCGGCGGATTCGGCACCGGTTTCGCGCGCGTCCTGTGCGCCGGGCCACCGCATGCCGAGGGCTATGAGATGGCCTTCCGCCACTCCTCGATCGGCATCTCCATCGGCGACGAGAACGGCATGATCCTCGACGCGAACCCGGCCTTCGAACGGCTCATCGGCCGCGATCTGGCCGAGCTGCGCAGCACGACCGGTTTCACCATGTTCCCGGCCGACCGGCAGACCGAGGTGCGCGAGCGGGTGATGCGCGCCCTCGACGACTCGGCGACCGGCAGCATCCAGATCGAAGGCCGATTCCCCCGCCAGGACGGGTCGATGGTGTGGACCTCCTGGACCGTCACCCGTTGCGCCTCGGCCGACGGCGAACGCAGGTATCTGCTCGGCTTCGGCGAGGACATCACCGAAAGACGCACGACCACAGAGCAATTGCAGTGGCAGGCGATGCACGACCCGCTCACCGCCCTGCCGAACCGGCGGTACCTGCTCGACCGGCTGCATACCGTGGTCGATGAGTCGGCTCCGGAGGCGCGGGCCGGGGTGTGCGCGCTGGATCTGGACAACTTCAAAGAGGTCAACGACTCGTTCGGCCACATCGTCGGCGACAAATTGCTCGCCGCCGTGTCGAACAGGCTGGAGTCGGCGGCCGCCGCACACGGGTGCGTGCTGGCGCGTACCGGCGGCGACGAGTTCGTCGTCCTGGCCGAGCCACCGGCCGACCAAGACCTCCTCGACCGGCTGGTCGCCGCACTGCACAAGGCGCTCAGCACCCCGATCACCGTCGACACCGTGAGCATCGACGTGACGGTGAGCATCGGCGCGGTCCTCGTCACGCTGGCGGGCCAGGGGCCCGACCACCTGCTCACCCGCGCCGATCAGGCGCTCTACGCCGCGAAATACGCGGGCAGCTGAACGGTCCGAATCACTCCGGCGGTTCCGGCCTGCGGATCTCGTCGGGCACGGAACCACCGGCCACGTCGGCGGCGATGCCGAGCTCCTCTTCGTAGCCGACCCGCGGAGCGACCTCGTTGCCGTCCTGATCGAGTTCGACCGAGGACGACCCGGCCGCCTGCGGCGCGGAACCGGGAACCACATCGGGTTCCTCCTCGGCCAGGCGTTCGTCGAGCCCACGCGGGGTGGCCTCTTCGGCCGGTGTCATGCCGTATTTCGTGACGCCGGTCCAGTGCTCGGGCGGGTCCATGCCCGCTTCCAACGGGTCTTCGCGCAGACGGTCCTCGTCGAGGTCCTCACTGCTGTTGAGCGCGGCCGGATCGGTTTCGACCGAGTCGGGCGCGCCGGTGTCCTGGGGCGGGTCGTAGGTGTCGTCTGGTTCGGTCATGCCGTGGCCCTACCCCGCCGACCGCGCCGCAAACGGTACCGGTGTGCCAAAACATTGCTGGAGCGGTCGCGGGCACGAACGCTACCGAGTACTCCATGCCGTGAGACCACTGCTTCCACGCTCGGCGACACGATTTAGCTGGAAAATTGCGACACGCGGATCGGTCCCATCCCATCCGTCCGCAGGACCGAATACATGACGGATCACCGCCCGTCGCCGGGTGACGATCTTCGCGCGTCGCCGCCGACTCGCCGCACTCCCGCTGCCCCCGTTGATATTTCGAGCCCGAACGCGAGGAATTCTCGATGATCACCGACGCACAACCCGACCGCTGCCCCGAGATCGCTCCCCCGGAACCCACGCCCGCGCCGGAACCCGAACGCACCGATCTCACCCCTCTCGCACTGCCCGCACTCGGCACCTCGGTGGTGATGCTCGCGCTCGGCGCACTCGCGGTGTTCCCCCTCGGGCACTGGATGCACGACTACGGCATCGTGCTCGTGCTCACCGCCTACATGCTCTACATCGCCTGCTTCACCGCCCTGGCCGCGTGGGGATTCGCCCAGCTCAACCACCATCGGCTCGACGAGGACGAACCGGGGCTGTGACGCCCCCGCGGGGCCGTCGGCGACGTAACGGGCACAATGGTCGGGGTGAAACCCTGGCAACCCGGCACCGGCTCGGCATCCAACGGGCAACTGGTCGATGTCGACGACGTGCGCGCGCTGCGTGACCAGTTCGTCGACTTCATGCTCGGGTACAAGTTCGCGATCGACGAGGTCACCACCAAGATCAACATCCTGCGTGAGGACTTCAACAACACCCACGCCTACAACCCCATCGAGCACGTCGGCTCGCGGCTGAAGTCGCCCGAGAGCGTGCTCGAGAAGGTGCGGCGCAAGAACTACGCGATGAACCTGGCCGCCATCCGCGAGAACGTGCTCGACATCGCCGGGGTGCGGGTGGTGTGCAGCTTCATCTCCGATATCGCCACCATCCGGGACCTGCTGGTCAGCCAGGCCGACATCACCGTGCTCGAGGAACGCGACTACATCACCCACCGCAAACCCAACGGGTACCAGAGCCTGCACCTGATCGTGTCGATCCCGGTGTTTCGCGCCGGGCACACCCAGCGGGTTCCGGTGGAGATCCAGATCCGCACCATCGCCATGGATTTCTGGGCCAGCCTCGAGCACAAGATCTACTACAAATACCGGGGTGAGGTGCCGCCGAACCTGCGCAGCGACCTCGCCCAGGCAGCCGAGGCGGCCAACCAGCTCGACGAGAAGATGGAAGCGCTGCACCGCCAGGTCGATCGAGCCGCCGAGCCCAAAACCGCCGCCGGTGACGCCCTCGACCTCAGCATGCTCTATCACAGCCTCACCAGCAGGCCATTTCCCGGAGATCTCCGCGCCTAGTCCGTGAATCGCGCTAGGGTCGGCCGCAGGAGGAGTCGATCATGAGCGCATCGAAGGACCGCACGCCCAGTCAGTGGGAGGAGATCGTCGCCGCCGACCCGTCGCATTCGGCGAGGTACGTGCAACGATTCCGCACCCTCGCGGCCGAGGGCACCGACATCGTCGGTGAGGCGCGGCTGGTCGACGCCATGCTCGGACGTGGCGCGCGCGTGCTCGACGCGGGCTGCGGACCCGGCCGGATCGGCGGCTACCTGCACGACGCGGGACACACGGTGGTCGGCGTCGATGTGGACCCGGTGCTCATCGACGCCGCGCGCGCCGATCACCCCGGCCCCACCTGGCTCGTCGGCGACCTCGCCGAACTGGATCTGCCCACCCGCGATTTCGACGCCATCGTCTGCGCGGGCAATGTGCTCACCTTCCTCGCGCCGTCCACCCGGATCGCAGTGCTCGAGGGGTTCGCCCGCCATCTCGCACCCGCGGGCCGCCTGATCACCGGCTTCGGCGCCGAGCGCGGTTACGAGTTCGCCGATTTCCTCGACGACACCGAAAAAGCCGGTCTCACAACCGATCTCCTGCTTTCCACCTGGGATCTACGTCCCTTTCGCGACGACTCCGACTTCCTCGCCGCGGTGTTCTCACGAACCTGACCCGGAACTAATACTTGACTGATTCAAGAAAACGGGGAAGACTTCGTGGCGTGCCGACGGACCAGGAATTCCAGCAGATGCTGCGGGGAGTTTCACTGCGCGTCACGGCTCCGCGTGTCGCGGTGCTCGGCGCCGTCCACGAACATCCGCATGCCGATACCGATTCGGTGATCCGGGCAGTGCGCGCACGGCTGCCCGGTGTTTCCCACCAGGCCGTGTACGACTCGCTGCGCACCCTGACCGGCGCCGGACTGCTGCGCTGCATCCAGCCACGCGGTCTGGTCGCCCGATACGAGTCGCGCGTCGGCGACAACCATCACCACCTCATCTGCCGGGACTGCGGGGCGATCTTCGACGTCGACTGCCAGGTCGGCGAAGCACCCTGCCTCACCGCGGCCGACGACCACGGCTTCGCCATCGATGAAGCCGAGGTCATCTACTGGGGCCTGTGCCCCGACTGCGCGCACGCACCGTCCACCCCTAACGAGTAGTCCGCACCACCCGTCCAGGAAGGAATATCGTGACCTCCGATAGCCGCCCACCCACTCCTGACACCGAAACCTCGAGCGCCAGCGAGAGCGAGAACCCCGCGATCCCCTCGCCCGAGCCCAAGGCGCATCGCCCGCTGACCAATCAGGACTGGTGGCCCGAGCAGATCGACGTCTCGGTCCTGCACGCGCACTCGTCGAAGTCCAACCCGCTCGGCGAGGACTTCGACTACGCCAAGGAATTCGCCAAGCTCGACGTCGAAGCGCTCAAGGCCGACATCGCCGCGGTCCTCACCGATTCCCAGGACTGGTGGCCCGCCGACTACGGCAACTACGGCGGCCTGTTCATCCGGATGAGCTGGCATTCGGCCGGTACCTACCGGATCGCCGACGGCCGCGGTGGCGGCGGTCAGGGCGCGCAGCGTTTCGCCCCGCTCAACAGCTGGCCCGACAACGCCAATCTCGACAAGGCGCGCAGGCTGCTGTGGCCGGTGAAGCAGAAGTACGGCAACAAGATCTCCTGGGCCGACCTCCTGGTTTTCACGGGCAATGTCGCACTGGAGTCGATGGGCTTCAAGACCTTCGGCTTCGGCTTCGGCCGCCCCGATATCTGGGAGCCCGAAGAGATGTTCTGGGGCCCGGAAGACACCTGGCTCGGCGACGAACGCTACAGCGGTGACCGCGAGCTCTCCGGGCCGCTCGGTGCGGTGCAGATGGGCCTGATCTATGTGAATCCGGAAGGCCCCAACGGCAGGCCCGACCCGGTAGCGGCGGCCCGCGACATCCGCGAGACCTTCGGTCGGATGGCGATGAACGACGAGGAGACCGCCGCGCTGATCGTCGGCGGGCACAGCTTCGGCAAGACCCACGGCGCGGGTGACGCGAGCCTGGTGGGTCCCGAGCCCGAGGCCGCCCCGATCGAGCAGCAGGGTCTCGGCTGGAAGAGCTCCTTCGGCACCGGCAAGGGCAAGGACGCCATCACCAGTGGGCTCGAGGTGGTCTGGACCGCGACACCCACCCAGTGGAGCAACGGCTTCCTGAAGAACCTGTACGGCTTCGAGTGGGAACTCACCAAGAGCCCCGCCGGCGCGTGGCAGTGGAAGCCGAAAGACGGTGCGGGCGAAGGACTCATCCCCGATCCGTTCGGCGGTCCGGCCCGCACGCCGACCATGCTCACCACCGACCTGGCCCTGCGCGAGGACCCGATCTACGGTGAGATCACCCGCCGCTGGCTCGATCATCCCGAGGAGCTGGCCGAGGCCTTCGCCAAGGCCTGGTACAAGCTGCTGCACCGCGACATGGGTCCGCTGAGCCGCTACCTCGGCCCGTGGGTGGCCGAGCCGCAGCTGTGGCAGGACCCGGTCCCGGCCGTCGACCACGAACTGGTCGACGACAACGATGTCGCGGCACTGAAGCGCACCGTGCTCGACTCCGGCCTCACCGTCGCCCAGCTGGTCAAGACGGCGTGGGCGTCGGCGGCCAGCTTCCGCAGCACCGACAAGCGCGGCGGCGCCAACGGTGCCCGCATCCGGCTGGAACCGCAGCGCGACTGGGAGATCAACGAGCCGGCCGAGCTGGCCAAGGTGCTCGAGGTGCTCGAGCGCATCCAGCAGGACTTCAACGCCTCGGCCACCGGTGGCAAGAAGATCTCGCTGGCCGACCTGATCGTCCTCGCGGGTTCCGCGGCGGTCGAGAAGGCCGCGCAGGACGCCGGTCACACGGTGACGGTTCCGTTCCACCCGGGACGCACCGACGCCACCCAGGAGTCCACCGACGTCGAGTCGTTCGCCGTGCTCGAGCCGCGCGCCGACGGTTTCCGCAACTACGTGCGTCCGGGTGAGAAGGCGCCGCTCGAGCGTCTGCTGCTCGACCGCGCGTACATGCTCGATGTGACCGCACCGCAGATGACGGTGCTGGTCGGCGGCTTGCGTGCGCTCGGCGCCAACCACGGTGGCAGCTCGCACGGTGTGTTCACCGATCGCCCGGGCGTGCTGTCCACCGACTTCTTCGTGAATCTGCTGGACCAGAACACGGAGTGGAAGCCTGCGGAGTCGGGCGAGAACGTCTACGAGGGCTTCGATCGCAAGACCGGAGCCAAGCGCTGGACGGCCACGGCCAACGACCTGGTGTTCGGCTCGCATTCGGTGCTGCGCGCGGTGTCGGAGGTGTACGCCCAGAGCGACGCGGGCGAGAAGTTCGTGCAGGACTTCGTCGACGCCTGGGTCAAGGTGGTCGACAACGACCGGTTCGACCTGCGCTGATCCCCGTCGACGGCCCGGAACCATCACGGTTCCGGGCCGTCGCCGTGTTCAGGCGGGGTGTCCCGGTTTCAGGTCGGCGACCGCGCTCAGGTGCAGGATCGCGTGGTCGGTGGACGGCACTTCGGCCGCGACGGGTGCGAGCAGCACGCCGAGGTGGTCGCCGAGGTCGATGCGTTCGAGGATCTCCCCCGCGAACCAGCCGGCCGCGCTGGTGAGGATCGGCAGCTCGTGCGGGCCGGTATCCCAGTCACATCTGGCGAATTTGTCGGTGTCGTCCCCGGTCGTGGTGGCGAACAGCCTGGCCACCTCGAAATGCCGCGCCGCGATCAGATGTACGGCGAGATGTGTTGCCGTGGCCGCTGTTTCGAAGGTGTGGTTGCTCTTGGACAACCCGACGAGGAACCGGCGCGGCTCGATACTCACCTGCGTGGCGAATCCGACGAGGCAGCCCGCGCGATGGCCGTGCGCACTGGTGGTGACGATCCAGACGGGCGCGTCCGCCGCCGAGATCACCGCGTCGAAGGAGTCCGTGGGGTCGGTGTCGCCAGACATGGGGACGAGTCTAGAACTCCTCGTCGCGGCCGCCGACACGCGGAATCCACACCGATCACCCCGCTAGCCGGATCCGGATGCCCGCCATGCGCTCGGAGCCTCCGCGCAGCGCACTGCCCACCAGCCCGATCCGGGCGACCAGCCCGTACTTGCGCTTCATCAGACCGGTGAAGTGCGCACTCGCGCCGGGAGACAGCACCTCGGCGAAGCCGGGCACCGACGTGCCGAGTGGCTTGCCGCGCCAGTCGCAGGAGCAGACCGTCACCCGACCGCTGTTGCGGATTCGCTTCACCTTTCCGGTGTCCGCCGCGCTCCACACCGCCAGCGTCCCTCCGTCGCGCATCACCAAGACCGGGGTGGGGACGGGCCTGCCGTCCCGGCGAAATGTGGTGAGCAGCAGATATTTACCGGTCGACAGGTCGTCGAGCATCGTGTCGATGTGTTCCATGCCAAGATACTAACCAGTTAGTTAGTTTAGTGTGTCGAGCCGCTCGAGGATCGGCAACAGGGAGGGAATCCACGTGATGCGATTCGTTTGGACCTTTCTCGCGGGGTTCGCCTTGGGCACCCCCGCGATCCCCGTCGGCCTTTCGCTGGCCCTGCCCGGTCCGATGACCCTGTTCGCGGTGCTACTGGGCGCGGGGTGCTGTGTCGTCTTCGCGGTCGTCGCCGTGGAGCGTGCCAGGCTGATCTGGCAGTCTTGGCGTGCCCGCCGGAAATCAGCTGCGCTCCAGGGTAATTCGTCAACGGGCACCGACGGAGCAGCTTCGATCGGCGCGCTCGACGTGCGAGATCACGCGGCGAAGGGCCGGCTGTCCGGCGCCGCAGGGCAACGGGCACGGCGCGTCCTGGCCCGGTTCGGCGTCCCGGGCTTCGGAATACTGGGGCCTGCCCTTTTCGGCACCTGGGGCTCGGCCCTGCTCGGCGCCGCGCTGGGAATACCTCGCCTGCGGCTCATCTGCTGGTTGATGGCCGGAGTCACCGTGTGGTGCACCGTGCTGCTGGTCGCCTCGGATGCGGTCCTGGTCTACTTCGGAATCGGATGACACGGCCGACAACCCACAGAACTACGATGACCCCATGTCCCGCGCCGAGGCCACCAAGGCACGCATCCTCCAGGCGGCCACCGAGGAGTTCGCGACATACGGCATCGCCGGAGCCCGGGTGGACCGGATCGCCAAGGCCGCGGCAGCCAACAAGAACCTCATCTACATCTATTTCTGCAGCAAAGATCAACTCTTCGACGCCGTCTTCGATGCCCACGTCACCCACGGCCTCGAGTCGGTCCCCTTCACCCCGGACGACCTCCCCGAGTACGCCGGGCGGCTCTTCGACTACTGCCGAGCCCATCCCGAGGTCATCCGGCTCGCCACCTGGCACCGCCTCGAGCGCGGCGATCAGAACCCCGCAGGCGCGACGCCGGCGCGCGAGGTGAAGCTGGAAGCGCTTGCCGCCGTGCAGAAGACGAACAACATCGGCTCCGGCTTCTCACCCGGCACACTGCTGACACTGGTCCTGAGCATCGCGCTCGCCTGGAATCCGGGCAATGCCGCCGGTGTGCCTGCTTCCGAAGCCGAGACCATCGACGACCGCCGCCGTGCCGTCATGGAGGCAGTGCGCCGACTCCTGTGACCCGCACAGGCGAAACCGTGGTGACCTAGGAGTCGTCGTCCTCGTCCTCGTCGGGGTCGGCCAGGTCCACATCCAGATCGACCGAGAAACCCGGAATCGGCAGCGGGTCGCCCGATTCGTGCATGGTGAGGTACTCGGTGCCGAGGCCGAGCCGGTGCAACAGGACCGTGGTGACGGTCGCCGCGGCGCGGGCATCGGTGGACACATCGGACCAGCAGCGCAGCGCGGTGCCATCGGGGCGATCAGTGAAGCCGAGGGCTGCCAGGTGGTGGCGCGTGGCATCGGTGACCGCAGCGGATACGCGGATCTCCTTGGGAGACACAGTGAATCGCACCTGACGGTCCGGGGTCTGCTCGAGGTCGTAGAAGTCGAGCACCAGAGGTTGCGGGCCCGAGCCGAGGGCGCGCATCGCGAGATGGAGGCTGGTCACGAGATCGGTGAGCAGGCCACGCAGGTGCGCGAGGGTGTACACACTCCACACCTCGGCCCCGCGACCGGACGATCCCGCGGACCACGTGTAATCGACCTCGTAGTCATCGGCGCTGGTGTACTCCAGGTCGTGCTCGTCGGCGGGAATCCAGTCGTCCTCGTCGAGGAATTCCGGGTAGTGGTATTGCGTCTTCCAGTTTCGCCATCGCCGGTTCCCGTCGACCTCGACCGACCGGATACCCAGCTCGAGGTCTCCGTCGGCCGCCAGTTCGAGGGTGTACAACGTCGGCCCGTCGACCCAGCCGACGTCGAGATCCTCCGAGAGGCCGCTGTACCAGCTGGGCTCACCCCACACCGCCACTGCGCGATCGAGGTAGATGCGGAACTGTTCGGGCTCGATCTTCGCTACGGGAACCGAGAACAGTCGGCACGGCTTGCTCTCGTCGTAGGGATCGTCGTCGCCGAAGGTGTGGGTGCCTGCGGGCATCTCGGGAACGTCGACCGAGCCGTCGCTCGCGAGTGTGCCGCCCATCGCACGACAGGCCCGTTCGATGTCGGTGCGCGTGCAGTCTCGGAAATCGGCGGCGCGCAGCCGCGCGAGCAGGTCGACCAAGCGGGTGTCGGGCAGGAGATCCATACCGAGCACAGTAGGGCGGGGTACCGACAATTGTTCGGTGTAAGCCGTTGCGGGGGTTGATGATCCGGCGCCACCCGCGAGTCTTTGCCACCACCGGTTACGGATCGGCGTGTCCGAGTTCGAATTGAAAATGATGTTCAGTAGCATGTGCGTTATGACGATCATTCATGAGCGCCGCGGGGGGCGTGCGGGGACCGGAACCTCGACCGGGGAACCGGCCGCGGCCGAGGCCGTATTCCTCGACGCGACGCTGGCGTTGCTCGAGCCCTTGGCGGTCGCGCCCGGACAGGTTGTCGTCGATGTGGGGCCGGGAGCCGGATCGTCGACCGTCGCGTTGGCACGAACTGTCGGTGAGGCGGGGCGGGTATATGCGGTAGACCTCGATCCGGCGATGCTCGAGCTCACCATCGAGGCCGCGCGTGCGGCCGGGGTCAGCGACCGGGTCCGCGCAGTCCTGCACGATCTCGAGGACGGCGCACCACCACTACCCGAACCGGCCGACGTGGTCTGGTCGTCCTGGTGTGTGCACCACGCGCACGACTGGGACACGGCCGTGCGGTCCCTCACCCGGCTGCTCCGCCCCGGCGGCGTCCTCGCCATCGCGGAGGGTGGTCTGCCCACCCGCTGCCTGCCGTGGGACATCGGCATCGGCAGGCCCGGCCTTGAGATTCGGCTCGACGAGGCGCACGATCAGCAGTTCACGCGCTGGTTCTTCGACCGCCCGGCAGCGGTGCGACCGCGCCGCGCGTGGACGGCGATCCTCGCCGACGCCGGTCTCGTCGACGTCACCGCCTCGACGGCACTGGTCGACCTGCCCGCTCCCCTGCCCACCGACGTCCGCCGGGTCGTACTCGACGAATTCGCCGCGCGGGTGCGCCGGGCGGCACCGTACCTCGACGACGCCGACACGGCGGTCTGGCAGCGACTCCTCGACCCGCACGACGAGCACTGGCTAGGCACCCGCGACGACCTCGCCCTCCTCAGCGCGCGCACCGCTTTCCGCGGCCGCACCCCCGCCTGACCCGGTCAACCCTGCACCGCCTTTCGGGCCGCATGCCGCCCGACCGCTCGACTACTCACTCCCCCACTGCTTTCGCGACCGCAACTCGTCCGACCCCGCTCAACTGCTCACTCCTCGTCCCACTTCCGGGCCGCACCCGTGACCTGAGATCGCTCAGCTGCTCATTCCCTCGCACCGACGCACCACCTCGAGCACCCGGTCGATCTCGTCGGGAGTGTTGTAGACGTGCACGCTCACCCGTACGGCGTGGTCATCGGAATCACGACCCGCCTGGCAGTGCCCGTCGGCGCGCACCATGATTCCCTCGTCGGCGAGCACGAAGCCCAGGTCGTCGGAGCGCACCGCGCGATGCCGGAAGGTCACCAGTGCCTCGCGCCGCTGCACGGTCGATTCGGCGGTGAGACTGTCCTGACAGCCGAGCACCTGTACTCCGGGCAGCCGGGCCAACCCGTCGGTGAGTCGTAGGGTCAAAGCGCTTGTCCAGGCGCCGATCTCGGCCGTTCCGGCGGCATCGAGCCAATCGAAGGCGGCGGCCATGCTGACGATGCCCGCCGTGTTCGGCGTCCCCTCCCACCCGCGTAGCGCGAAGCGCGGGCCACGCCGATTGCGCGCCCACACCGCCCCGATGCCGGGCAGTGCCAGCATCTTGTGCCCGGAGAACACCACGAAATCCACATCGAGGTCGGCGACCGACACCGGCCGGTGCCCGACGCTCTGCGCGGCGTCGAGACAGATCGGCACCTCGGGCCCCACCGCCTGGCGCACCCGGTGCACGTTCATATCGACACCGAAGACGTGATGCACGTGGGTGACGGCGACGAAGCGGGTGCGGTCGGTGACCACCGACGGCAGGGCCCGATGGTCGTAGTCACCGGAGGCCGGGTCGACCGGCATCGCGACGATGCGCACGCGAATACCCCCGCGCGCCAAATCGTCTCGCATATCGAGCCAGGGACGCAGATTGGCTTCGTGGTCACCGAACGGGACGATGATCTCGTCACCGTCGAGGAGCTGATCGGCCAGCCAATCCTGCGCCACCGCCCGCAATCCGTGACTCGTGCCGCCGACGAACTCCACCGAGGAGCCAGTCGTGTTGTCGCCCAAGGCAATTCGGATCCGCTCGCGGGCACGCTCGATGCGGCCGGTGGTCGCGGTCGCCCACGGATAGGAACCGCGCCCGACATTGGCATTGCCGGTGGTGAGGAAATCGGTGACCGCGTCGAGTACCGCGGCCGGCTTCTGGGTCGTGGCCGCGCTGTCGAGATAGGCCACGTCGGGATTGCGCGTGAGAATCGGGAACTGGGCGCGTAGTCCGGCCTGCCAGTCGGCCAACCGGTCGAGAACGTCGTCGGTCATGGCTCAGTCCCTGACCAACGGTGCGCCCGCGTCGCGCCAGGCCACCACACCACCGCGCAGACTCCGCACGTCCCGGTGCCCCATCCGGGTGAGCAGGGCCGCGTAGCGCGCGGACTTCTCACCGACCGGGCACACGAGCAATACCGGTGTGCCCGCACCGAACGGCAGCCCACCGTGGACGAGTTCGTCGAACAGCTCGTCGACGATATTGATCGAGCCCTCGATGTGGACCGCGCCGTAGGCGAAGGAACCGCGCAGGTCGACGACCACCGGCCGGTCCCGAGCGATCCACTCACGCGCCTCGTCCACGTCGACCGCCTCCACGGCGGCGATCTCGGCGTCGGTCACCGTGCTCACCGAATTCGGGCGCACCGGTTGCTCGAGCAGATCGGGCCTGCGCTTGCGCACATAACTGAGATAGCTCTCCACCCGATCGCACACGATGAACACAGCCGTGCGCCGCTCGGTGAGCTCCGCGTCGACGGCCCGCAGATGACGCAGCGCCCCGAAGTAGGCGGCACCTGCGGTCGGCCCGCCGAGGATCCCGCAGCGGCGATTGAGGGTGAGCATGCCCTCGATCGCCTCCTGCGAGGTCACCGCGTCGATCGTGTCGTAGTTGTCCGGGTCGAACAGTCCGACTTCGTTGATCTCGTCGATATTGCGGATGCCGGGGATGAAATCGGACTTGTCGGCGACCAACCCGATCACCGACACCGCCGGATTGTGTTCGCGCAGCACACCTGCCACGCCCGTCGAGGATCCCGCGGTGCCGATACAGGCGACGAAGATGTCGGGGCCCGCGCCGTCGAGGTCCTTGATGATCTCCGGCGCGGTCCCGGTGCGGTGCGCGTCGAGGTTGCGGGTGTTGAAGTACTGATCGGTGTGCAGGTAGCCGCCGCCGTCCTCGGACAGCATCCGGTACATGCGGCTGAGCGGGTCTTCGGTGTCGGTCGGGTCAAGGCATTCGGTCTGGCCGGGCAGTTCCTCGATGCGGGCGCCGAGCAACAGCAGCAGCTCCTTGATCTCGGGCACCTTCATGCGGTTGGTGACGCTCTTGAACGGCAGTCCGTGCATCGCCGCGATCACCGCCAGCGCCTTGGCGGTGTTGCCGCTGGACAACTCGACCACGGCGTCACCCTGTTCCACGGCTCGGGACAGGCCGTCGCGCACCATGTTCCAGGCCGGACGGTCCTTCACCGAACCGAACGGATTGAGCATCTCCATCTTCGCGTAGAGGTCGATATTGGTGAGCCCGTGCACGGCCGGATCGATCCGGACCAGCGGCGTGTCCCCGATGACGTCGAGAATGCTGTCGTACTTCATGCGCGGTTCCCTTCCACGGGCCAATACTGTTCATCCAGGCACCACGTCCACCCGCCCTCGCCGGGGCGGACCGCGATCGTGCGGGCGACCGGTTGCATCAGCGCGGAATCGGCCGCGAAATCCATGAAGTAGCCCGCCGTGTTCACGAACGCGAGCAGATCCCCCGGCACCGGAGTGCGCGCCAGGGTGACCTTGCGGCGGGTGATGAAGTCGTCTTCGAGACAGAGATTGCCCGTGAGATACACCCCCACCGGGTCACCGGGACGTTCGGGCAGCAACACCGGATCCATCAGCACCGCATGGTGTTCGGCGCTGATGTCACGGGAATTCGCGGCCACCCGGACCAGGATTTCGCCCTCCTCGGTGGTACGCACCTCCGAGACCAGGGCCAGGGTGAGGCCGCATTGGTCGGTCAGCGACCGACCCGGTTCGATGTGCAGGTCGTAAAGGTTTTCCAGGAGCAGGGTGGCCAATGTTCGGCCCAGCGAAGGCGACTCGCGGCTCAGCAGTTCGTCCAGGTAGTCCGCACCGGCGAGTTCGCGATGGGCGGGATAGAGGCCGAGGGTGCCGCGCAGCGTGCCCGCCTGTGCGCGCAGGCCGTAACCGTGGCTGTGCCAGGTCATGGGTGGGCGCGTGCCGAGCACCGCGTTGCCGAGTTCGGTGGTGTAGCGGTGCCATTCGGCACGGTCACGCAGGTAGCTCACGCCGAAACCGCCGCCGATATCGATCGCGGTAGGGGTGAATCCCCTGATCTGGGCTTCCCGCATGGCCAGCAGGCAGCCTTCGAGGGCCAGGGCCTTTTCGTCGAGGCCTGTGGTGTCGAGGTGGTAGGCCATCCCACGCAGGTCGAGGGCGTCGCGGTGCCGGTCGAGCAGGTCGAGGGTCGAGGGCAGTTCGCGGATGTGCAGGCCGAAACGACTGCGTCTGCTGGCAATGGTCACCCCGGGCGAGTCGAAGGCCGACAGCCGGATCATCACCCGCGTTCGCGGCAATCCCGAATCGGTGACCAGCCGGGCCAGCTCGGCGAGCTCCTCGCGGGAGTCGGCGTTGACGACCGCACCGACCCGTGCGGCGAGCCACAGGAATTCCCGGTCCTTGGGGCCGGTCGCCATGATGCGGTCGCCGGTGAATCCGCACTCGAGCGCGTGCCGCAGCTCCCCGAGCGAGGCCACGTCGATTCCGCACTCCCCCGCCGCCAGCGCGCGGACGAGCGCGCTCGACCGGTTCGCCTTGTGCGCGAAGAAGATGTTCCCACTCAGCCGGTGCGCGCGGTACACGGCGCGGTAGCTCGCCGCGTTCTCCTCGAGTTGTTGTGGCACAACCACATTCAGTGGCGATCCGAGCGCGGCGACCAGCTCCGCGAGCTTGCCGGGCGTGTCGAGCACCGCGCGAAGCGACCCACCGATTCGCGGCGTCAAGACCAGGTCCGGTTCCACACTGCCCCCATCCGAGCCACGTTTGTTGACAACGATTTTCGCTAGGACATCATGTCCCCGACCCCTTTCCCACACAAGCCGGCGAGCGTCACTGCGCCACAACAGGTTCGATTTCCAGGGTAGCCACCACCGCCCGCAGGTGACCGGTTTCGCCGGTCCGATATGCGACACTGACCCGATGAGCGATGCCGACGCCGGTGCGGGCAGCTACGTCGAGAAGGGCGAGTTCCGCCGCGACACCAACTACATCACCACACGCATCACCGCCGACGGCCGCGACGGCTACCCCGTCGAACCCGGCCGCTACCGCTTGATCGCGGCCCGGGCCTGCCCGTGGGCCAACCGCACCCTGATCGTGCGTCGCCTGCTCGGGCTCGAGCCGGTGCTGTCACTCGGCCTGTGCGGGCCCACCCACGACAAACTCAGCTGGACCTTCGACCTCGACCCCGGCGGCGTCGATCCGGTGCTCGGTATCCATCGCCTGCGTGACGCCTACCTGGCCCGGTTCCCGGACTATCCGCGCGGGATCACCGTGCCCGCGATGGTCGAGATCGCGACCGGGCAGGTGGTCACCAACGACTACGCCCAGATCACCCTCGACTTCTCCACCGAGTGGAGCGCCTATCACCGGCCGGGCGCGCCGCAGTTGTATCCCGAATCGCTGCGCGAGGAGATCGACGCGATCAACCGGGAAGTGTTCACCGAGATCAACAACGGCGTCTACCGCTGTGGTTTCGCCGGCGCACAGGACGCCTACGACGCGGCCTACGACCGGCTCTTCGCCGCGCTCGACCGGGTGAGCGAGCGGTTGCGCACCCAGCGCTACCTCGTCGGCGACACCATCACCGAAGCCGACGTGCGGCTGTTCACCACCCTGGCCCGCTTCGATCCGGTCTATCACGGGCACTTCAAGTGCAACCGCACCAAGCTCAGCGAGATGCCGGTGCTGTGGGCCTACGCCCGCGACCTGTTCCAGACACCCGGCTTCGGCGACACCATCGACTTCGGCCAGATCAAGGAGCACTACTACGTGGTGCACCGCGACATCAACCCCACCGGCGTCGTCCCGAAGGGCCCCGACCTGTCGAACTGGCTCACCGCGCATCATCGCGAGGAACTCGGCGGCCGCCCCTTCGGTGACGGCACCCCACCACCCCCGCCGCATCCCGGCGAAGAGGTTCCCGCGATCACGGAGTGATCAGCCCGACGAATGAAAACGGCTGCGCCTGATTGCCTTTCCGAAACCGGGGTATGCGCCCATCGGGTCCAACGGACGGCCCACGGTCACCGACGCTGACCGAGCGATCTGTCTGGAAGGAACAACTGTGAGTCTCGCGGACAAGGCGAAGAACAAGGCCGAAGAGCTCGTCGGCAAGGCCAAGGAAGCGGCGGGCAAGTCGACCGACGACCGCTACCTCGAGCACGAGGGCAAGACCGATCAGACCAAGGCCAACATCAAGGACGCGGGCGAGAAGGTCAAGGACGCCTTCCGCCACTGACACCTGACACCCCGCGAAACGCCTCGAACCATTCGGTCCGGGGCGTTTCGCTCTGTCTGTCCCGCGCCGGGTCGGCATCGTCCTAAGGGAACGTTAGGAACCTCCGTCGTGGCTTCCGTGGGGGCTGTGACAGCCGACACAGTGGTCTGCGACGGCGCACTGCCGCGCCGAAAGAGGAGGTCCAAGGTGACAACGACACAGGTCGGTGGTGAGAAGCGGGTCGTCGCGAATGTGTTGCGCGGGTCGATCGGCAATCTGGTCGAGTGGTACGACTGGTACGTCTACGCCGCGTTCAGCGTGTACTTCGCGAAGGCGTTCTTTCCCGACGGCGACCCGACGGCCCAGTTGCTCTCGACGGCGGCGGTTTTCGCGGTCGGGTTCATCATGCGCCCGATCGGCGGGTGGGCGCTTGGCCGCTACGCCGACCGGTTCGGCCGGCGCGCCGCGCTGACCCTGTCGGTCACCGTGATGGCCGCCGGGTCGCTGATGATCGCGGTGACCCCCGGCTTCGCGACCATCGGCATCGCGGCGCCCGTACTGCTGCTGCTGGCGCGGCTGCTGCAAGGACTCTCCGTCGGCGGCGAATACGCCACCAGCGCCACGTATCTGTCGGAGGTGGCCTCGCCGGGGCGGCGCGGTTTCTACTCCAGCTTCCAGTACGTGACCCTGGTCGCGGGCCAGCTCACCGCCCTCGGTGTGCAGATCGTGCTGCAGCAGGTGCTCTCCGCCGAGCAGATGTACAGCTGGGGCTGGCGCATTCCGTTCCTGATCGGCGCGGGTGGCGCCATCGTGGTGATGCTGTTGCGCCGCGGCATGGACGAGTCCGAATCGTTCGAGGCCGCGACGAAGACCGCCGCCGCGTCCCCGAGCAGCTCGCGCGGTTCGCTGCGGGTGCTGCTGCAATACCCGCGCGAATGCCTGCTGGTCGTCGGCCTGACCATGGGTGGCACCGTGGCGTTCTACACCTACACGACCTACATGCAGAAGTTCATGATCAACACCTCGGGCATCTCCAAGGACACCGTCGCCTGGATCAACTTCGTCGCGCTGCTGGTCTTCGTGGTCCTGCAGCCGATCGCGGGCGGACTGTCCGACCGCATCGGGCGCCGCAAGCTGCTCATCTTCTTCGGCGTCGCGGGCACCCTGCTGACGGTGCCGATCATGACCGCCCTCGCCCACACCGCCAACCCGCTGGCCGCCTTCGGCCTGATGATGCTCGCGTTGGTGATCGTCACCGGCTACACCTCGATCAACTCGATCGTGAAGGCCGAACTGTTCCCGACCAAGATCCGCGCACTCGGCGTCGGCCTGCCGTACGCGCTGACCGTCGCCATCTTCGGTGGCACCGCCGAGATGATCGCGTTGGCGCTGAAGAAGGCGGACCTCGAGTCGCTGTACTTCTTCTACGTCGCCGGGTGTATCGGGATCTCGCTGGTCACGTACTACTTCATGCGGGAGACCTCGGCCGAGTCGACCATCGAAGCCGAACGCGAGGTCCACTCCGACCCGGTGGAGCCGGAACGGGCGATGGCCGCCGTGCGTGGCTGACCGTGCGGTACACGCACCGATCCAGGCCCTGTGGGAGGATCGGCGCGTGCGGCTTGCGGTGGTCGAAGACGACGACGGAGTGGGCGACGCCCTGGTGGAGGCGCTCACCGCACGCGGCTACCGCGCCGAGCGCATGCGCCGCGGCGCCGACCTGCTCATCGCCCACCGCGACTACGACGCCGTCCTCCTCGACCTCGGCCTGCCGGACGCGGACGGACTGCAGGTGCTGCGGCAACTGCGCGAGGTGAGCGCCGTGCCGGTGCTGATCCTGACCGCCCGCAGCGACGAGCGGTCCATCGTGCGCGGGCTGCGCGGCGGGGCCGACGACTATGTGGTGAAACCACCGCGGATCGCGGAGCTGATGGCGCGGCTCGAGACGGTGCTGCGCCGGGCAGCCGCCGTCGCCAACCAGAGCAGAACCGAGGTCGTCACCGGGGATGTGCGCGTCGACCTGCGCGCCCGCACGGTCGAGGTCGGTGGATCGCCGATCTCGCTCACCCAGAAGGAATTCGAGCTGGTCGAGGCACTCGTGGAACGACCGGGTGCGGCGGTGAGCAGGCAGCAGCTGATGGACCGGATCTGGGGCGACGCGTTCGTCGCGGTGTCCCGTTCCCTCGATGTCCACATGACCGGGTTGCGCGCCAAACTGAACCGGCCGGGACTGATCACCACCATTCGCGGCTACGGGTATCGGTGGGGGCAGTGATCACCGGAGGACGCGCGTGCGCCGCCGGCTGCTGATCGTCCTCACCGTATTCGCCGCGCTGGCGGTGCTGTCCTTCGCGGTGCCGCTGTCACTCACCGCCGCCACCAGCCGCACCCAGCAGTTGGTGCTCGGCCGTTCCGGCGACGCCGACCGTTTCGCCACCCTCGCCGACGGAGCCGGTTCTCCCGACGGGGTGCGCGCGCTCGCCGACGAGGTGAACCGCTACCACGAGCTGTACGGCGAGAACGTGCTGGTCGTCGACGCCCGGGGCGCGCCGATCGTCAATGCCGGTGTGGTGGTGACCGATTCGCGCACCAGCGCGGCGCTGGCGGCGGCGCGACGCAACCAGCGGCCCCAGCACCAGGATCGGCTCACGCCGTGGAGCGCGCCCGTCTTGCTCGTCGCGCGTCCCGTCGGCACCGGTGTCCAGGTGAACGGGGCCGTCGTGATCGAGGCGTCGACCGCCGCGGCGCGTGCCGCGATCGCCAGGACCTGGGCTGTCATCGCGGTCGGCGGGTTGGTCGCGATGATCGGGTTCATGCTGTTGGCGTTCGTCCTGAGTCGATGGGTGCTGCGACCGCTGGCCGCGATGTCGGGCGCCGTCGCCGAGCTCACCGCCACCCTGCCCAAGCCGCGTGGGCGCGCCCCGATCACCAGGAACTATGGCGGCCCGCCCGAGGTCCGCGCGCTGGCAGAGTCGGTCGACGCCATGGCCACCGCAGTCGGTGACTCCGCGGACGCGCAACGTCAACTCGTCGCCGACACCGCGCATGCCATGCGTAACCCACTGGCAGCCTTGATGATTCGGCTCGATTCACTCGAGTACGCCGTGCCCGCGACCGCGTCGGCAACCTTTCGTGGTGCTACCGCGGAAGTGGAACGGTTGACCGCGCTGCTGGACGACCTGCTCGAGCTTGCCGTCGCGGAAACACCTGCGTCGTTCGGGACCGCGGCGTCCGAGGAAGAACAGTGCGATCCGGCACAGGTTGTCGCCGACCGCATCGATGCCTGGGTGTCGGCGTTCCAGGAGGCGGGCATTCAATTGGCGGCCCTCCCGCGGACGTCGGCCGTCCAGCCGTTGGATTCGAGTGCTGCGTCCGGTGGGACCAACGTGGCCGTTGCTCGCGCTTCGTCGTCGGAAGGCAGTGGCGCGAGCAGCTCGGCCGCGGCGCACGTTCCGCCGCCGGACGACAGCGGCGCGATCAACTCGACCGCAGCGCACGTTCCACCGCCTGACGACAGCGGCACGCTGAACCCGACCGCGGCTCGGCTTTCAACGCCTGACGGCGGGGAGGTGACCGCGGCGATCAGTTCGGCGGCGCTGGCGCAGATTCTCGATGTGGCGCTGAGCAATTCCTGCCGATACGCGGGCGCCGGAGCGCACACCCACGTCACCATCGAGGCCGAGCCGGGCTGGGTGACGGTCCGGGTCGCTGATGACGGGATCGGTGTCGCACCGGAGGAACTCGCCAAACTCACCACCCGCTTCTTTCGCGGCACCACAGCTGTCCCGGGCGGCACCGGACTCGGACTCTCGATCGCGCAGGCATTGGCCAGAGCCCACGGTGGCGAACTGGCCGTGGAGGCGGTGCGGCCGCACGGACTCGCCGTCGTAATCCGGCTACCGGCGGTGCTTCGATGAGCGGCGCCGTGCCGAGCAGGCACTGTCCGATGCAGGCGGTGATCCAGTGAACGGCGCGGTGCCGATGACTCGGCGTCGGATGCTCGTGCTGTCCGCGCTCGCCTCGGCGGCCGTGTTCGGCTGCGGCACGGGCAAACGGTCGACAGTGCGCCTGGCCTCCGGCGAGGACGGCGGCTTCTATTTCGCGTTCGCCCGGCTGCTGGCCACCGCGGCCGCGAACGAAACCGACACCGTCCGGATCGAGCCGGTGGAAACCGCTGGTTCACAGCAGAATCTGCGGATGGTCGCCGCCGGCGAGGTCGAAACCGCGCTGGCACTGGCGGATTCGGTCGGCGACTTCGGCAATCGGGTGCTGGCGTTGGGCCGGGTCTACGAGAACTACCTGCAGTTGGCGGTCCGTGCCGACAGCGGCATCGAGCAGGTGGCCGACCTCCGTGGTCGACGGGTGAACCTCGGCGCGGCCGGTTCGGGTGCCGCGCTGACCGGCGCGCGCCTCCTGACCGCGGCGGGTCTGGACCCGGCCACCGATGTGGTGACCGAACATCGTCCCCTGCGCGAGGCCACCCGGGCCTTGACCGAGGGTGCCATCGACGCCTTGCTGTGGGCAGGCGGCGTCCCGACTGCCGCACTCACCGTGCCCGATCCGATGCGGCTGCTCGATCTCGGCGCACTTGTCGCACCGATGCGCGCGGAGTACGGCCCCGTCTACGACCACGTCGCCATCCCCGCCGACGCCTACCCGGGCAGCCCCGCCGTCCACACGATCGGTGTCACCAACCTGCTCCTCGCCACCGCCACGCTGCCCGACGAAACAGCCGCCGCCATCGTCGAACTCCTCCTCTGGCACGCCGATGCCCTGGTCCCCGCCGAGGCCGCGGGCACCCAATTCCTCGACGGCCGTTTCCTCATCGGCACCGGCACCGTCCCCCTACATCCTGGCGCCGCCGAGGTCTACCGCCGCTGGCACGGCTGACCGGCTCCCGCTTCGTCCTGCGCGGGCGCCACCCTCTCCCACCTGGGACACCACAACCACGGCCTGAGCGAACGAGGGCCGCGTACCCGAATTCCTCGACAGCCACGACGACCTCTTGCTACAGTCCCAGACAGCAAAACTACGCACGCGTAGAAATACGACTACGCGGATGTAGGAACTTCGCCGGTAGTGGTCGAGCAAGTCCACCACCGCAGTGACAAAAGAGGCGGTCGCGATGGGCTCGAAATCCCTATCCACCAGTGCACCAACAGATTTCGACCTCATCACCACCTTCTGCCTCGACTGGTGGCGCGACCATCCGCGACGTTCGATCGAGACCGCGGGACGGCAGGTCACCATGGCAGGGCAAGCCATCACAGAGCTGGTGCGAGCACTCGTCCGTCGCCGCTTCCCGCTGACGGAGTTCCTGCGGCAGAGCTCCTTCATGGCAACTGTCTCAGCCACACCGACACTGCTCGTAGCAGTCCCCATCGCCGCGATCGTCTCGATCCAGATCGGTTCCCTGGTCAGCCAAGTCGGCGCAACCACCTTCATCGGAGCCGTCAACGGCCTCGGCATCATCCGGCAGGGCGCACCACTGGTGACTTCGCTGATGATCGCGGGCGCGGTCGGCTCCTCGATCTGCGCAGATCTCGGCTCCCGCACGATCCGCGAGGAGATCGACGCGATGCGGGTGATGGGTGTCGATCCGGTGCGTAGGCTCGTCGCACCACGACTGCTGGCGGCGGTGCTGGTGAGCATGCTGCTGTGCGGGTTCGTCGTGTTCATCGGATTCGCCACCGGCTACCTGTTCAACATCTTCGTCCAGGACGGCACGCCCGGCTCCTACCTCAGCACGTTCGCCTCGTTCGCCGTCGCGAGCGACCTGCTGGTCGCGCTGGTTAAGGCGGCGGTGTTCGGCGCACTCACCGCGATCATCGCCTGTGACTGCGGCCTGAACACCAAGGGCGGCCCGGGCGGGGTCGCCGATGCGGTGAACTCCGCGGTGGTCAGTTCGGCGATCGTGCTCTTCGCGGCCAATATCGCGCTCACTCAGATCTACAACACGCTGCTGCCGTCCGAGGTGCTCTGAGATGTCGAATTACACACCGCCCCTGCTCCGTCCGCTTCAGGCGGCGAGATCGGCGACAACGCGTGTCGTCGAGGCGGACGTGCGGCTGGGCCACCAGGGTGTCGTCTTCGCACAAGCGTTGCTCGCCGTTCCGTTCGCGCTGCGGCACTACCGCAGGGAAGTCACGCGGCTGATCATCGATGTCACCTGGGGCAACGGCGCGCTGGTCGTCGGCGGCGGCACGGTCGGGGTGATCGTGATCCTGTGCGGTTTCGGCGGCGTCACCGTCGGCATGGAATCGCACACGGCGCTCGATCTGTTGACGATGAGCCCGCTCACCGGCGCGATCTCGGGATTCGCCACCACCAGGGAGCTGGCCCCACTCCTGGCGACCATCGCCTTCGCCGCCCAGGCGGGTTGCCGGTTCACCGCGCAGATCGGGTCGATGCGAATCGCGGAGGAGATCGACGCCCTCGAGTCGATGGCCATCCGCCCCCTCCCCTACCTGATCACCACTCGCATGCTGGCCGCCGCCGCCGCGATTCTGCCGCTGTACGCCATCGGCATGGCCACCGCCTACCTCACTACCAAGATCACCGCGTTCTTCCTCGGCGGCAACGGCATCGGCACCTACGACCACTACTTCCACCAGTTCCTCGACCCGGGCGACCTCGTCTACTCGGTGCTCAAGGCGGTCGCGTTCGTCCTCGTCGCCACGTTCGTCCAGTGCTACTTCGGCTACATCGCCGCCGGCGGGCCGGAAGGCGTCGGAGTCGCGGCCGGGCGGGCGATCAAGGTGACGATCATCGTCGTCGTATTCCTGAATCTGCTTCTCACACTTGCCATCTGGGGCGTCGATTCCGGCATCCGGATCTCGGGATAGGGAGAACCGACATGTATCCGGATCCCAGTGGGCGCGGCTGGTCGCGTCGGAGACTCGGTGTGGCCGGGGTCGCGATGACGCTGAGCCTGTCCGGGGTGATCGCGTTGCTCGGCCTGCGGTACACCGGCCACTTCGAGGACACCGTCGCGGTGACCGCCCTGATGACGAGCACCGGCGACGGGCTGCCCGCGCGCGCCGATGTGCGCTTTCGCGGGTTGTTGGTCGGCTCGGTGTCGGCGGTGGAGATCGCCGAGCAGGGCCTTCGTCAACGCGTCGACCTGGCGCTGGAACCGGGCGCCGCCGCGGCGATCCCGACATCGGTGACGGCGCGGGTCGTGCCCGCCAATATCTTCGGCGTCACGGCGCTCGAGCTCGTGGACAACGGCCCGGCCGCGACATCCTTGCGTGCCGGTGCGGTGATCGAGCACGACACCAGCCGGGCCACGGTGGCCCTGCAGACGACGCTGACCACCCTGCGCGATGTGCTCGACCGCGTGCGACCCGCGACACTCGCGCGGGTGCTCGCCACGCTGGCCGAAGCACTCGACGGTGATGTCCGGCTGCCGGGTTCCACGATCGAACGCCTCGATCAATGGATCAGCGAGGTCCGCGCCCTGCCCGGCATCGGTGAACTGCTCGGGGATCTCGGTACGGCCACCGCCGCGGTGAACCGGTCGGCGCCCGAACTCGCCGACGCCCTGGGCAAATCGGTCCAGACGGCGCAGACCATCACCGCGCGCCGTAATCAGGTCATCGAATTGCTCACCTCGGCGGGTGCGGCCACCGACGCGACCCAGGCGCTCTTCGCCCGCAACCCCGACGCGGGCAAGGAACTCGTGGTCGGACTGGACGAGACCTTCGGTGCCCTCGCCGACGATCCGACGGCTATGACCGAAACCGTTACCGCACTGGGGGGTTCGCTCAGCCGGCTCGCCACCGTATTCCACTGGGGCCCGAGCAAGCAGATGCAGTGGGACGTCACGGTCTCGTTCACCCCGTTCCGCCAGTACACAGCGGCCGACTGCCCCCGCTACGGCAACCAGGCCGGTCCGCGCTGCGCCACCGGAGCGATCCCGGATTCGCCTGCGGCACAGTCTTTCCCACCGCAACTGATACCCGGTCACCTTCCCTCCGCCGGACCCGCATCGATACCGGCGGCGCCCGGCCTCCCGGCCTTGCCGCCCATCCCCGGCCTGTCGCTGCCCGGTCCGGCGATTCCCGGCATCACCGCACCCGCGAGTTCCCCGCCGCCCGCGGGACCGATCGCCCTGACCGGTCCCGCCGCGGTGGCCGGGTTCCTCGGTGCGCGCCCGAACACCGCACAGCTGCTTCTGCTCGGCTCCGCGCTTACCGGCGCGACCGTCACAGTCGCGCCGAAGCCCTCGGGAGGACACTGAAATGCGCAGGCGCACCTACTATCTCGGCCTGAGCTTTTTCGTCGCACTGTCCGTGATCGCTACGTACACGATCTGGTCGACGCTGCAGCGGTCGGTGCCCGGTGACACCCACCGCTACAGCGCGACCTTCACCGACGTCCTGGGTCTACGCGCCGGCGACGACGTGCGGATCGCCGGGGTGCGGGTCGGCCGGGTGGACGCGATCGACCTGGTCGACCGCAGGCACGCCAGGGTGACTCTGTCCGTGCAATCGCGTCAGCGGCTGAGCACCACCACGAAAGCGCTGATCCGCTATCAGAATCTGATCGGCCAGCGCTATGTGGCGCTCGCCATGGGGGAATCACCGGGCGAACCGTTGCCCGCGGACGGCGCGATTCCCTTGGAACGCACCGAATCCTCCTTCGACGTCTCGACCATGCTGTCGGGCTTCGAGCCGTTGTTCAGCCTGCTGCAACCCGACGATGTGAATTCCCTGTCGGAAACCCTCGTGCAGGCGCTGCAAGGCGACGGAGTGTCGTTGTCCGCGTTGATCACCCAGGCCGCCGCACTGGCCACCACCTTCGCCGAGCGCGACGAGATCCTCGGTGCGGTGATCAGCAACCTCGACGATGTGATCACCAGTCTGGCCCATCGCAGTGGCGAGCTGGAAACGTTGATCACCCAGTCGCGCGCCCTGGTCAGTGGGCTCTACGACCAGGGCGCGGTGCTCAGCGGAGCGGTCACGAGCATCGCCGAATCGACCACGAAGCTCACCGATCTCATCGCTCGCGTCGCCCCGGGAATGGCCCAGGCACAGCGACAGGCGAGCGAGGGCGTGGCGCTGCTGCTCACCAATGGCGCCCGCTTGGACCAGGCGGCCGTCGAACTTCCGCTGATCATGTCCGGGCTCGCCAGGGTCAGCGGCAACGGCACCTACGTCAACACCTATGTCTGCAACCTGGATGTCTCGCTGTGGGGCGTGCTGTTCCCCCGCGGCGTGGTCTCCCAGGTCGGCGGCAACGCGCACTCGGAGGTCTGCCGATGATCGAAAACTTGCTCCAGCTCGTCCGCACAACCTTGGGCGACGCGTTCGGCAACCGCAACTTCTCGCTCGGCATCGCGGCCGGGGTGACGGTGATCGTGGTGGTCCTCGGGTCCGGGCTGCTGTCGCGCGCGCACCTGGGCGAGGCGACCCTGCGGGCGGAATTCGCCCAGGCGGCCGGTCTTCGCGTGGGCAACAGCGTCGATGTGGCCGGGATCGAAGTCGGCACGGTCAGCTCGGTGCGACTGGAACGCGACCGGGTGCTTGTGACGATGCGCCTGCGCTCCGACCTCGCCGTCGCCCACGACGCGAAGGCGGCGATCAAGATGTCGACCATTCTCGGCAAGATGCACGTCGAGCTCGACCCGGGAACCGACGGCGAGCTGCCGGATGACCGTATCCCGTTGTCTGCCACCGCCGTTCCCTACAACCTGGCCAAGGTCGTGAACGATCCGGCCTACCGCAATTCCTTCGAGCATCTCGAACGACTCGACCCGAACGCGCTGCGCGCGAGTCTGGACACGGTGAGCACCCAGCTGGGCGATTCACCGCACCTCACCGCGCAGGCACTCGACAGCGTCGGCGCGCTGGCCCGGGTGATCGCTTCCCGACGCGACGAGGTGGACCGACTGCTCGACAGCATGGATCAGGTGTCGGGCCTGATCGCCGACAACCAGAACAGCGTGCTCGTGCTGTTGACCAGAGGTGAGGCGATCGGCGCCGCCGTCAGTCGCCGCCGCGACCTGATCAGAGACCTGCTCGACAATATCGCCGCCACCTCGAAGACCCTGCAGGACATGGGCATCGAGGACGGTGGACGACTCGGACCGCTCATCCACAGCCTGAACACGATGTCGCAGGGCTTGGAGAAGAACCGCGACCACCTCGCCGCGCTGTATCAGGTGATGCCGGTGGCCGTTCGCCAATTCAACAACACGTTCGCGCAGGGACCCTACGGCGACATCTACATGCCGTGGCTGTTCCCGGACAACTGGCTGTGCCTGGCCGACGCCGTCGAAGGGTGCGAGTAGATGCGAAGACTGTTCCGATGCCTCGCGCTGGTGATCGTCACCGGGATCGGCGCCGGCTGTTCCTCGATTCCGGTGTCGCTACGCCCAGGTGCCGTTCACCTCACGGCCGATTTCGAAGGCGCCGCAGGCCTTTTCGTCGGCAACGACGTCGCGGCGCTCGGTGTCCCGATCGGACGGGTCGACGCCATCACACCCAGAGGCGCGTTCGTCGAGGTCGCGATGACCATCGAGCCGGGAACCGAACTGCCCGCCGACGTCACGGCGGCGCTGATCTCCCCGCAGCTCATCACCAACCGCCACGTCGAGTTGACCCCGGCCCACACCGGCGACGGACCGACCCTGGCCGACGGCGCCCACATTCCCCTTTCCAGGACGAGGACCCCGGTCGAACTCGACCGTATCCTGCGCAACTTCGAACAGCTCGGCCAAGCGTTGAAGGGCGACAACACGAACGGCCCGATGGCCAGCCGGGTGTTGTTCCCGATGCTCGACGGCAACGGCGATCGAATCCGCGAGACCCTCGACGCGCTGGCGACGACATTCGACGTGACGCTGGCCAACCGCGACCAGATCTCGCGCACCATCGTCGAACTCAACGACCTCACCACGATGATCGCCGGAAACGACCAGACCGTGCGCGATTTCAGCGGGCGGCTCACCGAACTCGTCACCCTGCTCTCCGAACAGGCTCCAGGTTTGGCGGCGGTCCTCACCCAGGTGAACGATTTCATCGCCAACACCTCCACCGTCCTGGCCGACAACCGCACCCCACTCACCGACGCGGTGAACCGGTTGGTCGCCATCACCGGTCAGATGCGGGAGAACGCCCGTGGACTCACCGAGATCATCGACGTGACGCCCCTGATGGCCGACAATTTCGCCCGCGCGGTCGACCCCGGCCAGCGGGCCCTGCGGCTGCACCTGCTCACCGACAAGTCATTGCTCGACAACGAAGCTCTCTCGCTGCTGTGCGCGCGGTTGGCCCTGCGCTCCGACGGCTGCCGGACCGGCAAACTCATGGATTTCGGCCCGGACTTCGGTCTGACCGCCGCACTGCTCGGGCTCACCGGATGAGCCGGACCGCCCGCCTCACCGTCGCCGCGCTCACCGCGATCGGCGTTTCCTCGTGCGCGGTCACCGTCGACAACGTGCCGCTGCCCCGCCCCGGCGTCGACGGACCTTCCTACCGCTTGCACGCGGTGTTCGACGACGCGCTCAACTTGCCCGAGCGAGCGCGAGTCAAGTCCAGCGGCAACGACATCGGGGTGGTGACCCGGATCGCGACGACGAACTTCCTCGCCGAGGTCGAACTCGAAGTTCGCCGCGACATCGCGCTTCCGCAGGGCACCCGCGCGGAACTGCGGCAACCGACTCCCCTGGGCGACATCCACGTCGCCATCGTGTTGCCCCAGCATCGCCCCGATGCCCCGCTCCTCACCGACGGTGACGTCATCGACCGCGAGCACACCTCGGCGGGTGCCTCGGTGGAGGAGCTGATGAGCGCGATGGCGATGCTGCTCGACGGCGGCGCGATGAATCAGGTCGCGCGCATCACCTCCGAGCTGAATGCCATCGTCGGCGGACGTGGTCCCCAGCTGTCGCATCTGCTCACCGAACTCACCGCCACGCTCACCGCGCTGAATCGACGCACCGGGCAGATCGATGCGGTTCTGCACGGGCTCGACGGGCTCACCACAACCCTGCGGACCCGCAAGGCCGAACTCGGTCAGGCCGCCGACACCTTCCCGGATCTGATCGGGGTGATCGCCGAGAACAACCGTGCCATCACCGATCTCACGACAAAGGTGTCGACGGTGACCACCGCGCTCGGCGACTTCACCTCAACCACCGGCCCGCAGTTCCTGAGCTTGTTCGACAGCGTGCAGGAATTGATGACCGGCTTCACCCGAATGGGAGACGACCTGGCCACCACATTGGACCGGCTCAACGCGGTGGCGCCGGTGGCGCGGGCATCCATGCGCGGATCGAGTCTCGCTGTCGCGGCGCGTATCTCGTATCTCGACATCGGCGCCCTCACCGACACCGAGGGCAGCCGGTTGCCCGACGGCACCGACGTCACCGCCTTCGTCGGCAGCCTCGCCCAGGTGCTGGCGCGGGTACTCGGCCGCCTGCAAGGGGTTCACCGATGATCGGGTGGGCCGCTGCTGTTGTCGTCCGGTCGGCCCGCTGGGCGCACAGCCACAAGACCGCGGGGGCCATGATGGGTATGGTCGCCATGCTGGTGATCGGCTCGAGCTACATCGCCGTCGACGTGGTCGGCGTGCGACCGTTGCACACCACCTACACAGTGCACGTCCGGCTCGACAGTTCCGGCGGGCTGCTCCCGCACAGCAACGTCACTGTGCGCGGGGTCGAGGTCGGGTCGGTGCGCGCGATCCGCATCGACGCGTCGGGCATCCTCGCGGAGATCGACATCGACAGTGCCACACGGATTCCCGTCGGCACGCCGGTGACGGTGGGTCGTCTGTCGGCCGCAGGCGAACAGTACCTCGATTTCCGGCCTGTCACCGGCGAGGCGCCCTACCTCGCCGACGGCGCGACCGTGCCCGCCGACCAGGTGAGCACGCCGGTGACGATCGACTCGTTCCTGGACAACACCGGCGCCCTCGTCGCCGGGATGAATCCGGGCCGGCTCACCGCGATCGTCGACGAACTCGATCGCGCGCTGCGTGGTGGCCCCGAGGTCCTCCGCAGGGTGATCAGCGGCCTGAGCCAGGCGACGGCCGGGCTCGCCGGCCTGCTGCCCCAGACCACCGAACTCATCCGCAACCTGAGCGTCATCGCCGACACCACCGCACATGCCCAGCCCGACCTCACCACCTTGGTTCGGGGTTCGAGCGCGCTGTTCGATCAGATGAACGCCGCCGACCACGAAGTGCGCGAACTGCTCGAACAGGGACCGGGTCGGCTCGCCACCCTCGACGGTGTTCTCACCGAGACCGGCGACCCGCTGACCAGCCTGGTCACCAATTTCGTTGCCATCACCCGCGCGGCCCGCCTGCGCACACCCGCCATGACGGCATTGTTCCCCGCTTTGCGCACCGCGGTGATCGCGCTGGGAATCCCCGCCCACGACAACGCTTTTCACACCATGGCCGACATCTGGCCGCGCCCCACCTGTGAGTACGAGACCATCCCGGTCTCCCCTGCCGAGATCTCCGACGGACGCGGTCGTCTCTACAACTACTGCGTCACCGACCACCCCGAGCTGCAGATACGCGGGTCGGCCAACGCGCCGCGCCCCGCCGGTCCGGACAACGGCGCGGGCCAACCACCCGGAGTCACCGGCGACGAGTTGTCCGTCCCGTTGCCCGCCAACTGACTCCTACCCACTCAGAGGACCCTTCATGACGACCGAACCCGACAACCCACTCGCCGACGATCCGAGTCCGGAGAGCAACGATCCGGTGACCGAGTCCCGACGAAAACGCCTGCGCCGCATACTGGTTCCCGCAGCCGCGGTCACCACGATCAGCGCCGTCGCGGTCGCGGCGTTCCTCACCGTGGACAACCACCGGATCCGCGCCCGCGAGCAGGCCCGGGACGCCGCGCTGCAGGCCGCCTGTGCCTACGCCCCCACCCTCGCCCGCTACGACGCCAAGGACCTCGACACCTATTTCGCCGCGGTGCTGGCGGGCGCCACCGGCGACTGGCGCACCGAATTCGACGCGACCAGCAAGGATCTGCGTGCGGTTCTCGTCCAGGGTCAGGTCGTCTCCACCGTCGGCAGCGTCACCTGTGCCATCGAATCCGCCGATGAGACCACGGCGCGGGCCGTAGCCGTCATCAATCAGACCATCACCAGCCTCGGCACCCGAGGCACACCTGCTCCCGGCCAGCTCTCGGTGAACATGTCGCTACGCAAGGACACCGACCGCTGGTTGGTCAGCGAAGTCAGTACTCCGATGCTCACTCGATGAAGGAGGGCCACATGGCCTCGTTACGAACCTGGATTTCACTGCCGAAGGTGGAACCGGCCGAGGATTACGGCTTCTTCGGACCCGATTCCGTCGCATGGCGGGTGTGGAGTTATCCGACCGGATTGACGATCGGTTTCCAACGCGCGGTCGTCATCGAGGAACTCGATCCGAGTCTCATCGCGGCCGTCGACGCGACAAGCGCGATCTACACCCGCCCGCGCACTCGTTATGATCGCACGCTGCGCTATTTCGCCATGGTGATGTTCGCCGACAGTCGGTCGACGGTCAGCGCCGCCGATATCCTGGTCAAGATCCATTCCAAGGCCGTCGGGATCGATCCGGTGACCGGTCGACAGTACGACGCCAACGATCCGGATTCGCAACTGTGGATCCACCTGACCGCGTGGCATTCGCTCCTGATCGCCTACGAGAAGTTCGGCCCCGGCCGGCTCAGCGCGGCCGATGAATCGCAGTATTGGCACGAGTGCGCCCGTGCCGCGGAATTGCAGACCTGCGACCCGGCCGATATTCCCCGCACCCGCGAGGGCGTGGCCCAGTATTTCGACCGGATGCGCCCTCAGCTGATCGGATCCGACATCGCGAAGAAAGCGATGAATCATCTGCTCGACGCCGAGGTGATGCTGCCGCCCATGCCGATGCTGCTGCGGCCGATGTTCAAGGTCGTGGCGGCCTTCCTGCGCCGCGGCACGCTGGCGACGATGCCGCGCTGGATGCGCGAGATGGCGGGCTTGCCGACCGGGCGGGTCCTCGACGCCCTCGTTGTGCCCTGGCTGAGCGCGGCGATGACCCTGGTCAGTTTCAACGCCCGGCTCGAACTGCTTCTGCTGCAACTGATCTCGCCGACGACGGTACCGGTGGCCGCGCCGATGCTGCTCGGCATACCGCCGAAGAACCCCGTGACGACCACACCACGGCAAGCCCAGCGCAAGTACGGATACGACATCCCCGCCCGAGCCCACCACACACTGCGCCAGAAGCAACGCGATCGCGTGTTGAGCAGGGGGCTACCGCCCTCGGAGGAAGGGCTCATCGAATCGCAGCCGATCCTCGGCGACATGGCCTGAACGAAGGAGATCACTCGTGTTCACGAAACTCATGGAACGCCGACTCAGTATCCGTCAGATGATGTATCTGGCCCTCGCCGGTGGCATTCCCTATGTCGCGATCGGGCTGGTCTGGTTGCTCGCGCATCGAGACCACCTCGGCGAGCTGTCCGGGCTCGACCGATTCTTCTCGATCCTCGGCCAGGTCATCGCCTGGCCGGTACTGCTCGTCGCCGACGTCGACCTGCGGTAGAAATCCGTGGCATCACCGCGAGTCCGCGCCGGGCTCCTGCGGCAATGTCCGCACCATGGAACGGACCGTCGCGCGCAGCCGTTCGGGCGGAAAACGTTGTGGGTCGGACAGCACCATCCTGCCCAGCACCTCCGTGAAACCGAGCATGACGTGGGCGATCAGTTCCACATCGGCATCGTGGGGTCCGCCGCGCACGGCGAAGCCGGCGTTCAGCAGGTCCACACATTGGTCGAGCAATTTGTCGCGGGCGGCACCGAGCAGTTCCCGGTAATCGGCCGGTGCCCCGTCGCTGTGCATGAGAATCAGGCGCCAGCGCGTAGGCGCCGCGGCCACCGATTCGAGAAAAGCCATCACCGCCCCGACATACTCGCGGTCGGGATCGGAGCCACGCAGATCACCCGGCATCGCCGCGAAAACCTGCGCCATCCCCCGGGAGTGCTCCCGGTGCAGCAGGTGGGCGACCAGCTCCGGCGCCGTCGGAAACATCGCGTACAGCACCGGTTTGGCGACGCCCGCTTCCTTGGCGACGGCCTGCATGGTCAGATTCGCGATACCTTCGCTACCGACCACCCGCAGCGCGGCGTCGAGCAGCTGCGTTCGACGCTCGTCCGGCGGCAGCCGAGGGCCGTTGCGGCGCTTCGGACGAACCTCGGATCTGCTGTCGGCACTCACCAGACCATCATCCCCCACGCACAGTCGCGCGGTGGCGTCAGCGTGCTGCCGGCACCGCGGCCGCGAGCTGGTTGCCGACGTCCAAAGCCAGGCCGAAGATATCGGCCGGAAGTGTGCGGCCCTGACACACGACGATGGTGCAGCCGGCGTAGGCGCCGGTGCCGAGCAGGATCGCCGACAGGTTCTGCGCGTCGAGCAGCAGCGCGCGTTCCTCCGGTGTCGCGCCGGTCCGCTGGATCGGGTCGGGCGCGATATTCGGGTCGTCGAGGGGTTCCGGCTGGTTCTCGATGGCGGCGACGATCCGGTGGAACAGCATTCGGTTGTCGGGATTGCTTGTGCCGGTGAGGAATCCGGTGAGATTGTTCGGGTCGATGGTCGCGGGCACGCCGAGCCGGACGATCACCAGGTCACGACTGGGAATCACCACGGCCAACTGGCCGAGGGCACCGGAGAAGGCGATCGCGTCGTGCGGGAGACCGGGGAACAGGCGGTGGTTGTAGTGGGCGGGCACCGGCACGTTCACCCCGCGGAAGGTCTCCCCCGCGTTCAGCCACAACAGGAAGCCGTACCCGCCGTTGGCCTCGGTCGGCGTGGCGGCCTGGCGCAGATAGTCGGCGTCGATCAGCCGGTTGCCCGCCCATTCACCCTGTTGCAGAACGAGCCGGGCGATTCGGGCCAGGTCGGCGGGGCGCATGGCCAGACCACCGGCGACGGCGGTCGTGTCGTCGCGATCGCGCAGCCACACCCAGTGATCGCGGGGAATGCCCAACGGGCCCATCAGTTCTCGCTGCACGAAGTCCTGATAGTCCATGCCGGTGGTGATCTCGATGATGCGTGGGAGCAGGCCGAGCACCGCCTGCGCGTACTGGAAGGTGGTGCCCGGTTCGTAGTCGATCGGGGCGGCCAGGATTCGGTCGACGGTGCTGGTGGCGATCGACGCGACGTCGGCGGGCCAGGAGAAGTGCAGGCCGGTGGTCTGGGTGAGGACCTGGCGCACGGTGATCCGCGCGTGCGCGGGGTCGGCCGTGGGGAAGAACCGGCCGATGGGGTCGTCGAGTCCGAAGTGACCGAGGGTCACCGCCCGGCCGACCGCGACGGCGGTGACCCCTTTGCTCGCACTGAACAGCGGCATCGGCAGGTCGCCGGTCGGCGCGTGGTCGGCCACCAGGCAGCCGTGCCGGTAGACCTGGATGGCGTGGGCCTTCGCACCGATGCCGAAGTCGATCGCGGCGGCCAGCGCGGCCTCGTCCATGCCGACCTCGACGGCCGCGCGCCGTTCGGGTGCGGTACCGGGCGCGGCCTCGACGCACCGCGTCTGCGCGTGCGCGGCCGGTGGCTGGATCACCGCGGGACTCAGCGCGAGCGCGGTGGTGAGCACGACCGTGCCCAATCGGGACGACATGAACAGGACCTCCAGGGGTGACGCGGCCCCGCGGGCCTGCCGTCGATCGATGGGTCAGACCCGGGCGGCGACGAAGGCCGCGGCCTCGCCGGCGTACCGCTTGTACTGCAGGTGGACGTTCCAGTCCGTGCCCTGTGGGTCGCACACCGGGTCGTTGTCGTTGCACACGTCGTAGGTGCGGTCGGCGTACACGCCGGTGACCGCACGGCCCACCCCGCGAATAGGGTTGCCGAACAACAGGATCGCCGCGATCCTCGGCGCCAGTTCGGCGGGCAGCGTGGCCACGATCGGCCCGCCGACCCGGGCGCCCTCGCTGCTGATCCCGATCGAGTTGTCCACCACGTTGGCGCCCTGGGAGTAGCCGACGAGCACGAACTTCTGATCCGGGCAGGCCGCCGCCCGTTCGACCACATGATCGACCAGGTCGCGGTTGCCCGCCTGCACGGACGCGGGCTGTTCGTGGCTCGCCGGGTACTGCACCCGATAGGCGTTCGTCGATCGCGCCAGGGCGTCGTCGATGGCCGCGTACACCGGGTTGCCGACCACGGTGCCCAGTTTGTACCGGCTCCACACCCCACCGGGTTCGTTGGTTCCGCGGGCTGCGACGACGTGGACGTCGACACAGCCCGCCGCCTGGGCGGCGGCGGGCGCGGCCACGCCGGTGACGGTGCCCGCCAGTACGGCGGCGGAAAGTGCCAGGCCCACGCGGGCGCGGATTTCGATCACGGTTCGTCCTTCGCATCGGTCGTCGATGGCCGAGAGCGTATGCGGGCAGACTGGGGCCGATCGGTGCACGGCACGCGCTTTTGGCACGGTTCACACCGAACGCGACGATCGAGCCGCCGTTCGCCCACCGATTCCCAGGGCCGCCGGTTCAGCTGCAGCAGTTGGGGTCGAGCACCGTGCACAGTGCCGACAGCGCCTCGCGGCGCGCCCGATGGAAGGTGTTCATCCCGCGCCGCTCGGATTCGACGAGGCCGGCCTTGCGCAACTGCCCGAGGTGATGCGAGACGGTCGACTCACTGAGCTCGACGGCAGCGGCCAGGTCACCACCATTGCTCTCCCCTGCCGGAGTGGTGAGCAGCAATGACAGCAGTTTCACCCGGACCGGGTCGGCGATGGCTTTGAGCCGCAACGCCACCTCCAGCGCGGCGGCATCGTCGACCGGTGCCGCCGCCACGGGTGCGCAGCAGACGGGAGCGGACATATCGATCACGGGTAGCGCCTTGGGCATGTCGACGACTCTACGCTCGGTATTGACATATGTCGAAAAGGTGAGCACACTCGAGCTCGCAAGTTCTTCGACATATGTCTCACAAGTGGAGGTTCGATCATGTCCCGAATTCAGCTGGCCCTCAATGTCGACGATCTCGACCAGGCCGTGCGTTTCTACTCGACCCTGTTCGCCACCGAGCCGGCCAAGCGCAAGCCCGGCTACGCCAATTTCGCCGTCACCGACCCGCCGCTCAAGCTGGTGCTGATCGAGAACGCAGGCAAGGGCGGCAGCCTCAACCACCTCGGCGTGGAGGTCGAGTCGTCCGAGCAGGTCCACGGCGAGATCGCGCGCCTGTCGCAGGCGGGGTTGTTCACCGAGGAGCAGATCGCGACGACCTGTTGCTTCGCCACCCAGGACAAGGTGTGGGTGAGCGCGCCCGACGCCGAGCGGTGGGAGGTCTACACCGTGCTGTCCGACAGCGAAACCTTCGGCAGCGCACCGCAACTCGTCGAAGTGGAGCAGGGCGACGCATGCTGCGGCACCGCAGCGGAGGCCGAGGCGGAAGGCGCCTGCTGCAGCACCGAGGCCAAGCAGAAGGCGGTGGCGTCGGGCGCGAGTTGCTGCAGCTGACAAGTCGGCCCGGCGCGGGAATCCCTGCGCCGGGCCAGAACTCGACATTTCTCCGAGTTGACGCTCGCGAAAGAGTGAGTGTACAGTCACTCACATGAGCAAGAGCGGAGCAACACTCTCCCGATCCGACATCCGCCGCGATGCCGTGGTCGATGCCGCGATCGTCGAGTTCGCCCGCACCGGCTACCACGGCACCCCGATCAGCACGGTCGCGGCGACGGCACAGATCTCACCGGCCTATGTATTCAAGCTGTTCCCCGGCAAGGTCGCCCTGTTCGTCGCCGCGCTCGAGCGGTGCTTCGACCGGATCGCGGCGGCCATGTCGACTGGTGCGGCACAGTCCGCCGGCGACACCCCCGAGCAGATCCTCTACGACATGGGCGGCGCGTATGCGCAGCTGATCAGCGACCGGAGCCTGCTCATGCTGCAGGTCCACGCCCAATCGGTGGCCGAGGTGCCCGAGATCGGCGCGGCGATGCGCGCCGGGCTCGCCCGGATCACCGAACTCGCCAAACACCGCTCCGGCGCCGCGGACGAACACGTCCAGCGATTCATCGCCTTCGGCCAGCTCTGCCACCTCATCACCACTCTCGGCCTCGACGGCGACGACAGCCCGTGGGCGAGGATCGTCACCGCGGGCATCCGGCACCCGGACGCCGGCTGACCAACCGATGCCCCCTTGCGGGGCATTTTTTCGACCCATCGAGTGACTGACCAGTCACACACTAGGAGAACCATGTCTGTCATCGCCACCGAAATCGTCCTGCCCGACCGGGTGGAGCCCGAAGGACTGCTCGTGACCCGGCGTCCGTTGCCCGCCCCCGGTCCCGGCCAGGCCGTGGTCGCCGTCGCGGCGAGCGGCGTCTCGTTCGCCGAGCAGCAGATGCGGCGCGGCAAGTACTACGACCAGCCGCCCTTCCCCTTCGTTCCCGGCTACGACCTGGTCGGCACCGTCCTCGCGGTCGGTGCCGGCGTCGACGCGGACATGGTCGGCAAGCGGGTGGCGGCGCTGACCAAGATCGGCGGGTGGAGCAGTCACGCCCTGCTCGACGCCGCCGATCTCGTCGCGGTGCCCGACGGGCTCGCTGCCGAGGCGGCGGAAACCTTTGTCGTCAACGGCATCACGGCCTGGCAGATGTTGTTCCGCATGGCGAAGGCGCACACCGGACAGACTGTGCTGGTGCACGGCGCCAACGGGGGCGTCGGCTCGACGCTGGTGCAGCTGGCCCGCGCCGAGGGCATTCAGGTCATCGGCACGTCTTCGGCGCGTCACGCCGAGGCGGTTCGTGCGCTCGGCGCCAACTGGGTGGACTATCGCGGCGATGTGGGTCAGCAGGTCCGGGCGCTGGCACCCGGCGGCGTGGACGCGGTGTTCGACCACATCGGCGGCCCGGGCATCGCGGATTCGTTCGCGCTGCTCGCGCCCGGGGGCACCCTGGTGTCCTTTGGCACCGCGTCGACCAAGGACGAGGAGGGCAATTCGCGGCTTCCGGTTCTGCGGTTGCTGGTCCGGTTGCTGGTGTGGAACGCGCTGCCCAACAAGCGCAATGCGCATTTCTTCAATCTGTGGGCGGGTAAGCGCGATCTGCCGCGTTTCCGTGCCCGCATCGCCGAGGATCTGACGGCCGTTTTCGATCTCGCCGCGCGCGGTGTGCTGCGCGCACAGATCGGTGCGCGCGTGCCGCTGTCGGAGGCGGGGCGAGCGATGCGGCTCGCCGAATCTCGCACCGTCATCGGCAAAGTCGTCCTGGTCGCCGACACCGAATCCTGAATCCCCCAACCGATCCTGGAGAAATCGCGATGTCCGCTCTGCGTGTTCTGCTCGACAACCGGCCGTCCTACCTCAGTTTCGGTGCCGCGTGGCTGCTCGGGCACGGCGCTTACGCCGTGTCCCACGGTGATTCGCCGCTCGTTCGACTGCCCGCCGTTGTGCCGGGCGCACTGCTGGTCGGTGGCCTGCTGATCGCGATGGTGGTGACCAGTGTGGTCACGATGCGCGCCAAGCGCGGCGCCACCGGGGCCGAGGCGGTGGTCGGCAATCTGCTGGCCGCGTCGTGGCTGGTGGGTTTCGGAGCACTGTTCTTCGTCATCACGGCACTGAGTTCGGCTCTGGCCGACGAGAACTTGCGAATGCTGCTGTGGCCCACGGGGTCTGGTCTGGTGGTCGGCCTGCTGTACCTCGCCGGTGGTGCCGCTTACCGTGACGTGCTGCAGTACGCCCTCGGTGCGTGGCTGGCGTTGACGTCCTCGGCGGCGCTGTTCCTGACGGGTGCGAGCCCGTACTGGGTGCTGGCGCTGGCCGGTGGTGGCAGTTATCTGGTCGCGGCCGCGCTCGAACCTCGTCGCCGCGCAGTCGCCGCCTGAATCAGCGTCCGGCCGTCGTCGAGCCCGGCTCGGCGGCGGTTCGCTGTGTTTCCCTTCCCCTTCTCACTGTATACACGATCGCGGCCGTTCATGAGACATCGGAAAGTAGTCCATAATCGCTCGCGTACTGCTGAAATCGCAGGTGAGGAGTGGGTTATGGGTGTTGTTCTCGAGTTCGGGCAGATCGACCGGTCACAGGTGGGAATCGTCGGGGGCAAGGGTGCGAACCTGGGTGAGCTGGCGCGCATCGAGGGGGTGCGGGTGCCCGACGGGTTCTGTGTGACGACCGAGGCATTCGATCGGGCGCTGGCAGGCGCGTCGGCAGTCCGGGAACGGATCGGCGAACTGGCGGGCCTCTCGCCCGACGACCGGGCGGGCATCGCCGCGGCAAGTGCGGCAATCCGCGGGGATATCGAGGAATTGCCGGTGCCCGAGGACGTGGCGGCCGAGATCGTCGCCGCGCATGCCCGGCTCGGCACCGACGCCGCGTACGCGGTGCGTTCCAGCGCCACGGCCGAGGATCTGCCGACCGCGTCGTTCGCCGGCCAGCAGGACACATACCTGAATGTGATCGGCGCGGCGGAGGTGCTCGATCATGTGCGCCGGTGCTGGGCGTCGCTGTTCACCGACCGGGCGGTGACCTACCGCCTGCGAAACGGGTTCGACAGCAGCATGATCCGGATGGCGGTCGTGGTGCAGCGGATGGTCTTTCCGCGTGCGTCGGGCATTCTGATGACGGCCGACCCGGTGACCTCGGATCGGACCGTTGTCTCCATCGACGCCGGTTTCGGTCTCGGTGAAGCACTGGTGTCGGGTCTGGTGAACGCCGACGTGTACAAGGTGCGCGACGGGGAGATCAGCAAGACCATCGCCACCAAGAAGATCGCCGTCGAACCGGTGGGCTCGGGCGGCACCGAGGTGCGCGACATCGACGAGGATCGCCGCAACGAACCCGTCCTCTCGGATGCCGAGGTGCTGGGACTGGCCGAATTGGGCCGGCGCATCGAGGCGCATTTCGGCTCGCCGCAGGACATCGAGTGGTGTCTCGACGACGAGATCCGGCTCGTGCAGAGCAGGCCGATCACCACCCTGTTCCCGATTCCCGAGGCGGCCGACGACGCCCACCGCGTGTATGTGTCGGTGGGTCATCAGCAGATGATGACCGACGCCATGAAACCACTCGGGATTTCGCTGTGGCAGCTCACCAGTCACGCGGCGATGCGGGACGCGGGCGGGCGATTGTTCGTCGATGTCACCGAGCGATTGGCCTCGCCGACGGGCGGTCCCGCGTTGGCCGAGGCGCTCGGGAAGTCCGATCCGCTGATGGGCGACGCACTGCGCACTGTCCTCGAGCGTGGCTTCGTTCCGGTTGTGCCGCAGACTGATTCGGTGGCGATGCCACCCGCACCCGCCCCGATCGACACCGACTCGGCGATGGTCGACGAACTGGTCGCCGACTGCGAGGCCTCGCTCGCTGTGCTGAAACGCGAGATCGCTCCCCTGTCCGGGTCGGCCCTGCTCGATTTCATCCACGCCGACATCGCGGAATTGCGGCGAGTGTTGTTCTCCCCGCGTGGGTTGCAGATCATCACGGCCGCCATGGAGGCGACCGAATGGCTCAACGACCGCCTGGGCGAATGGCTCGGCGAGAAGAACGCCGCCGATGCGCTCACTCAGTCGGTGCCGGGCAATGTGACCTCGGAAATGGGGTTGGCATTGCTCGATGTCGCCGATGCCATCCGCCCGCACCCGCAGGTGATCGAGTATCTGCGGGCGGTCGAGGAGAACGGCACGAACGATTTCCTCGGTGAACTCGAGCAGCGTTCGGGCGGGCCTGCGGCGCGGGTCGCGATCACCGCATTCCTCGACAGATACGGCATGCGGTGCGTCGGCGAAATCGACATCACCCGGACACGGTGGAGCGAGGACCCGACCACTCTCGTGCCGACCATCCTCGGCAATGTCCGCAACTTCGGAACCGGCGCGGGCACAGAGCGTTTCGAGGACGGGTTGCGTGACGCCGAAGCGCAGCGGGCACGGATCCTGCGGGAGTTGCGTGCGCTGTCGGACGGGGAGAGCAAGGCCGCCGAAACCGAGCGGATGATCGACCGGGTCCGCACCTTCGCCGGTTACCGGGAGTACCCGAAGTACGGCATGGTCAGCCGCTATTTCGTGTACAAGCAGGCATTGTTGCGTGAGGCCGAGCGACTCGTGGCCGCCGGCGTACTCCAGGCACCCGACGACATCTACTTCCTGCGGTTCGACGAATTGCGCGAGGTGGTGCGCGTCCAGCATGCGGACCAGGACCTCGTCGCCCAGCGCAGAGACGCGTTCGATACCTTCCGGACACTCAGTGCGCCAAGGGTTCTCACGTCCGACGGCGAGGCGGTGACCGGCGCCTATCGACGCGAAGACCTGCCCGAGGGCGCCCTGCCGGGCATGGCGGTCTCGGCGGGAACGATCGAAGGTCGGGCCCGGGTGGTCCTCGACATCGGTCAGGCCGATCTGGAAGCGGGCGACATTCTCGTCACCGCCTACACCGACCCCAGCTGGACACCGCTGTTCGTCGGCATCGCCGGTCTGGTCACCGAAGTGGGCGGCCTGATGACCCACGGCGCGGTCATCGCCCGCGAGTACGGGCTGCCCGCCGTTGTCGGTGTGGAACACGCGACCGACCTCATCCGCGACGGGCAGCGCATCCGGGTGAACGGCGCCGACGGCTATGTCGAGATCCTGACCTAGCCGTCGGCGAGACGCACATTCTCGGCCGCCGCGGTGACGTGCAGACCGTCGGCGGCCGGGGTGATCGCGGTGATGCGTGCCCCGAGCGGCAGGCTGTGCAAGGGAACGACGAAGGTCAGGCTCCGCTGGATCAGCCCCAGGGAAATCGTCGGACCCCCGGCCGCGTGGCGCACGGACACGGGCGTCACCTCGATGCCGTCGGTGGTCGGTGCGACGGTGACGATGACCGTGGCGGGCACCATGATCCCGGCCACCGGGAACCGGCCTGCCGCGCTCAAACCGTCCGATCCGAATTCGATGGAGTCCACATCGTCGGGAGCGAACCCTCGCACGACGTCGTAGGGGACGACAGCCGTCGCCGTCGCCGTGGACGCCACCAGGTTCGAGGTCCGGTTGCCGAGCACATCACCCAGCGGTGCGGACACATCACGCAGGGTGACATCGAGGTCGCGCACGGTGATGTCGTTGCCCGTCCAGTCGCCTACCGCGATGTCGATGATCGGGTACCGGCCGTCGAGCGCCTGGGTGAGGAACGGGAAGCCAGGGATGTCGACATCGGGCTGTCGCGTGAGCTGATATTCGGCGGCGATCTGGCGTCCGATCGCGTTCTGTGCCAACGCGAGCGCCACCCGGTCGCCGACGACCAGCGCGATAGCCGCCACGATCAGCAAGGTCAGCATCGTGCGCACGCTCAATCCCTTCGCCGCACCCGTGTGGGCAGTGGTCGCCCATGCTACGGCGCGGGCGCCTGTTCGTCCGGCCCGATTGGACCGCGACACAGTGGGTATTGCCGTCCACACGCAGTCCATCGGAGGGAAGGATCGACCATGGCGTACCCCGCCCACCAACGTTCCCCCATGTCGCGCCGCACCGGGCGCGAATTCCCCGACCACGCCCGAACCACCCGCAGCCACGCCGGTGAAGGCCTGGAGGACGGGTACAACTTCCCCGGCATCATCCTGTGCGCGATGGCCGTTATCGCTCTCGGCCTGTGCCTGACGGCCGCCGGCTACGGCTTCGCGGGCTGGGGTGCCATCGCCGCCGTGGCCGCCGCGACGCTGGCCGTCGCCGGTGTCGCCTGGTTGCTGCTGGAACACCGACGCGTGAAGTCCAAGGAAGGCCTGAATCTCACCGATCAACGCGGTCACTAGCCGATCCGCGCTCGACGCCTCCGGCCTGAGTCAGGTCGGGGGCGTTTTCCTGTGCGGCCCCCGCGACACTCGGGGGTAGCGTCGGCGTCATGGCCGACGACCACCAGATGGGCAGCGGTTCGGACACGATCCACGACGAGCACCACGACATGTCTTCGGGGCATCATCACGGCGACCACGTGGCCATGTTCCGGCGGTTGTTCTGGGTGATGCTGGCCTTGGCCGTGCCGGTGGTCGCCGCCGACATGATGTTCGCCGAACTCGTCGGTTACACCGTGCCGAGGGGGTTGCGGTGGGTGTCGCCGGTGCTCGGCACCGTCATGTATTTCTGGGGCGGTCGGCCGTTCCTCACCGGCGCCGTCGACGAGATCCGGGCACGCAAACCCGCCATGATGCTGCTGATCTCGCTGGCCATCACCGTGGCCTTCCTCGCGTCCTGGGGTTCGACGCTCGGCGTGCTGCATCACGAGCTCGACTACTGGTGGGAACTGGCGCTGCTGATCGTGATCATGCTGCTCGGTCACTGGATCGAGATGCGCTCGCTCGGTCAGGCCTCGAGCGCGCTGGAATCGCTGGCGGCACTGCTGCCCGACGAGGCCGAACGCGTCGCCGACGACGGGTCGACCGACACCGTCCGGGTCGATGAACTGCGCACCGGTGACCGCGTCGTCGTGCGACCGGGCAGCCGGGTGCCCGCCGACGGGCTCGTCGAGTCGGGCAGCGCCGATGTCGACGAGTCCATGATCACCGGCGAATCCCGGCCCGTGCGCCGTGCACCGGGCGACAAGGTCGTCGCGGGTACGGTCACCACCGATTCGGCACTGCGGGTACGTGTCACCGCCGTCGGCGCCGATACCGCCCTCGCCGGCATCCAGCGGCTGGTCGCCGAAGCCCAGAATTCCTCCTCACGCGCCCAGGTACTCGCCGACCGGGCGGCGGGCTGGCTGTTCTGGTTCGCCGCCGGGTCTGCCGCGATCACGGCCGTCGTCTGGCTCGCCCTCGGCCGGCCCGAGGATGCCGTCACCCGGACCATCACCGTGCTGGTCATCGCGTGCCCGCACGCCCTCGGCCTGGCGATTCCGCTCGTGGTGTCGATCGCCACCGAACGCGCCGCGAAAGCCGGCGTGCTCATCACCGATCGCCGTGCGCTCGAAGCGATGCGCACCGTCGATGCGATCCTGTTCGACAAGACCGGCACCCTCACGCGTGGCGCGCCTGCCGTCGTCGGTACCACCGCCACCCGATCGGGTCTCGCGGACGACGAAGTTCTCGCCCTGGCCGCGGCCGCCGAATCCGAGAGTGAGCATCCACTCGGACGCGCCATCGTCGACACCGCGACCGAACGCGGCATCCACGTGCCAACCGCTACGGAGTTCACCGCCCACAACGGTGTGGGTGTGCGTGCGACGGTCGACGGTTCGACGATCGAGGTCGGCGGTCCCGCCCTGCTGCACCGCCACCACCTCGAGCCCGCCGAGACCACCGCCCGCTGGTCCGCGCAGGGGTCAACGGTGCTGCACGTACTGCGCGACGGCGAGCTGATCGGTGCGCTCGCCCTGGCCGACGAGGTGCGCCCCGAATCCGCGCAGGCGATCCAGGCGCTGCATCGCCGGGGCATCCACGTCGCCATGATCACCGGTGATGCCGAACCGGTGGCGCGCGCTGTCGCCGAGCAGCTCGATATCGACCAGGTGTTCGCCGGGGTCCTGCCGAAGGACAAGGGCGACAAGGTGCGTTCGCTGCAGGAGACCGGCCACACCGTGGCCATGGTCGGTGACGGTGTCAACGACGCGCCCGCCCTCGCGCAGGCCGATGTCGGTATCGCGATCGGCGCGGGCACCGACGTGGCCATCGCCTCCGCGGGTGTGGTCCTGGCCTCCGACGACCCGCGCGCGGTGGTCTCGGTGATCGAGCTGTCGCAGGCCACCTACCGCAAGATGATCCAGAATCTGGTGTGGGCGGCGGGGTACAACATCATCGCCGTACCGCTGGCCGCCGGTGTGCTCGCGCCGTGGGGCATCACCATGCCGATGGAGGTCGGGGCGCTGCTCATGTCGGCGTCCACGATCGTGGTCGCGCTGAACGCTCAGCTGTTGCGGCGCATCGACCTCGACCCGGCCACCGTTGTGCGGGAGTGAGCTGTCATCCGATGGCGAAGGCGACGAAGAATCCGGCCGCCGTCGCCATTCCGACCCACCAGCCGCCCTCCCGATAGGCCTCCGGCACAAGGGAATCGGCGAGCATCGCGATCGTCGCACCGCCCGCGAACGCCTGCACCGCGCTGATGGCGGTGCCGGAGATGGTGTCGGCCAGCGCGTTGCCGAGCACGGTGACCCCGACGAGGACGGCCGAGGTGACCGCCCACAGACCGAACGTGCGGCCCGGTGAGAATCCGTGCTGGTCACGCAGGAACGCGACCGCGCTCACCGCTTCGGGCACGTTGCCCACCGCGATGGCGACCAACAGCACCAGTCCCCCACCCCCGACCAACGACACACCGAGCGCCATGTTCTCGGGAATTCCGTCGAGCACCGTGCCGAGCAACAGCGCCCACCCGATCGCGGCCCCGCCCAGCTTGTTCTCGATCAGATGGTCGGCGACCACATACATCCCGGCGCCCGCGAACAGCGCGATTCCCGCGATCACCGCCCCGTCGCGCCGGAACGCGGGCGCGAACAACTCCTCCGACACCGCCGCGATCATCGTTCCCGCCCCGAACGCCATCAGGGTCGCCAGCACCGGCCGAGGCAGCGTCCACCGCACCCCGATCGCCACCCCGATCATCAGCGGAACCACGGTCCCCAGCCCGTAGAGCAGCGCAGTCAGCATGCGCAGAGCCTATCGAGACAGTGGCCGCCGACGGGGTTCATGGCGCGTGGCGCGTTAGGCGAGGACACTTGGGACAAACGCGCCGATGCTGTCGAGGAGGACTGGTTATGGCGGATGACAGACCATTCGATGCCGACGATTTCGAACGGGTGCTGCGTGGGGCGAGCGATGAGATCCGCGGATTGATCGGGAAGGCGGGAGGATTTCTGGATCAGTCGGTGCTGAATTCGCTGTTCGGGCAGTTCACCGGGCCCCAGCAGACATCCGAGCCCGAGACCGCCGGGGACACCGGAGGCGGGGTGTGGGCGATCTACACCATCGACGAGGACGGCCAGGCGCGGGTGGATCAGGTGTTCCCGAGTGAGCTCGAGGCTTTGCGGGCGCATCGCGACAACACCGATGAGCATCGTCGCGTGCGATTTCTGCCCTACGGGGTTCCGGTCAGCGTGCTCGACGCGCCCTGACCTTACTCGGTTCCCTTGCCGCCCTTACCTTTTCCCTTGCCTTTGCCTTTACCCTTACCTTTCCCCTTGCCCTCACCTTTACCGCCGGGGTCCTTCTCCTCCTCGACGACGGTCCCCTCGTCCTGGGCGGACACGACCGGGGGCTGAACGGGTTGGACAGGATCGGCGCCGGCCGCACCGCCTGTCAGCAGGACGGTGAGAACTCCGACCGCCGCGGCGGTGGCGAAAGTGTGAGTCGACAACGTGAGCCCCTTCTCGTGGTGGAAAGTGCTACCTGGTGCGCCAGGTCAGGAATGGTTGCGCAGGATCTCGACGATGGCGGTCTGGCCGAGCCGCTCCGCGTTCTCGAGCACCGTGCGGCCCTCGGCGTCGCGGATGTTCGGGTCGGCCCCCGCATCGAGAAGAGCGGTGACCGTGTCCTGGTATTTCTGGGAGCCGTCGCCGTAGATCACGGCTTCCTGCAGGGCCGTCCAGCGGGGCGTGTTCACGTGGTCGACGTCGACCCCCGCCTCGATCAGGATCCGCACGGTCGAGACGAATCCGTGCTCGGCGGCCGGGATCAGCGCGGTGCCGCCGTATCGGTTCAGGCTGCGCACGTCGGCGCCGTGTGCGAGCGTCATCGTCAGGATCTCGTCGTAGCCTTCGGCACCCGCGTACAGGTAGGCCGAATCCTGCATGTCGTCCTTGGCGTCGACGTCGGCACCCGCGTCGATCAGGACTCGTGCCGCGGCGGTGGCCTGGTTCTTCACGGCCGTCACCAGCGGCGTGCGGCCCTGGTCGTCGCGCGCTTCCAGGGGTGCGCCGCGATCGAGCAGTTCGCGCACGCGAACCCCGTCATCGGCGGCCGCGGCCTCGTGCAGCGGTCCGGCGAGCGCGGGATCCGACGGTGCCGACGTCGGCGCGCCGGTCGTGCCCGGGGCAGCCGGTGTGGTGATCGTCTGCGAGGTCGACGGCGCCCCGGACTCGGTGGGCGAGTCGGTCGAGCACGCGGTGGACAGCACCGCCGTACCGGCGAGCGCCAGCACAGCCATGCGGATCGAGGTGATCACGTGGAGCCTCCTTTGCCGAGCATCCGATACATCGGCGAGCCGTCCTGCTCCGGCCCCGGTGGACAGGCTCGCCGGTCGAGTTCACGCCCCTGACCACCCACGATGGCTACGCTCGACGCTACGTCGACCGACGCGATATGAGCCATCAGCGGAAAGGTTACCCGTGAAGATCTCCCAGATCGCCGCCACCGCCGCCCTGATCGCCGTGCCCCTCGCGGGCTGCTCCGACGACAGTTCCGACACCGCCGCCACCACCTCGGCCGAGACCACCTCGGCGATGTCGACCACGGCGGCCACCACCACCGCGAACTCGGCGCAGACACCGTCGCAGATCCTGTCCGCGCACCCGTGGGAGACCACCGACGCCGTCGACCAGGACGGCGACGAACTGCCGCTCACCGACGCGAATGTCCAGAACTACGTCGGCTTCGCCTACTTCGACGCCGACGGGACGTTCGAGATGTACACCCTCGACGACAAGCCGAAGATGCACGGTGACTGGACCGTCTCCGCCGACGGCAAGACCCGCCATATCGTCGCGAAGAACGACGACGGCACGGTGATGTTCGAACGCGACTCCGAGATCACCGAACTGACCGATTCGATGTTCACCTACCGCACCTACCCGGACCAGAACGACAAGTCGAAGTACGTCGACATCATCCACACGCCCACCGACCACCCCGAACCGCAGCGGTAGTCCAGACAATCCGGACACATGCTTGTACCCCGGTGGCCCCGGCTGCCACAATTGCTCAGCGGTTGCCGAGGTTTCTCCCTGATACCGAAGGGGTAGTTCATGTGGCCGAATGCGAGATTTGCTGATCTGCCGAAGAAGCGTGGTCGGCATCGGAAGCGTTCGGCGGCACGGGTCGGTGCTTCCGCGGCATTCGTGACGGCGCTCGGCGTCGGCTGGCTCGAGGTGCAGAGTCTGTGTGCGGTGGCTTTGGCGGCGACGTCGGCGCTGATCGTGCCGGGCACGGGGACCAGCGACCCGTCTGTGGCACACGATTTCGAGAGCAACGCCTACCAGAACTTCATCGACCCCGGGGCGCAGGGCTGCACCGACAACGCCTGCCCGGGTGTCGATTTCGTTCCGGTTCCCTACGACGCCTCGCTGTGGCCGGTGATCTCGTCCAAGGGGCCGAGGGCGTCGTCCGCGAAATGGGACACCTCGGTCGCGGGTGGGGTCGCCACGCTCGATCAGCTCACCCGCCGGCAGCTCGGCGCGCCGGGTACCGTGACCGTGTTCGGCTACTCGCAGGGTTCCACGGTCGCCGGCGCGGAGAAGGCAGCGTTGGCCGGGCTCTCGCCCGAGGACAAAGCGCGGTTGTCGTTCGTGCTGATCGCGAATCCGAACCGGCCCAACGGCGGAATCATCGAACGCCCGGTCCTGTTCGGTGGGATACCGGTCGCCGACATCACCTTCGGGCCACCCACACCCACCGACACCGGCATCACGACCACCGACATCGCCATGCAGTACGACGGCATCTCCGATTTCCCGGCCTACCCGCTCAATGTGCTCGCCGATGCCAACGCGCTGCTCGGCACACTGCTCATCCACCCGTCCTACCTGCAGCCCAAGGGCAACGGCGCGGGAGGTGCGCCGAAGGCGGGCGCCGCGATCTACGGATACCCGGACCGGTCCGAGTTCATCGCGCAACAGAACTGCGACGAGCTTCCACAGCACTGCCAAAACCACGGTGACACAACATATGTCACCATTCCGAACCCTCAGGGCGCACTACCGCTGCTGTATCCGCTGCGCGCCATCGGCAAGCATACGAACCGCGCCGATCTCACCGAACCGGCCGCCGCACTGACCGAGCCCGCCCTGCGCGTACTCGTCGAAACCGGATACGACCGCACCGACTACTCCGCGCCGACCCCGTTGCGGTTCGACCAGCCGCTCAACCCGCAGAAGACCGCGACGCTGGCCACCGATCTCCCCGCCGCCATCGAGCAGGGCATCGCCGAGGCCACCGCCGAAATCGAGAACCCCACCCACAACACCGACCGCACCCTGCCGGTGGAGACGGTCCTCGCCAACATCGAAGATCTGCTCCCACCCGATCCGGTCGTGTCGCTCGTCCGCGATTTTCTTCCAGCCGCGCCCTGACCAGGCGCTATTCGTCAATCGATACACTGGACTAATGAAGCATCGGCACGGTGATGGCAGTCTCGACCTGGTTCAGTTGCGAACCTTCCTGGCCGTCTACCGCTCCGGCTCGCTCACCGCGGGCGCCACCCAGGTCGGCCTGTCCCAGCCCACCGTCACCAGCCAGCTGCAATCACTTGAAAAAGCCGTGGGCCGACCACTTTTCGACCGCCTACCGCGTGGAGTCTCCCCGACGGCCGCCGCCCACGAACTGGCCGCCCGGATCGCGGACCCGCTCGACGCCCTCGCCGAGGTCACCGGCACCACCACTGGTCACCCGCCGCCCGAACCACCCGTGCTGCTCGGCGGGCCCGCCGAGATCCTGGCCACCCTTGCCCTGCCCGCCCTGGCACCGCTGATCACCGAGGGCGTGCGATTGCAGGTGGTAACCGGCCTCGCCGACGACCTGCTCGCCGAATTACGCACCGGCGCTCTGGATCTGGTCATCTCCGCCATCCGGCCGCGTGGCCGGGCCGTCGTCGCCGAACCCCTGGCCGACGAGGAATTCGTCCTCGTCGCGAACCCGGCCACCGCCGCTCGCATCGACACCGGACGCCTCGAACGCGGCGACGCCACCGCACTCGCCCACGTCCCCCTGGTGAGCTATGCCCCCGATCTGCCGATCCTGCGCCGCTATTGGCGCCACGTCTTCGGGCGCCGCCTCGAACGCCGCCCCGCCGTCGTCGTTCCCGACCTGCGCGCGGTCCTCGCCGTGGTGACAGCAGGCGGCGGCGTGAGCGTGTTGCCACGCTATCTGTGCGCGTCCGCCTTGGCCGCTGGAACCGTTGTCGCGCTTCTCGATCCGGAAGACCCGCCGATCAACACCGCCTACCTGGTCGGCCGTTCCACCCGCACCGAACGCCCCCACGTCGCCCTCGTCCGCACCCGCCTTCGCGAGGCGGCGCCGACCTGGTGATTCACCGAGCGGCCGGGCACCCCGAATCAGGTGGGCGTCGAGCGGTCCGGTGATCGGATAAGATCGCAGAGCTCTTTCGGTCCAGCCAGCGGCTGAAGGAGCCAGTTTGCGCTGCGGGCGCTCGGGATCGGAGACATTCGTGCACACCGCTGGATTTCGGCTGTCCACCTGCGGGAGAAGACCCACTCGCCGAAACCGTGCGAGTGTCAGGACCGGCATTCCCACGGGTCGTCGTGCCGCGCAGTGACACAACCGCCGCCGATCTCCTGGTCACCGAGGCCGCAGCCCTGCCGGGCCCGGCAGCCCGCATCCTGCTCGTCGAGGACGACCCGGGTGACGCGCTGCTGGTAGAGGAACTGGTGGCCGATCTCGGCGCCGGACCGCGCCTGGAGTGGGTGCGCACCCTGGCCGAGGCGGGCGAACGGCTGCGCACCGACACCCCCGACTGCGTCCTGCTCGATCTGCACCTGCCCGACGCCAACGGGCTCGAGGCACTGGCGCGACTGCACCAGATCGACGACCAGATCGCCGTCGTGGTGATGACCGGGCTCGACGAGGAGCAGACCGGGCTCAACGCCCTGGCCGCAGGAGCGCAGGACTACCTCGTGAAGGGCCGGGTGGAGCCCGAATTGTTCGGTCGCGCGGTGCGTTACGCCATCCAGCGTAAGCACGCCGAGCGCACGACCGCCGCCCTGCGGGCCAGCCAGATGCGGGCGCAGGAGAACGCTCGTCTGGAACGCGGTCTGCTGCCCACTCCCCTGCTCGGTGCCGACCGCGCCGTCGAGGTGCTCGCCCGGTACCGACCCGGCGCCGACCACTCCCTGCTCGGCGGTGACTTCTACGACGCGGTGCAGGACGCCGACGGCGTGGTGCACGTGGTGATCGGTGATGTCGCGGGTCACGGCCCCGACGCCGCCGCAACGGGTGTCGCGCTCCGACTGGCCTGGCGCACACTGGTTCTCAGCGGCGTCACCGGCGCCCGTCAGCTCTCTTTGCTCGAGGAACTGCTCGTGGCCGAACGCCGCGACGAGCAGACCTTCGCGACGGCGACCGTGTTACGGCTCGACCCGGTGACCAGGCTGGTTCAGGTCCGCCGAGCGGGCCATCCGGGAATGCTGCGGCGCGCGGCCGGCGTCTCGCGCTGGTTGGAGGTCGACGGTGGCCCGGCGCTCGGATTCGTCCCGGGCCACGGGCAGTGGCCCGTGCACGAGCTGAGTCTTGCCGAGAACGCCGGGCTGATGTTGTTCACCGACGGACTGTTCGAAGGCCACGTCGGCGACGGCAGCAGGCGACTGGGCGAGGACGGCCTGCTCGCGCTCGCCAACACCCTGCCCACCGCACACCCGGACGAGTTCGTCGACGCGCTGATCGAACGAGTAGAAGACCAGGCCGCCGCAGCGGGCGGCCTGGACGACGACGTGGCCATCCTCTATGTGCGATGGCTCGACAACGAAAGGCTTGCGCAGTGACGACCACAGCCCCCGACCGGAAACGGTTGATCAGCCGGATGACGGCTCAGGGCTGGTTCCAGCTCGTCTTCGCCTCGATGATCGTCGCCGTGATCGTCGGAGCCGTGGCGGGCGCCCAGGTCATCGCCCACACCAACCGGGTCACCGACCGGCTGGTGGCCCAAACGCTTCCGGCCGCCGCCGAGGCCGCGCGCCTGCAGGGGGCGCTGGTGAACGAAGAGGCGGGCATCCGGGGTTACGTGCTCACCCGTGATCCCCTGTTCGTCTCGCAATACACCAGCGCCAGGCAGGACGAGGCGAAAGCCGTCGAACGGCTCGAGCAGTTGATCGAGGGCCGTCCCGAACTCCAGGCCGACCTGTCCGCACTGCTGACCGCCGCCGACCTGTGGCGCACCGAGTATGCCGAGCCGGTGATCGCCCAGGGCGGCGCAGCGAACCGAACAGATATGGGCATCACCTATTTCGGCGAGTTGCAATCACGGTTCGCCACCCAGAACGACAATCTCACCGCCGCCGTCGACCGCGACAACAGCCGGCTCGACTCCGCCCGCACCACTCGCAACCTGGTGCTTTCAGGCATCGTGGTCGCCTTCCTGGTGACGGGAGCGGCGCTCACCGTCCTGGTGCGTCGCCTCGTCGTCCGGCCGCTCGGCTATCTCACGGAGTCCTCCCGGCGCGTCGCGGCAGGCGAATTCGACTCCCGCATCGATCCCGTCGGCCCCTCCGACATCGCGCTCGTCTGCGCCGCCGTGGAGAACATGCGCGACCATATCGTCGCCGAACTCGCCTCCTCGCGGGTGCAGGAATCGGTGCTGCACCAGCAGAAACAGGAACTGGCCGACCAGGCGGAGGAACTGCGGCGTTCCAACACCGAACTCGAGCAGTTCGCCTACGTCGCCTCCCACGACCTGCAGGAGCCGCTGCGCAAGGTCGCCTCGTTCTGCCAGCTGCTCGACAAACGCTACGGCGACCAGCTCGACGAACGCGGCAAGCAGTACATCGACTTCGCAGTCGACGGCGCCAAGCGCATGCAGGTGCTCATCAACGATTTGCTCACCTTCTCGCGAGTCGGGCGCGTATCCGACGGCACCGAGCCCGTCGAGCTCGACCACAGTCTCGACGCCGGGCTCACGGCGCTGTCGTCGAGCATCGAGGAGACCGGCGCGGTGGTCGAGCGACCGGAGCAGCTGCCACGAGTCGAGGGCGAACCGACGCTCCTGGTCATGCTGTGGCAGAACATCATCGGCAACGCGATCAAGTTCCGCACCCCGGGATCCACGCCGCTGATCCGGATCACCTGCACACCGGAGGACAACGGCTCGGGTTGGCAGTTCAGCGTCTCCGACAACGGCATCGGCGTCGACGCCGAATTCGCGGACAAGGTGTTCGTCATCTTCCAGCGCCTGCACTCCCGCGACGCCTACAGCGGAACCGGTATCGGGCTGGCCGTGTGCAAGAAGATCGTGGAATTCCACGGCGGCCGGATCTGGATCGACACCGATTATCACGACGGCACCCGCCTGTGTTTCACCCTGCCCGCCCTCGACGAATCCACCACCACATCCGACGCCCGGAAAGAGGCTATCGCGTGACCGATCCCGGCCAGCCCATCGATATTCTGCTCGTCGAAGACGACCCCGGCGACGAATTGATGACGAGAGAGGCGTTCGAGGACAACAAAATCGGCAATACCCTGCATGTGGTAAGAGACGGTGAGGAGGCCCTCGACTTTCTCTACCGTAACGGCGACTACGCCGATGCGCCGACACCCGACCTGATCCTGCTCGATCTGAATCTCCCGAGATACGACGGCAGACAGGTATTGGAGAAGATCAAGGCCGACCCCGAGTTGTCACCGATTCCGGTGGTCGTGCTGACCACATCCGCCGCCGAGGAGGACATTCTGCGCAGTTACAAGTTGCATGCCAATGCCTATGTGACCAAACCGGTCGACCTCGACCAGTTCATCGCCGCCATCCGGCAGATCGACGAATTCTTCGTGCAGGTCGTCCGGCTGCCGAGGGTGCGCTGACCGGCTTCACGAGCAGGCGATGAGCATGGTGACGATGGTGCCGAATTCGGTTGTCTCGACGTCGAATTCGCTGCTCACCGCGCGCATGATGGTCAGCCCCCGGCCGCGCGATTCGTCGGCGACCGAGGCACTCGGCTGCCAGCTGCCGTGGTCGCTGACGACCACGCGAATGTGACCGTCGGTGACCGATGCGCCGATTTCGACCGGTCCACCATCACCGCGATGACCGTGCTCCACAGCATTGGTACACGCCTCACCCGCGGCCAGGATCACATCGTCGACCAGTGTTTGCCGCACCGGAATGTCGCTCAGCCAGGTACGCAGCGCACGACGGACCTCGACCAAACGATCAGCCGTCGCAGAAAATTCCAGATAGAAAGGTTTCAGGGTGTTCTCCTGACCAGACGGGCGCCTCGGCACCGAGCGGTGTGCTGTCGGTCTCGCTTCTGGCATTTACCCCATCCGATCCACTGCTAAGCAGGGCGCAAGTGTGATGCATACGTCCCGCGAGGGTAGCGCGGAGACGTGAGACCTCTTCTGTAAGGTCCTATTTCATCGGGTAAGTTGAGTAAGATGTGTTCGCCGACCCGGCGGCACCGAGGCAAGAGGTGGAAAGTGGCGAATCGCGACCAGAACGGAATCCCCGACCTCGATGTGCAGGTACGCGCCGAAGACGGATTCGAAATCCTCACCGTTCGCGGCGAAGTCGACATGGCATCGGCGCCCCAGTTGCAGGCCGCGCTGGAAAAGGCACAGCAGGGTGGAAACACGCTCGTCGTCGACATGACCCAGGTGGGTTTCCTCGGGTCGGCCGGACTCAGCGCACTGCTCGTCGTGTCGAAAGCGGCACCGGGCCAGCTGCGGGTGGTCGCGTCCCGTGAGGTCGCCCGCCCCATCGAACTCACCGGCCTGGACAAGCTCCTCGCCGTGTACAGCACCCTCGAAGCGGCCGTCGCCGCCACCGACGGGGCACCCTCCGCGCTGTAAGCGCACGCCGAGCGGTGCCCGGATCGGTCGTATGAGGTCCGGGCACCGCGGCACTCACATCGGATACACCGAGTGCTTGCGTGGGTTGAACTCCCGTGCCACCGGGGGTTTGTCGCGCAACAGGCGGAGTGCGTGGCGGATCTCGAGCCGGGTACGCGCCGGTTCGATGACGGCATCGATATAGCCGCGTTCGGCCGCGATCCAGGGCGTGGCGACCGTCTCGTTGTACTGGTTGATCATGAATTCCCGTGCGGCGGCCCGATGTTCCTCGGGGACCGCCGCCAGCTGCCGCTTACCGATCAGGTCGACCGCGCTCTCGGCGCCGATCACCGCGATCCGCGCCGTCGGCCACGCGAAACTCACGTCGGCGCCCACCTGACGCGCCGCCATCATCCCGTAGGCACCGCCGTAGGACTTGCGCACCACGAGATTGATGATCGGCACGGTGGCCTCGATGATCGCCCTCGGCACCCGCCCACCACGGATGATCACGCCCGCCGCTTCCTGATCGAGCCCCGGCAGCACACCGGGTGTGTCGACGACGAACACCAGCGGGATGTTGAACGCATCGCAGAGCCGGATGAAGTAGGTCGACTTGTCCGAGCACGCCGCGTCGATCGAACCACCCAGCACGAGCGGCTGATTGGCGATCACGCCGACCGGATACCCGTCCACCCGGGCGAAGCCGGTGATCAGGTTGGGGGCGAAAGCCGCACGGATCTCATGGAATTCGCCGTCGTCGAAGATCCGCAGCAGGATCTCGTGCATGTCGTAGCCGGTGCGATCGGAGTCGGGAATGATGGTGTCGAGCTCGCGGTCCGAGCCCGTGATCTCCGGCTCCAGACCAGGGTTCACAATCGGTGGCTGCTCGAGACAACTCGACGGCATGTAGCTGAGGTAGGCCCGCGCCCAGGCGTAGGCATCCGCCTCGGTCTTCGCCACGTGATGCAGCGTGCCGCGCTCGGCCTGCACCGCGGCCCCACCGAGGTCTTCGGCGCTGATGTCCTCACCGTTGACGGCTTTGATCACCTCCGGCCCGGTGACGAACATGTACGAATCCTCGGTCCCGATCAGCACATCGGTATTGATCGGCCCGTACACCGACCCCGCCGCGCACTTGCCGAGAATGATCGACACCTGCGGCACATACCCCGACAGCTTCTCCAGTACCCGGGAGATGTCACCGAACGACGCGATCGACCCCACCGCGTCCTGAATCCGCGCACCGCCGGAGTCGTTGATCGTCACCACGGGGCAGCCGGAATCGAACGCCAGCTTCAGCGCCCGCATGAACTTGCGCGCCGACACCACACCCACCGATCCGCCGTACACCGTCTGGTCGTGCGCGATCACCACCACCGGCCGCCCGTCGATCAGGCCCCGCCCGGTGACCAGGCCGTCGCCGTAGAGCGCGTCGGGCTGGTCGGGCTGGCGCGCCAAGGCGCCCACCTCGATGAACGTCCCGGGATCGAGCAGCATGTTCAGCCGCTCCCGCACGCTCGGCACGCCCTTCTTCGCCCGCTTCGCGACGCCGGCCGCACCCGCGGGTTCCGCGGCGATCGCCAGGATCTTGACCAACTCGTCGAGCTTCGCCTGCGTAGTCGCCACGCTCGCTGCCACCTTCCAACCACCTGTAGTACTCCGGGCGAACCTAGGCCCAATCGCGCGCGCACACGACGCCTGTGTGCGGTATGTGGACAGGTCACAGTGATCGGTGGCGATCCCCCGTGGTTCCGACAACCCCGTTGTGGTCCGCGCCGAACCTCCGTTCCATACCTGATCGCGCGGCACAAGGCGATATGACGAACGCATCGAATTGTTGTGGATTTCTCCGAGAATGGCGCGGCGAACCAAATGGAAACGTCAAAAGCCGCCGCAGGCACACGAATTCGGGATTGCCGTCGTGATCTGATCGAGATGTCCCGAGCATGGGATGTTCACCGAACGCGAGGAAGTACGTATGAACTCCAGAATTGCCCGCCCGATTGCCGTTGCCGCCCTTGCCCTCTCGGCTGCCGCGCTCAGCACCGGCACCGCGGCCGCGGCCGCACCCGTCGCCGGGTCGGTCGAGGTGTGCGCGCCCCTCCCGCTGGGCCCGCTCGAGCTGAGCCTGTGCCTCTGACCGGCTAGATCGGTGCGGTGAGCTGGTGTGGGCGGGCGTCGGGGCCGCCCACACCGGCGTGTATCCGGTACTCGTCGTAACCCTAATCATTCCTCTATTCTCTTGACCTTTGTCACAAGCGAAGCCCGGACGTGACAATGGCCTACGCGGTAGTTTGGTCACTTGCCCAGCGATCTGGGTGGGAAGGATTCATCATGGCTGTCACAACTTCCATCGAACCGTTCTTGACCGCTTCGGGCCGCCCGGTGTCAACCCCGTTGAAAGACGTGCGCACAATCTCGCGCCAGATGGTGGTGCATTTCATCGAAAACGTCGTCCCCTGCGCGACGCTGCCGGGCGAAGCGCTCGACGGCGACGTCACCACCGTCACCAGGGTCTGTCTCGAGCTCACCCGAAGCATGCTCGACGGTCGCGACCTCCCCGGCCGGGTGGAGCGCGTGCAGGCCGCCGCCGCCGACTGGGCGCGCGAGGGCATCCCGATCGACACCATCCACCACGCCGTCCACGAAGGCTTCAAACTCGGCTTCGACCTGGTGATCACCAATGTCACCAATCACGACTACGACACCGTGGTCGGCGTGGCCCGGCGCCTGATGGACGCCCAGGACATGATCACCTCCGCTGTCTCCGCGGCCTACGTGCGCGAGCTTCGCGCCGTGGTCAGCGAGCACCACACCGCCGTGCACACCCTCACCTCCGCGCTGCTCGGCGGCCAGAACACCTCGACGATGGCCCGCGAATGCGGCATCGAGGTCGCCGCCGAATACCACGTGATGGCCCTGGAGCTGCCGCCACACCCGGAGGAATCCGAACCCGGCCTGAACGCGAAAGTCGTTGCGCGGCGCAAGTTGCGGCGCGTGCAGGCCGAACTCGCCAACCGCTGCGACGGCAAGGTGCTGTCGCTGCTCAGCGTCGACGGCGGCACCCTGCTGCTGCCCGCCACCGAGTTCACCGAGCCCGAACTCGACGAGCTGATCGTGCACCTGTCCACCGCCGCCCAGGTACCGGTGCGCGCCGTGGTGATGTCGGCCGCGCCGAGCGAGATCCCGCGCGCCGCGGAACAAGTCCACGAACTCGTCGAAATCGTGCACCGTCTCGGCGGCCCGAGCAAGGTCTACCGCCCGCACGAACTGGCCTTCGAATACCAGCTCACCCGACCGGGGCCCGCCCGCGACTACCTGAGTTCGGTCGTCGATTCCCTCGAAGCGCATCCGGAGCTCATGCAGACCCTCGAGGTCTACATGTCCACCAATATGCAGCGCTCACGCACGGCCCGGAAGATGTTCATCCACACCAATACCGTCGACTACCGGCTCAAGCGGATCAGCCAGATGACCGGATTCGACCTCAACGACGTCACCGGATTGTGTTACCTACGGGCGGCCCTGCTCATCCGCGCGCATCGAGGAACGGCGTCGAGCGATATCTCCCCGGATCGGGGCTCACGCGCCGGCTGAGGACCGTAGCGAACGCGGGTGCCCCCATTTCTGGGGTCTGGCCGGGCTTTCCTACGAACGGGATCGTTCTTCGATAAAGGTGCACTGTCGCGGCGCGGAGCCTCACCGGGCGGACAGCGAGCGTGGGCACCTGTCCGAGCACCCGTGATCGCTCTCGATCACCGGTTCGGCGATCGAGAGGAACCCCCGTTGTCCAGACTCCGGCTCGTGATCCTGACCCTTGTCACCGTTCTTGTCGCCCTGACACCCTCGTTCATCCCTGCTCCCGCACAGGCTGCGGCCACGGTGCGGTGGGAAGCGCGGGTCAGTGACCGCATCCTCGACATCGGGATCTCCTCGCCGAACCTCGAGGGCCCCGACTGGGCGGTGAAGGTGGTGCGGTTGCTGCTGCCACCCGGCTGGTCGAAGGACGCCGCCCGCACCTGGCCCACGATCTGGGTTCTGCACGGCGGGTTCGACGATCACAAGTCCTGGACCGACAAGGGCAATCTCGAGGCACTCACCGCGAACACCGACGCCATCTACGTGCTCCCCGAAACCAGTTGGTGCAGTGCGTATTCCGACTGGTGGAACTACGGTTCCTACGGCGCGCCCGCCTGGGAGAAGTACCTGATGGGCGACGTGCGGACCCTACTGGAATCGACCTACCGCGCGAACACCACCCGCGCCATCGCGGGCAACTCGATGGGCGGTCTCGGCGCGATGAAGTTCGCTGCGGAGTACCAGGGTTGGTTCCGTTCGGCGGCCAGTTTCAGCGGCAACGTCGACCCGCTGCACGACTCGGGCGCTCCTGGCGAACCGGACAAGCCGGGTCAGGGATGCGCCGCGGACTGGAAACGCGTCTGGGGTGACTACACGGCCCAGCGCCACATCTGGGAGCAGAACAACCCCTACACCCAGGCAGGCAAGCTGACCGGTATCCCCCTGTTCGTCAGCTATGGCAAGAACGGGCTTGTGGAATCCGCTGTCTACGAGCAGAACTCGCGCTTTGTCGCCAAACTGGAGAACACATCCGGCGTGGACGTCAGGGAACGCTATGACGCAGGGGCCGGACATGACTGGCCGGCCTGGTCGTCGGCGATGTCCTGGGCGCTGCCGGATCTGTTGCGATCTGTGGGCGTCGGCTGATCGGTGCCGGACCGGCGGCTGAGGGAGAAACATCATGCACTTCGTCCCGGCGCTGTTGCTGGCGATCATCGGCGCGTCCACGGTCGGGTCGGCGCCGATGGCGGGCGTTCCACTGCTCGCCCTCGCGGCGGTGATCGCGATTCACGAGCTTCGCGAATACCTGTGGACGCTTCGAGAGATCGGTCGGATTTCGCCTTCGCTGTCCCGGCGCGAGCGTCTCTGGCGCGCGGCGCGAATGTCGGGAAGACCGGGCGGAACCGGCGGGTCGGGCGGTTCCGGCGGGCGGGGCGGAACGAGCTGCGGTGGTGGCGGTGGTGGCGGCTGCGGTGGTGGCGGGGGCGGTTGTGGGTGACCGAGCGACGAGAGAATGCGCGTGAATATCGTGGGGAGGGAAACCTGTGTCGACGGAATGGTTGTTCGCGCTGATCCCGGGTTGCGTGGGGTCGGTCTTCTTCGTCATCGGCCTGGTCTTGATTCGCCGTACTCGAAAATTGAAGCGCTCCGGCGCGAAAGCGGTTGGCACAGTAGTCCGATTGGCGACGAGTTCGGGACAGAACGGCACCCTGTATCACCCGGTGGTCCGGTGGGTGACGGCCGATGGGCGCACCGTGGAGGAACGCGCCGTCATGGGTAAGTCGTGGATTGTGAATTTCCGGCCCGGCACGCCGGTTCTCGTCCATTACGATCCGGATCGCCCGGCGAAGATGGTCATCGAGGGCTACAGCGGCGGCTCGGAATGGTTGTTCTGCCTGCTGGGCGCGGGTGTGCTCGGTGTGACTCTCGCGGTGTGCCTGGTGGCGGCTTTCTGAGCCCGGCGGCCCTTTCGATCATGGTGATCGGATAGCGGTATTTCGGAACAAAGCCGCCTGAGGGCCCGGTTGGACCGGGCATGACTCTCGGAATCGCGCTCGCCGTCGAAAACGCCACCAATTACGTCGACGACATCGTCGAGCAGGCCCGCTATGTCGCCGAACAGGGTGTGCCAGCAGTGTGGTTCGGGCAGCGGATGGACTACGACTCTCCCACCCTCGCCGCGATCGTCGGGCGTGAGATACCCGCCTTGCAGGTCGGTACGTCCGCTATTCCGGTGACGGGGCGGCATCCGCTGCTGATCTCGTCGCAGGCACAGACCGCCCAGGCCGCCACCCACGGCCGCTACCATCTCGGTCTCGCGGTCGGCTCCACCTTGTCGGCGAGTGCCTTCGGTCAGCCGTTCGATCGGCCCATCGCCCGGTTGCGCGAGTTCCTCACCGCGTTGCGGCAGCTTCTCGACACCGGCACCGCCGACATCCACGGTGAACTGTTCACCACCACCCCGGCGCTACCTACCTCGGTTCCCGGCGCCGAGCGGCTTCCGGTGCTGGTGGCCGCCATGGGCCCGCAGGCGCTGCGAGTCACCGGCGAACTCACCGACGGCACCCTGCCCTACCTTGCCGGACCCAGGACACTGAGCGAACACATCGTTCCCGAAATCACCAGGGCGGCAACCACTCCCCCGCGTGTCGTCGCCTTCGTGCCTGCCGTCGTCACCGCTGATGTCGAGACAGCCCGTTCTGCAGCGTTGCGGCACTTGGCCTTCTACGAGCAGATCCCGTCCTATCGCCGCGTCCTCGACCTCGAAGGAGTCGCCAGGGCGGCAGATCTCGCACTGATCGGTGACGAGGAAACCGTCGCCGCGGGCATCCGCCGCTACTTCGACGCGGGCGCCACCGAAGTCGTCCTCACCGCGACCGACCTCACCGGCCAGCACGACCACCGCCGCACCATTGCCCTACTGGGCGAACTGGCCCGGCGGTGATCCGCTGCCATCAGAACGTCATGTCTGAGGCCGCGAGTCCCGGGTAAGCGACCGGCTGAGGCGAGTCGAGAACGAGAGGAGTTCGATCTCGTGGAAGACCTGTTGCGGCCGATGCTCGTGGTGTTCGGCACGATCGCGATCACCGTGGCCGCCGGCCTGGCGATCGACCGGCTGCTGCGCTACAGCGCCCGCCGCCGTCCCGGTGTCCACCTGAATTCGGTACGCCGGGTACGGGTGCCCCTCCAATTACTGCTCGGCACACTGCTTTTGCGTGCCCTCTACCCCCTGGCCGACGTGGATCCACGCCGCGACACGGTGGTCCAGAATTTCCTCGCCACCGCCGCGCTGATCGCGGCAGCGTGGTTGGTGATTCGCGCCACCGACGCCGTCGCCGAGCACCTGCTGCGCCGCTATGCCCAACGCACAACCGAGGTTTCGCGGGTGCGACAGCTGCGCACCCAGCTCGGACTGGTGCGCCGCATCATCACCTCGGTGCTCGTCGTCACCACCGCGGCGGTCGTCATCCTGCTGCTGTTCCCCAGCCTGCGCACCCTCGGCACCTCGATGCTGGCCTCTGCGGGCGTCATCGGCATCATCGCGGGCGTGGCCGCCCAATCCACCCTGAGCAATCTGATGGCCGGGTTGCAGATCGCCTTCGGCGACTCGGTCAAGATCGGCGACACGGTGGTCGTCGAAGGCGAATGGGGTGTGGTCGAGGACATCACCCTCGCCTTCCTCACCGTCCGCATCTGGGACGGCCGCCGCCTGACCATGCCGGTCTCCTACTTCAACAGCAAGCCCTACGAGAACTGGTCACGCGGCGGCTCCGAAGTCACCGGCACCGTCGCCCTCCACCTCGACCACTCCACCCCCATCCCCGCCCTCCGCGAACACCTACACACCTACCTGCGCCAACGCCCCGACTGGGACGGCCGCACCTGGAGCCTGCTCGTCACCGACAGCACCCCAACCAACATCGTCGTCCGCGCCGCCATGTCCGCCGCCGACGCCGACGACGCCTGGACCCTGCGCTGCGCCGTCCGCGAAGAACTCCTCACCTGGCTCTCCGACCACCACCCCCACGCCCTCCCCAAAATCCCCACCCTCATCACCAACCCCACCGACACACCCCCCGAACCAGTCTCGACCGCATCCCGAAACGGCCATCTACCAGCCGATTAGTACTCACACGGACTGTTGCGGTAATCTTTCCGAGCACCCGGCGACGGGGGCAAGGAACGGGCTGTGGCGCAGCTTGGTAGCGCACCTGACTGGGGGTCAGGTGGTCGCAGGTTCAAATCCTGTCAGCCCGACAGGCATAAGGCCAGGTAGGAGCATGTTTCCTGCCTGGCTTTTTTGCTGTTCAGCCTGCCTCGTTGTCACGATCTGTCACAAGCGCGCCGTAGGTCGCTGCCGCATCATCCAGCGCCGCGCGTTGCGAGTGTGCGTAAGTCTTCAGGGTGAATGCCGCGTCGGTATGCCCGAGCCAAGCACTGATCACCGCCAACGGCACGCGATTGAGGTGCATCAGGGTTCCGCATGTATGACGAGCGTCATGCAGTCGGATTCGCGACACCCCCGCCTTGGTGACTGCGCGATTCCAAGCGCGAGTGAGTTTGTCCGGGGACACAGCACGTCCGAGTTCGTCAACGACGACATAGCCCGACCCCTCCCACACCTTCCCGAGTGCCAAGCGTTCGGCGGTGGTGCGCGCCTTCGCGGCTTTCAACTCGATAGCCAGCTGATCGGTCAACGGCAGAGTGCGTCGAGACGATCGCGTCTTCGGCTCGTTGTCCACCACCACACCCGTCCCGGCCATCACACGATTGTTCGAGATGGTGAGTGTCTTGGCGTTCAAGTCGATGTCCGACCAGCGCAACCCGTGATCGGTTCGGCACAGCCGACCATGTCAAGCTGGGGAACGATGAGGTTGCAACCGGGCGCGGTAGTGGGTGGGTATCGGCTCACTGGAGTGCTCGGCGCCGGTGGCTATGGCGCCGTATATCTGGCAAAGCATCCACGCCTGGAACGTAGTGTCGCGCTAAAGGTATTGTATCCGGGATACGCAGCGGATCCGAAGGTTCGCATTGCGTTCGACCGTGAAGCCACCCTGGTCGCAGGCCTGGATCATCCCAATATCGTTTCCGTTTATGACCGTAACGATCCCGACGACGAGCACTTGTGGTTGTCGATGCGTCCCGTCATCGGCGGTGATCTCAACGTGTCGATCAATGCCGAGCCGCAGGGTCTAGATCTACCCTGAGGGGGAGCGGGCGATTCTCACTGACTTTGGGCAGCCTGCGACCTGAACTGCCTCCCTACATAGATTCGGTCATCGGCACTGCGTTAGCCAAAGACCCCTCAGAGCGTTACTCATCATGTGGTGAGTTGGCCGAAACCTGCTCCGCGCCGTCACCGCCACGACCTTCGCGCATGGGGTAGCCGTCCCACGCAATTCAGCCGAGGAGTTCTCACCCCCAGCCGCTGAATCAGGCACGGCCTACACAATGGTCAAGCGCGGCAATCTATTCAAGGATGTTGGCGAGTTCGGCAAAGCGGAGTCTTGGTACCGCCGCGCAGCAGATACCGGCGATGCCAACGCGATGCGCCATCTTGGCGACGTTCCCAAGAGGCGAGGGGACATAGGCGAAGCTGAATCCTGGTACCGCCGTGCTGCTGCGTTAGAGGATATCGGCGCAATGACCAGCCTCGGTGTTGCGCTTGAATTGCTGGGCGAGTGGGACGAAGCTGAAACGTGGTACCGCAGCGCTGCGGACGTCGGCAATGCCAAAGCCATGCACTCTCTCGGAAACCTTCTCAAAAGGCGCGGTGAGCTAAGCCAAGGGGAGACTTGGTCTCGCCGTGCGATTGCTGCCGAGCACAAGGCATAGCCTCGACCGTAGCAGGCAGCATCGCACGGCAGACCAGCATCCGGTTCCACATACACAGCCGGAAGCAGCGAAATACGACGGGATGCAACCAAGATGCTGCGCGCGCCAAAGTCCTGGCCTACCAGCAGTTTTGGGCAGCCCTCGCAGTCAGCCCCGACGGGGGCCGACGATGCCTGACATGCGAAAATGCCCCATGGCCCCTCCACATGCCGCACCCGTGCTCGTCATCGTTTCGGGACCGTCGGGGGCGGGGAAGTCCACGCTAGCCCACGCGCTGGCCAATCTGATCGGTGTCCCGGCGATCATCCGCGACGAGATCAAGCAGGGCATGGTCTTGGCCGCCGGGCCCCGCGACGCCGACTTTGAAGACCTCAACATCCCGGTCCTGCATGCCTTCTTCGACACCCTCACCGTGCTCGCCCGCGCCGAGGTCAGCGTTGTCGCCGAAGCGGCCTTCCAGGACCGACTCTGGCGCCCGAACTTGCTCAGGCTGAGCAAGTTCGCCGAAATCCGCATCATCCACTGCACCGCGCCACAACACGTCCTGCACGACCGCATCACCCACCGCGCCGAGTACGACCCTCACCGCCGCGCCCACAACGACGCCGACCTTATCGCCGAGATCGCCGCCGGAACCCGCACTGCCGACTCCTTCGTACCAGTAAAGATGGACGTGGCGGAAATGACCGTCGACACCACCAACGGATACCGACCAGGCCTGGACGCCATCGCGCGATTCATCACGAACAGGCTTCACGATGCCCCGACCCCGGTCGGCTTGGACACAAGCACATAGCCGACCAAATGACGAACATTTAAAGAGGCGAAGCCGATGAACGAACCGCAAATTCCGCCAACCGCACGCGATGCCGGCGAACAAGTACGGGAAGCTGTCGCTGCGGAGATGCGGCTACTCGACCCGGCCGTTCGACGATCACGCGAACTTGCCGAAGTGTTGCTGCATCCAGAGTTCGTGGAGGTTGGCGCATCTGGTCGGCGATGGGATCGGCACCAAATGCTCGCGGAGTTGCCCACGATGTCGGGCTCGGCGGACGACCAGCGGATCGAGGTCTCCGATGTTCGCGGTGTTCTACTGGCACCAGGTTTGGTACATCTGACCTATCAGACCAACCACGATGGGCGGCGAGTACTTCGATCTTCGTTGTGGCGCAAGGGTTTTGCCGACACAAGCTGGAGGATGTACTACCACCAGGGAACCCCTGTACCCGGTTCGACCTTTGAACAGGTGAACTTGACAGGGAAACCTGCTCGTGCCCGCACTGCCAACGCCTCAGCGGCGGACTGATCATGGCCTGGGTCGGGTTCCCCGCTGACGGGTTCACCTGGACGGGCCCGTTGGCGAACCTCAGTGGTACGCGACCTTTCCCACCACCAAACGCGGGCTTCCGTCCCACCTGCGGTTCCACGATCCTGCACTCGACGACGGCAGCGACGACATCGGCATCACCGGAATTCGTCAGCGGGGATTCGAGTTGGTCTACCTGTCGTTCGACTAGTCTCGCTGCCTGGGGCCGACCGCGAGTCGGCCCCTTCCGACGCGCCTGCCTTGTCGGGCGACCGAAACGCTCCCGCCCCGCTGCCGATCAACGCGAATTTCCCCGCCGCAAGGTCGACAGCGGTAGTGATGGTGGTCAGAGCGCCGAGGAACACGGCTCCAAGGCCGGGAACCCGGTCGCGGCGGTGGTGGTCGCGAGGGCTGCGGGGAGCCCCCCCC
>NZ_JACBIU010000066.1:0-1614 GCF_013839555.1 Nocardia sp. GTS18 | reverse complement strand
CGCGGGCTTGCTGCTGTTGCTGCCGACCGGTACCACCGCCGCCGCGGCCAACACCCCAGCCCCCGCCACCACGCTCCGCCGCCCCACCACAACATCACCGCTCATCGCCGCCTCCTCGAACCTCGAGCGGCCCATTCCGCTCTTTCCCCAGACAACGGCATCACCACCTGTCCGGTTCGAAACGACACTCTGGCGAGGCTCTTATTAAAGGTTATCGGCTAACCTTTAATAAAGGAGGAGCGGATGGCAGAGCTACTGCGGTGCCACTGGTCGAGTTCGCTGGACCGTGGTGGTCTTTCCCGTCGTGACCGGAGTGCGGGGACCTACCACGCCTACCTTCCAGATCCGCTCGTAGGGCGATCTTTCCTGCTCGACGGGGGAACGAGTGCCGATGTCGCCGATGCTGAGGTCGCGTTGGCCCGGCTCGACCGTGATGCTGCGGCATTGTCCGACACGGAGGTGTTGTCCCGGCTGTTGTTGCGGGCCGAGGCCGTCGCGTCCTCCCGGATCGAGGGTCTGGAAATCGGAGCGCGACGGTTGTTGCGCGCGGAGGCCGCGGCAATCCTGAACGAGTCGACCGATGTCACCGCCACCGAGGTGCTCGCCAATATCGAGGTGATGGCCACCGGTGTGCGATCGGTCGGCAGCGGAGAGCAGATCAGCACTGCGGTGCTGCTCGACGCGCATCGACGACTGCTGGCGGGCACACGGGTGGCCGCACACGGCGGGCGGTACCGGGATCAGCAGAACTGGCTCGGGGGCAGCTCGTACAACCCGTGCTCCGCGGTGTACGTGCCTCCACCCGCGGATCGCGTGCCCGACTTGATGGAGGACTTGATCGAATTCGTCAACACCGACGACCTGCCCGCCGTCGCGCAGGCAGCGATCGCCCACGCCCAGTTCGAGACGATCCACCCGTTCGTCGACGGCAACGGCCGGACCGGGCGAGTGCTGATCCACCTCGTCCTGCGGCGTCGCGGCCTCTCGGAGCTGGTCGTCGCCCCAGTCTCGCTGGTGCTGGCCACGTCCATCCGCAGCTATATCGACGGGCTCACCGCATTTCGGCATCTCGGCCCACCGGATACGGCTGCCGCGATGGACGGAGTGAATACGTGGATCGGTCGCTTCGCCGCCGCATGCAGCCGGTCCGTGGCCGACGCGATGATCTTCGAGTCGCGCACGGCCGCTCTGCTGGCGAGCTGGACGGATCGACTGGCGCCGATGCGCGCCGATTCCGCGGCGGCACGGTTGCTGCCGCACCTCGTCGGGGGACCGATCGTCACTGTCGCGACTGCGGCTGCCCTCGCCGATCGCAGTTTTCCCGCGGCCAATGCCGCCATCGACCGCTTGGTCGAGGCGGGCGTCCTCCGCCAGCTCACGGTCGGGCGCCGCAATCGCGCCTTCGAGGCACCCGAGGTGTTCGAGGCCTTCGGTGCGCTCGAACGGTGCCTGGCGAATCCCGAGGGGCCGACCCGTTCGCCGCATCGCCCGGTGCCGCGCACCTGAGTGCCGCGCAACGCTATTGGAGGCGGAACTCGACCATGGCGATGGCGTCGTCGAGGGCTGTCGACAGGTGGGTGACTGTCGCTTATACCCATCTGCCGGTGCCGACGA
>NZ_JACBIU010000065.1:0-1670 GCF_013839555.1 Nocardia sp. GTS18 | reverse complement strand
TTTATCATCACAATCAGGCTACACTACTTCTGATCTCTCAATTTCCTCGAGAGGGCAGTAGTTGTTTAGGCAACGAGATTCCCTTCGACGCCCACCGCCCCGCCGGGGCCGTCGGCGCCCCCGATGCCGTCGGCACCTCCGATGCCGTCGGCGCCCCCGATGCCGTCGGCGCCCCCGATGCCGTCGGCGCCCCCGATGCCGTCGGCGCCTCCGATGCCGTCGGCGCCTCCGATGCCGTCGGCGCCCCCGATGCCGTCGGCGCCCCCGATGCCGTCGGCGCCCCCGACGCCGTCCGCACCGCCCATGCCGTCGGCACCTCCGATGCCATCTGCGCCCCCGATGCCGTCCGCACCGCCCATGCCTTCGGTACCGCCGGTGCCGTCCGCACCGCCGAGGCCGTCAGCGCCGCCGATGTCGTCAGCACCACCCACCCCTTCTGTGTTGCCGCCGCCGTCTTCGTCACCGACTACGCCTGTGCCGCAGACGCCCTCTTCGCCTTCTGCGCCCCATACGCAGTCGTCGCCAGAGCAACCGTCGACCCCGGACACCCCGTCCACCCCGCCGCCGGGCGGCCCACCCATGCCGCCGACACCGCCCTCGGGTTCTCCGGAGTCGGGGGACAACGACCAGGCGCGCAGTGGGGATCCGCTGCGGGATGTGGCCGAGTTCCTGCGGGAGCAGCGGGATCTTCCGGGCCAGCGGGATGCGGCGCCGTTGTCGGAGGATGCGGCTTCGTATGCGCGGGCGTTGGGGGAGGCGCTCGGGTTGGGGGAGCGGTTCTCCGGGTTGCGGCAACCGTTGGCGGCGTTGGCCGAGCTTGCGGAGTTGGCGCGGGCTCGTGGGTTCCTGGACAGCGCCGACGGGCCGGCTATGCGGTACCCGGCCGACTTCGGGCCGCTGTCGGACACCGACCTCTACGGTGACGAGCAGTACTGGCTCACCGAGGCCGACGATGCGACATTGCGTGCGGTCCAGGAGGATCTTCGGCGCGCCGGTCTGCCGGTGGACCAGCCGTCCATGCCGACGCGGCAGATACCGCCGCAGGGTTCGCCGATTCTCGCGTCGAATCCGACTGGCCCCGCAGCCCGGGTGCCGGACTCGGATCCGAACCACGCCGCCGACCACGTGCCAACGCCTGAATCGGTGGATCAGACCCGTGATCGTCTGGTGCGCCGGTTCGATCTCAGCGATGCCGATCTCGCCCACCTCGGCGATACCGTCGCACACCTGCGGTATCGAAACCTGTTGCGCGCGGCCATGGTCGAGGCCATGGCCGCTGCGGTGGACCGCGTCGCCGGAATCAGCGGTCCCACCTTGCGCGCCCAAGCCGAAGGCGCGCGTGACGGCTGGGCTCGCAGGCTCCGCGTCGACCCCGACACCCTCGTGCGCGACCCGGATCGGGCGATCGCCGATGCTCGCGCCGAGGTCCGCCGGGAAGCCGATGACATCCTCGACCTGGCCGATGCGGTCCGTGTCACCGAGGGTGGCGACAATCCGGACGGGTCCCGCCGCTACAACATCCAGGTCGACGGAGATCGCGTACCCGCGCGGCTCGTGCCCGACGGCGATTCCCGCTGGCGGGTCGAAGAGTCCGAACGCCTCGACCCGCCAGCGGGAATCGCCGTCGGGCACGAGCCGCGCGGGTACGCGATCTCCGTCGACCTGGATGT
>NZ_JACBIU010000064.1:0-3411 GCF_013839555.1 Nocardia sp. GTS18 | reverse complement strand
GGGTGTGTTGTTTGAGAACTGCACAGTGGACGCGAGCATCTTTGTTAGTAAGTGTTTAAGAGCGTACGGTGGATGCCTTGGCACCAGGAGCCGATGAAGGACGTAGGAGGCTGCGATAAGCCTCGGGGAGCTGTCAACCGAGCTGAGATCCGAGGATTTCCGAATGGGGAAACCCAGCACGAGTGATGTCGTGTTACCCGCATCTGAATATATAGGGTGTGTGGAGGGAACGTGGGGAAGTGAAACATCTCAGTACCCACAGGAAGAGAAAACAACAGTGATTCCGTGAGTAGTGGCGAGCGAAAGCGGATGAGGCTAAACCGTGTGGATGTGATACCCGGCAGGGGTTGTCCATGCGGTGTTGTGGGGTCATTCTTCTCAGTTCTGCCGGACTGGGCGAGAGTAAGAAACCAACGTGTTAGTTGAAGTGGTCTGGAACGGCCTGCCATAGACGGTGATAGTCCGGTAAACGAAAACATGTTGGCTCTCGTGAGTGATACCCGAGTAGCAGCGGGCCCGTGAAATCTGCTGTGAATCTGCCGGGACCACCCGGTAAGCCTGAATACTCCCTGGTGACCGATAGCGGACTAGTACCGTGAGGGAAAGGTGAAAAGTACCCCGGGAGGGGAGTGAAATAGTACCTGAAACCGTGCGCTTACAATCCGTCAAAGCCTTCGTACTTGTACGTGGGGTGATGGCGTGCCTTTTGAAGAATGAGCCTGCGAGTCATCGGTGTGTGGCGAGGTTAACCCGTGTGGGGTAGCCGTAGCGAAAGCGAGTCCGAATAGGGCGCCTGTTAGTCGCACATTATGGACCCGAAGCGGAGTGATCTACCCATGGCCAGGGTGAAGCGACGGTAAGACGTCGTGGAGGCCCGAACCCACTTAGGTTGAAAACTGAGGGGATGAGCTGTGGGTAGGGGTGAAAGGCCAATCAAACTCCGTGATAGCTGGTTCTCCCCGAAATGCATTTAGGTGCAGCGTCACGTGTTTCACGCCGGAGGTAGAGCTACTGGATGGCCTAGGGGGCCTACAAGCTTACCGAAGTCAGCCAAACTCCGAATGCCGGTGTGTGAGAGCGTGGCAGTGAGACTGCGGGGGATAAGCTTCGTAGTCGAGAGGGAAACAGCCCAGATCGCCGGCTAAGGCCCCTAAGCGTGTACTAAGTGGAAAAGGATGTGGGGTCGCTTAGACAACCAGGAGGTTGGCTTAGAAGCAGCCACCCTTGAAAGAGTGCGTAATAGCTCACTGGTCAAGTGATCCTGCGCCGACAATGTAGCGGGGCTCAAGTACACCGCCGAAGCCGCGGCATTCAGACATTAGATCGCCTTCGGGCCAGTCGTCTGGATGGGTAGGGGAGCGTCCTATATCCGTGGAAGCCACAGTGTGAACTAGTGGTGGAGGGTATGGGAGTGAGAATGCAGGCATGAGTAGCGAAAGACGAGTGAGAAACTCGTCCGCCGAATGACCAAGGGTTCCTGGGCCAGGTTAATCCGCCCAGGGTGAGTCGGGACCTAAGGCGAGGCCGACAGGCGTAGTCGATGGACAACGGGTTGATATTCCCGTACCCGTGTATCCGCGCCCAATGCTGAATCAGTTGTGCTAAGTATCCTGATGTTGTCTTACCGAGCCTTCGGGTGACGTGAAGGACGGATGCATACGACCCTGGCTGTAGTAGGTAAGCGATGGGGTGACGCAGGAAGGTAGCTGGGCCAGGTGATGGAATACCTGGTGTAAGCCTGTAGGGCGAACGGTAGGCAAATCCGCGTTGCACATAGCCTGAGAGGTGATGCGTAGTCGTTGAGACGAATTCAGTGATCCTATGCTGCCGAGAAAAGCCTCTAGCGAGCTGGTACATGGCCCGTACCCCAAACCGACACAGGTGGTCAGGTAGAGAATACTAAGGCGATCGAGAGAACTGTGGTTAAGGAACTCGGCAAAATGCCCCCGTAACTTCGGGAGAAGGGGGACCACGCCCGGTGAAAGCCCTTGCGGTTGGAGCTGGGTGGGGTCGCAGAGACCAGAGAGAAGCGACTGTTTACTAAAAACACAGGTCCGTGCGAAGTCGTAAGACGATGTATACGGACTGACGCCTGCCCGGTGCCGGAAGGTTAAGAGGACCGGTTAGCCCTTTGGGGCGAAGCTGAGAATTTAAGCCCCGGTAAACGGCGGTGGTAACTATAACCATCCTAAGGTAGCGAAATTCCTTGTCGGGTAAGTTCCGACCTGCACGAATGGCGTAACGACTTCTCTGCTGTCTCAACCACAGACTCGGCGAAATTGCATTACGAGTAAAGATGCTCGTTACGCGCGGCAGGACGAAAAGACCCCGGGACCTTCACTATAGCTTGGTATTGGTGTTCGGTACGGTTTGTGTAGGATAGGTGGGAGACTGTGAAGCGGGTACGCCAGTATTCGTGGAGTCGTCGTTGAAATACCACTCTGATCGTATTGGGCTTCTAACCTCGGACCATGATCTGGTTCAGGGACAGTGCCTGGTGGGTAGTTTAACTGGGGCGGTTGCCTCCTAAAATGTAACGGAGGCGCCCAAAGGTTCCCTCAGCCTGGTTGGCAATCAGGTGTCGAGTGCAAGTGCACAAGGGAGCTTGACTGTGAGACTGACAGGTCGAGCAGGGACGAAAGTCGGGACTAGTGATCCGGCACCGGCAAGTGGAAGCGGTGTCGCTCAACGGATAAAAGGTACCCCGGGGATAACAGGCTGATCTTCCCCAAGAGTCCATATCGACGGGATGGTTTGGCACCTCGATGTCGGCTCGTCGCATCCTGGGGCTGGAGTAGGTCCCAAGGGTTGGGCTGTTCGCCCATTAAAGCGGCACGCGAGCTGGGTTTAGAACGTCGTGAGACAGTTCGGTCTCTATCCGCCGCGCGCGTAAGAAACTTGAGGAAGGCTGTCCCTAGTACGAGAGGACCGGGACGGACGAACCTCTGGTGTGCCAGTTGTTCCGCCAGGAGCATGGCTGGTTGGCTACGTTCGGAAGGGATAACCGCTGAAAGCATCTAAGCGGGAAGCCTGTTCCAAGATGAGGTTTCTCTCCCACTTGATGGGTTAAGGCCCCCTACAGACCATGGGGTTGATAGGCTGGAACTGGAAGCACGGTAACGTGTGGAGGTGACCGGTACTAATAGGCCGAGGGCTTACTATCGAAGGTGTTACGCGTCCACTGTGCGGTATCTGAAACAACACACAGACACTGCAGCAAACTTGATCCAGGGGTCTTTTTGATTCTGGGGTTCAGGGAGCGCTGTTTGTGGATAGTTTCATAGTGTTACGGCGGTTATAGCGGTGGGGAAACGCCCGGTCCCATTCCGAACCCGGAAGCTAAGGCCACCTGCGCCGATGGTACTGCACTCGACAGGGTGTGGGAGAGTAGGACACCGCCGGACAATCATT
>NZ_JACBIU010000063.1:0-3902 GCF_013839555.1 Nocardia sp. GTS18 | reverse complement strand
CACCCCACAGTCACCGACCCGGCCCGATACGACATCCGCACACCGACAACCTGATTCACCAACCCCGTCACGACCGACCCTGGACCCCCCACGCGCGGGCGTCTCCCCCGACACGTCGGCCCGCCCGAACGGGAACTCACCGGTCACCGCCAGCCGCCCCGACACATCGCGCGCTCACACCGCCCAGCCGGCTCGCCCGCACTCTCCCACCGGCATTCCCGACCGAGGACCGCGTCGTCCCGTCGATGAGGGCACGAACCCAACGCACCATCCCGACGCAACACCGAGGGACCGCGCGCCCGAAAACACTCCCGACACCTCCTCCCGCCTACAGCCAGACCGCGATTCGGACGCCCCCACCCGTTCACCCGCCTCGGACCGCGACGCGCCCACCGACCGCAGCCCAGGTCGCGATCCGAACACCACCGAGCGAACCCCGGACCGCGATCCGAACACCCCGGCCGATCGCACTCCCGACCCACACCGCGCCTCGCCCACGGATCACACACCGGACCGCGACGATCGCCGTTCGGACCACGACGCCCCCACCGACCGATCACCCGACCGCGACCCGGAGACCACCACCGATCGAACTCCCGATCGCGACACACCTACCGATCGCAGCCCAGACCGTGATCCCGACAACGGCACCGATCGCGAATCACCGAACGACCGCACACCCGATCGCGACCAGGAGACCAGTAAGGACCGCGACCCGGACGCCGACACTCCGACCGCGAAAGACCGGGCGGACGCCGACAGTGACGCTCACGACGAGGCGCGTAAGTCCGGGGCCGAGCACGATCGCACCCCCGATCAGAAGACCTGTTCCACCGACCCCGTCGATATCAGCACCGGCGAATTCCTGCTGCCGGAAACGGATCTGGAGTTGCCGGGGGTGCTGCCGCTGGTGCTGCGCCGTTCGCATCATTCGAACTACCGTTTCGGGCGGTGGTTCGGGCCGTCGTGGTCGTCGACCCTCGATGCCCGCGTCGTCGTGTCGGAGGACGGTGTCACGTTCCTCGGCGACGAGGGCATCATGCTCGCCTACCCGCACGCGGAGGTGGGTGAACCGGTGCGGCCGCTCACCGACGGCCAGTCCTGGACGCTGACCCGCACCGACGCGGGCGGTTACCGCGTGTGGGATCAACGCCGCGAGCTGATCTGGCATTTCGCCCCGGAAGCCCACCTCGACAATCTCGATGTCGAGCTCGGCAACTTCGCGGTTTCGGCGATCACGGACCGTCACCACAACCGCATCCGGTTCCATTACGACGCCGACGGGGTGCCGGTCGAGGTGTCGCACTCCGGCGGTTACCGGGTACGCGTCGAGTCCGCGCGCGGCCGTGTCACCGGTCTGGTGTTGCTCACCGACGGCGAGCACGGGCTACCTGTGCGCGAATTCGGTTATACGGCAGGGTTGTTGACCTCGGTCACCAATGCCGACTCGGCGACGACCCGGTACACCTACGACGCCGAGCACCGGATGACCTCGTGGACCGATTCGAACGGCAACCAGATGGTCAACACCTACGACGATGCCGGTCGTGTGGTCCATCAGCGCGGCACCGCGGACATCCTGAACTGTGACTTCGCCTATGTGGATTTCCCCGGGGGTGCGGGCAGACTCACCGCCGTCACCGACTCCCTCGGCGCCGTCACTACCCACGGGTTCGACCGCGAGTTGCAATTGCGCGATCGGGTCACCCCCGACGGCGCCCATTTCCACACCGACTACAACGCCGAACGCAAACCACTGACCGTCACCGGTCCCGACCCGGCCACGACAACCACCTACCGCTACAACGGCGCGGGCGACCCGGTGGAAATCGTTCGCCCGGACGGTGTTTCGCTCGAGTACGACTACGTCTGGCGCCACCGCCCGAGCACCATCACCACCGCCGACAGTTCGGTGCACCGTCGGGAATGGTCCGACAACGGCGATCTGACCGCCGCTGTCGATCCCGCCGGTTCCCGCACCGAGTTCACCTACCATCCCTCGGGCGCGTTGGCCAGCGTGCTGGTCGACGGCGCGCGCACCACCATCCACACCGACGCCGCCGGTCTGCCGATCGTCCTGATCGATCCGCTCGGCGCGACGACCCGCATCGACCGTGACGCCGCGGGGCGCCCGATCCGAACCGTCGACCCCACCGGCGCGGTGACCACCTACGAGTGGTCGCCCGCCGGAAACCTGCTGCGCAGAACCGATCCCGACAACCGGGCCGAGTCGTGGGCCTACGACGGCGAAGGCAATATCGTCGCCCACACCGACCCCGCCGGGGGCGTCACCACCTACTCCTACGGCGCGTTCGACCTCCTGCGGTCACGTCGCGATCCCGACGGATCGCTCACCCGCTACGAATGGGACTCCGAACGTCGCCTCACCGCAGTGCACAATCCGCTCGGCCAGACCTGGACCTACGAATACGACCAAGCGGGCCGCCTCGTCGCCGAAACCGATTACAGCGCGACACGAACCACGTACACGTGGGATTCCGCGGGTCGAGTCACCACCATCACCCCGGCGACCGGGATCAGCCGCCACCACCGCTACGACGTTCTCGGCAGGTGCACCGAGATCACCACCGACGACGGCGACTGGATCCGCTACACCCACGACCCCGCGGGCCGGGTGCTCACCGCGAGCACCGGCAACGGTGACAAGCACCATCACGTCATCGAATACACCTACGGTGCAACGGGTTTGCTCGAATCCGAGCAGATCGACAACCGGCCGCCGATGCGATTCGGCTACGACCAGCATGCGCGCCGGATCGCCCGCACCAGCCCGACCGGGGTCGAAACCACCTGGCATCACGACCTGACCGGACGCGTCGATCGGCTCGGCGTCGGCGACCACGACGTCAGTTTCGAGTACAACCTCGCCGGGCACCTCACCCGCTGGCGCACCGGCGAGATCGCGGTCGACCGCGCTGTCAGCGCGCGCGGACAGCTCGTCGGCCAGGAGGTCATCGGCTTCCCCACCCGGCTCGTGTCCCTCGATCTCGACCGGCCCGCACGACCCGCGCCGCGCCACCTCCGCCGCGACGAATTCCTTTATCGCGCAGACGGATACCTCACCGCCCACGCTGTCAGCCGCCCGAACATCCCGGTCACGCACCACGACTACACCCTCGATGTCCGCGGCCGTGTCACCACCGTCGCCCGCAACGATCACCTCACCGAGCGCTACGGCTACGACCCGCTCGGCAACATCACCGGCACCGCCCGTGAATACCGCGACAACCTGCTGGTCCGCGACAGCGACACCGAATACCACCACGACCCCGCCGGTCGCCTCATCCGCAAAACCACCGGCGCACGCACCTGGCACTACCGCTACAACAGCTTCGACCAGCTGACCGACGTCTACACCCCGGACCGGCAGTGGTGGCGCTACACCTACGACGCCCTCGGCCGCCGCACCACCAAACAACACCTCGCCACCGACGGCACCGTCCTCGACCGCACCGACTACACCTGGGACGACACCCACCTGATCGAAGCCACCACCGCCACCAGCGCAACCCGCTGGGAGTACCACCCCGGCACCCACACCCCACTCACCCAATCCGTCGAAGACCCGGCCACCTCCGAGTTCCGTGCGATCATCACCGACCTCGCCGGCACCCCCACCGAGCTCATCGACCCCGCCACCGCCGAAACCACCGCCACCGCCGAAACCACCCTCTGGGGCAAAACAACCTGGCATGGCACCTCAACCACCCCCCTCCGATTCCCCGGCCAATTCCACGACCCCGAATCCAACCTCCCGCACCACCAAACAACACCTCGCCACCGACGGCACCGTCCTCGACCGCACCGACTACACCTGGGACGACACCCACCTGATCGAAGCCACCACCGCCACCAGCGCAACCCGCTGGGAGTACCACCCC
>NZ_JACBIU010000062.1:0-5469 GCF_013839555.1 Nocardia sp. GTS18 | reverse complement strand
AAGATTCGCTGTTGTTCAAAATGTCCAACCTCCCACGACCGGGGGGTACGCGAAGGCTGGAACCAATAAAAATATTGGCACTGACATTCATCGACACACTATTGAGTTCTCAAAGAACACACGCACAAACATCCACCCGCAACATGTCGTAGGGGCTTCAGCAAGGCAACTGTTCCAACCTAGCGCAGAGAACCAACCGAAGCAAATCCGGGGTTCTGGCCACTTGGCTGTCAGGCGCTCATCGTCCTACCTCGTGTCCCCGCCATCTCGTGGCCGGGTCGGTGTCCGTGTCGCTCTGACTCGAACTAAGTTACGCAGCCCCGACGACGAAGTCAAATCGCCTGGTCGACCGGGCGTGCCGTGGGCGGGGCGATCGCCTCGCAACTTGTCGGCCCAGCAGGCGGGGCGGCGCTCATGCAAGCATCCCACCAGGAGACATACACGCCTCGCGTGGACACCGACCACCGTCCGATATACAGTTTTCCGACAATCAGCAATCGCTGAGCAAATATTGTGCGGGAAAGGGGCCGTGGTGATCGACGATCTCGACTCGGTCGAACGTCGTGCGTGGGGCGCTGTGGTGACCCTCGCGATGCGGGTCCCCAGCGTGCTCGACTCCCGGCTGCAACGCGAGTTCGGGTTGACGCACTTCGAGTACCGGGTGCTGGCTCTGCTCCAGGATTCACCGAGCCATCGGATGCGGCTGAGCATGCTCGCCGCGCGCGGGCACGGTTCCATTTCGCGCGTCTCCCACGTGGTTTCCAAGCTCGAGCGGGTGGGGTTCGTCCGGCGGGTGGCCGTGACAACGGGTCGAGGGGTCGATGCCGTGCTCACGCCGAACGGTCTCGCGAAGGTCGTCGAGGCGACGCCGGACTATCTCGTGGCGATCCGCAGATTGGTGCTCGACGGGCTCGACGAAGCACAGAAGGCCGAACTCGCGGTGCTCGCCGAGAAGCTGTCGCATCACCTGATCGGCATGCTCGGCGACTCCCCCGTCGGTGAGACCGCCGGCTGACACGACAACGCCGCCCGGCACACAGCCGGGCGGCGTCGGGTATCGATGTCAGACGGCGCGCGGGTGCCAGGTCGCGATCGCCCAGATCACGACCACGTCCAGCACGATGATGATGATCGACCACCACGGGTAGTACGGCAGCCACAGGAAGTTCGCCACGATGGACAGCGCGGCGATCAGCATGGCCGCCACCCGGCCCCACGTCTGTCCGGCGATCAGTCCGATCGCGACGATCACCACGATCGCGCCGAGGACGATGTGCCACCAGCCCCAACTGGTGAGGTCGAACTGGTAGGCGTACTCGGGCCCGACGACGATCAGATCGTCGTTGGCCACGGCGGAGATTCCCTGGAAGATCTGCAGCACACCGACGACCGCCAGCAGGATCCCGGCGGCGATGGAGGTGCCTGCCGCGATTCCGTCGCGGACTTCGTGTTGGTTCCTGTTGGTCATCACTCGGCCTTTCCGTCGATCAACGGACATGCCACTTCGGCATAGGCCAACGGTAGGAACCAGGTCCCCGGTTCACCTCACCCGTTGTGGGTGAATTCGCGGACCTGGTGCACCGGGCGAAGGGTCTTACCGAGGTCGGTGCGCAGGGTGAGCAAGGCGTCGAGCAGATAGTTCTGCCTGACCCGCCACGGATGACGGTCACCCTGCCTGGGGAACGCGGCGATCGAACGCAGGACGTAGCCGGCGTTCAGGTCGAGCAAGGGGTGCTGTTTCAGGTTGCGGCCCGGTTCGGGGACCACCGCGGGGGCGCCGGTGCGATCGAGATGGGTGAGCACCTTGCAGACCAGGCGGGAGGTGAGGTCGGCGCGCAGCGTCCAGGAGGCGTTGGTATAGCCGACGCAGATCGCGAAATTCGGCAGCCCGGTGAGCATGGCGCCCTGCCAGACGAATTGATCGGCCAGGTCGACCTGCTTGCCGTCGACCGAGGGGGCGATCCCGCCGAAGGCGAGCAATCGCAGGCCGGTGGCGGTGACGATGATGTCGGCGGGCAGCGTCTGGCCCGAGGCGAGGCGGATGCCCTCGGGGACGAAGCTGTCGATGTGTTCGGTGACCACCGAGGCCTTGCCCTTCTTCAGCGCTTTGAAGAAGTCGGCGTCGGGAGCCGCGCACAGGCGCTGGTCCCACGGGTCGTAGTCGGGGGTGAAGTGCTGGGCGACGAGCTTCTCGTCTTTGAGGATGCGGGTGGCCAGGCCGGTGAGGAGTTTGCGCGCGGCGGCGGGACGGCGGCGGCAGTACTGATAGAAACCGATGTTGAACAAGATGTTCTTGGTGCGGATCACGCGGTGCGCCAGGTCGGCGGGCAGCAGGCCGCGGATCTTGTCGGCCTGTTTGTCACGGCCGGGAACCGGGCTGATCCAGGTGGGACTGCGCTGCAGCATGGTGACTTGCGCGGCCTCGGCGGCCAGATTGGGGACCAGGGTGACGGCGGTGGCGCCGCTGCCGATGACCACCACCCGCTTGTCGCGCACGTCGAGATCGACGGGCCAGAACTGCGGGTGCACGATCGTGCCCGCGAACTCGGTACGGCCGGGGAACTGCGGATCGTGCGGCTGCTGGTAGTCGTAGTAACCGGCGCAGGCGTAGAGGAAAGAACAGGTCAGCGTGCTGAGCTCGGGTCCGTCTGGGCCCTCGTGCGCGATGGTCAGCTGCCAGCGGGCCCGCGCCGAGGACCAGTCGGCACCGATCACCCGTGCACCGAAACGGATGTGGCGGTCGATGCCGTTCTCCACGGCCGTCTCGCGGATGTAGTCGAGGATGGCTGAACCGTCGGCGATGGAACGCGCGGCCCGCCACGGCTTGAACGGGTAACCGAGGGTGAACATGTCCGAATCGGACCGGATTCCGGGGTAGCGGAACAGGTCCCAGGTACCACCGAGATCGGCGCGGGCCTCGAGAACGGCGTAGCTGCGGTGCGGATGCTCGGTCTGCAGCCGGTAGGCGGCCCCGATGCCGGACAGTCCGGCGCCGACGATGACGACGTCGAGGTGTTCGGGGCTTACGGCGGTGTCGGTCATGGGCACCAGTGTGCCTGCTCACGGGCGGTGGGAGAAGACGCTGATTTCGCCTATCGTCGGTGCGGTGTCGATCTTTCGACGTGCGGGATGGTTGCTCGTCGGCGCACTCGTCACCGTGCTCGCTGCCGCTGTCGCCGGCCTACCGGTGTTCGTGTACCCGCAAGTGGATCCTTTGCGACCGGCCGACGTGATCGTGGTCCTCGGCGGAACGCCCTACGAACGATTCGACGTTGGCATCGAATTGGCCGAGCGCGGGTATGCGCCCGAGGTGCTGATCTCGCAGTCCACCGGTGCCGACGATCCGCTGATGGACAAGTACTGCGGTGGCCGATTCGCCTTCCGGGTGGCGTGTTTCGTACCCGACCCCTGGACCACCGACGGTGAGGCACGCGAAATAGTCCGGCGTGCAACGATTTACGGCTGGCGACACATCATCGTCGTCACGTTCACGCCGCACGTGTCGCGGGCGCGCTACATCGTCGGCCGGTGTTTCGAGGGCGAGATCACCATGGTCGCCAGCCCGACGCAGACGGGGCTCGGGTTCTGGAGCTGGATGTATGTGCGCCAATCCGCCGGATACGTCCGGGCTTTCGTGAACCAGCACTGCGAACAGGACTCCTGAGAGTCAACGGGTCGGCCCGAGGTCCAGGCGCCGGGTGACGCGGTCGACGACGTCGGCGGGCATGCCCGGGTCACGGCGGGCGGCCAGCGCCTCACGTCGGCCCGCCTCGACCACGGCCGCGCGGACCGCGCCGAATTGGGCGACCGATTTGCGTTCCTTGTCCATGGCGGCCTTGGCGTCGGCGTCGGCGGCCTCCGGGTCGGCTTTGGCGGAGAGGCGGCGCAGCCTGGCCTTGATGTCCTCGTAGACGTCGTCGGGTAGGTCGTCGCGGGCGGCGATCATCTTCAGCTCGGCGAGTTCGGCGCCGACCACGCGTTCCCAGAGCTGCCGTTCGAGGGCCCGCTCCTGACGGGTGTCGGCGTGTACGCCGGTCAGGCGGACGACCAGGGGCAGGGTCGGGCCCTGCACGAGCAGGGTGAACAGGACGACCGAGAACGCGACGAACAAGATCTCCGAACGGGCGGGGAACTCGGCGCCGGAGTCGATGGTGAACGGAACGGCCAGGGCGAGGGCGACCGTCGCGACCCCGCGCATCCCCGCCCACCAGGTGACGATCACCTCCTGCCAGGTGAACGCGTCGTCCACATCGCGCCAGCGGTGGGTCACCGTCCACATGCCCATCAGCCAGACCAGCCGCAACAGCACGACCACGGCGATCACCGCGACGCTCACCCCGGCCAATGTGCGCCAGTTGTGGCCGGAGGTCTCGATGACCACCCGCAGTTCCAGTCCGATCAGCGCGAACGCGAAACCGGTGATGAGCATTTCGACGACGTCCCAGCACGAGTCGGCGATCAGCCGGTAGTCGCGGTCACCGATCTCGGTCACCGCGTCGGTGAGATACAGCGCGCACACCAGCACCGCGAGGACCGCCGAACCTTCGAAGTGTTCAGCGATGCCGTACGCGGCGAACGGCAGCAGCAGACTCAGTGCCACCTGAGACGTGGCATCGGTCAGGTAGCGGGTGAGTTTGCTCCCGAGCCAGCCGAGCAGCAAGCCGACCAACGCACCGGCGATCGCGGCGAGCGCGAAATCGCCGAGGGCGTGCCAGGGCGAGAACACGCCGGTGACGACGGCCTGGATACCGACCGTGTAGATGACGATCGCCGTGACGTCGTTGAACAGGCCCTCGCCGCCGAGCGTGACGATCAGCCGCCGGGGCAACCCGAGCCGGCCCGCCATCGACATCGCCGCGACCGGGTCGGGCGGGGCGACCAGCGCGCCGAGCACCACACCCGCCGCTACCGCGACCGCCGGATTCCAGGCGTGGAAGACGACCGCGACCGCGAGGGCGGTGACGATGACGAGTCCGACCGCGCGCAGGGCGATGACCTGCCACTGTTCGGCGAACTGACGCCAGGACGTGCGACGGGCGGCGGCGTAGAGCAGGGGTGGCAGGACCAGCGGCAGGATGAGGTCGGGCGGGATGTTCAGGCTCGGCACCGCGGGGATCAGGGCGAGCAGGCAACCGAACACCGTCATCAGGATCGAGGGTGCGAGTCCGAAGCGATCGCCGAGTGCCTCGGCGAGCACGGCGGCGAGCAGGATCACCAGAATCAGCACCAACTGGTCCATAACTGACCAGTGTCGGGGAAAGGCCGGCAGGTGCACGTGAGACCCGCCGCCATCACACCGAGTACCACCGTCAGCCCGACTCCGTCAGCTGATTACTGTCGGCCACCAGGTCGGCGATGGCGAAAATCGGATGCGGTCGGCTGACCGGGTGTGTCGATCAGCCTGCTGCCGCTGGTGGAAGCAGGATCGGGGGCAAGGGGAAGGGGAGCTGGATGGCCGGCGGAGGAGGC
>NZ_JACBIU010000061.1:0-7955 GCF_013839555.1 Nocardia sp. GTS18 | reverse complement strand
TCCGGTGATGCCTCGAGGCGCTGACCTCTCATGCCGGTTTCCCGTCCGTGTCGATGCGTGTCGGCTCGGGCTGTTCGGGCGGCGGGGTGGTTGTTCGCGTGGTGTGTGATCGGGGCCTGTGTGGCGGGGTCGTTCGCGGTGTTGGGGCGGCGGAGTACGCGGGGTGTGTGGTTCGACATGATCGCGGTGCCGGTCGAGTCGTTCGTCGCTGTGCCGTGGGCGTTCTCGGGGGTGCGGCAGGCCGGGACGACCGAGTTGTCGCGGGTGCGGCGGTACGGGGTTTCGGTGGCCGCGACGGCAGTGCTGCTCGTGGTGTTCGTGCCGCTGCTCGGTGGGGCCGACGCGACGTTCGCGACGCTGTTGAGCGGGTTGGTGCCCGAGGTGGACTCCGCTGCCGCCTGGGAGTGGCTGGTGCTGTTCGCCGTGCTGGGCATGGGCGCGTTGGGTGCGCTGTATCTGCTGGCCGGACCGCTGCCCGCCGCCGGCGAGACCGTCCGGCCGAGGCGGTTGTGGACGCGCAGTGAGTGGGCGTTGCCGGTGGCGGTGCTCGCGGTGTTGTTCGGGGTGTTCCTGGGTGGCCAGTTCGTCGCCCTGTTCGGCGGCGACGACTACGTGCAGCGCACCGCCGGGCTCACCTACGCCGAGTACGCGCGGAGCGGGTTCTGGCAGCTGTCGGCGGTGAGCATCCTCGCCCTGGCGGTGATCGCCACCGTCCTGCACTTCTCGGCCAAGGACACCGCCGCCGACCGGCTGTGGGTGCGGGTGCTGCTCGGTGTGGTGAGCCTGCTGACGCTGATCATCGTCGTTTCCGCGCTCGGCCGCATGTGGACCTATCAGCAGGCCTACGGGTTCACGGTGCTGCGTCTGCTGGTGTCGATGTGCGAGCTGTGGGTCGGGTTGCTGTACGTGCTGATGCTGGTCGCGATCGGACGGCTGCGGTGGAGCTGGGTGCCGCGCGCCGCCGTCGGCACCGCCTTGGCCACGCTCGTCGCCCTCGCGGCGATCAACCCGGAATACCTTGTCGCCGAACGGAATATCGCCCGGTGGGAACAGAACGGGCGGCTCGACACCGCCTACCTCACGACCCTGTCCCCCGATATCCTCCCGGCTCTGCGCGGGCTCCCCGACCCGCTCCGGGCCGAGATCGAGCCGAACATCCGCAGAGGCCTCGACGACGACCCCTGGTGGGCCTGGAACCTCTCCCGCAGCTCCGCCCGCTGACCTGGGCGCTCGATCACCACGCTCTGGTGGCGGGGCTTCAGCCCGCAACCCCGCCACCGGAGCGTGGTGATCTCGATCCGACGTCAGGTGGCGAGGGTGGTACGGGTGAGACCGCTGGCGCGCAGGACGCGGCGGGCGATGGCAGCGCGGATGGCGTCCTCGGTCCCGATGATGCGCACGTGGGTGCGGGCGCGGGTGATCGCGGTGTAGAGGAGTTCCCGGGTGAGGAGCGTGGATTCGGGTTCGGGCAGGACCACCGAGACGGTGTCGTACTGGCTGCCCTGGCTGCGGTGGATGGTCATCGCGAAAACCGTGACGACCGAGGGGAATTGGGTGGGATGCACGAGGTAGGGCTCACTGCCGCGTTGCAGGGCGGCCCGCAGGGAACCGTCGGGTCGGCGGATGATGACACCGGTGTCGCCGTTGTAGATGCGCGCCTCGTGGTCGTTGGCGGTGACGAGCAGCGGTTGACCCGGATACCACACCGCTTGTGGCCCTTCGGGTCCCGCGCCACCGGCAGCCGCCCATTCGGCCGCCATCCGGTCCCACCGCTCGACACCGAACGGGCCCTGCCGATGCGCGCAGAGCAGACGATGTGATTCCAGCGCGCCGAGCGCACCGACCGCGTCACCGGCTTCCGCAGCCTCCGTGACTGCGAGCGCGGCGGTGGTCACGTCGGCGCGCACCGCACGGATATCGTCGGGGCCACACAGTGATACGTCGCCTCCCCCGGCGCGCAGAATCGCCAATGCCGCATCGGCGTCGCCCGCACGCACGGCGACAGCCAGATCCGCGATCCGCCCACCGAAGCGCCGCCCACGGGTCAGTCGCACGATGCCGCCCTGCAGACGCCGCATCTCCAGCGCACTGAGCGAATCGACGTCCTGCGCAGGCGAATTCGCGGGCAATCCGTCGCCATCAGCGGCAGAGGTTCCGGCCGCCGCATCGGTCACAACGGCGGCGTCATCGCCGGAGGCGGTCTCTTCCCCCGCACGAGCCGCAGCGGATGCTGACCCGGTGCCGGATATCAGGAGTTCGCGCAGGGCCGGGTTCGGGACGCCGACGACCGGTCCGGCGACGAGGTCGGCCAGGACGGCGCCCGCGTCGACGGAGGCGAGCTGGTCGGGGTCGCCGACGAGGACGAGGCGGGTGTCAGGGCGCAGGGCCGAGAACAGGTGGCTCATCATCGTGAGCGAGACCATCGAGGTTTCGTCGACGACAACCACGTCGTAGGGCAGACGGTTGTGGGCGTGGTGACGGAAACGGGTGGTGCGGCCCCGTTGCCAGCCGAGCAGGCGGTGCAGGGTGGACGCGGTGAGCTCGGGGAGGCCGAGTTCGGCGGCCTGGTCGCGCACGGCTTCCTGCAGGCGGGCCGCTGCTTTGCCGGTGGGGGCGGCCAGGGCGATGCGCAGGGCGGGCAGTTTGGGGGTCGCCCTGCGGTGGGCCGTCAGCAGGGCCAGGATTCGGGCAATCGTGTGGGTTTTGCCGGTGCCGGGACCACCCGCGACGACGGTGGTCCAGTGAGTAGCGGCCAGGGCTGCGGCGAGGCGTTGCCGGTCGGGGCCTTCGCCGAGGGGGTCGGCGAACAGGCGGTCGAGTTCGGCACGCACGAGGGCGGTGTCGACGACGGGGTGGTCGGCGCTGCGTGCGACAAGTGCCCGGCGCAGCGTCTGCTCCTGCTGGTAGTAGCGGTCGAGGTAGAGCAGCGCCCCACCGTCGGCATCGGCCTCGACCACCCGCAGCGGACGCAACGGTCCGGCCTGACCACCCTGCACGAGTGGACTGGCCCGCAGCGCCGCGAGCACCCGCTCCGTCTCCGGCCACGGCAGTGTCGCGGGGTCGATTCCGGATACGCCGTCACGACTTTCGTCGGCGTCGACACCGATCTCACGCATCCGCGCAAGCTCGAGACACACCGATCCCGACCGCACCGCACGAACGGCGAGCGCCGCCGCGAACAACACGTCCTCACTGTCCTCACGCCCGAGCCGCCCCAACCGCACAGCCACATGCACGTCGGCAGCCGACAGCACACCTGCCTCGTTGAAGACCCGCAGCAGACCGGTCCCCCGCTGCGCCACCTGAATCGATGTCACCTTCTCGCCCTCCCACCGATCCGCCGCCCATAGGCGGGACGCTGGTCTTCGTCGCGGGTGCGGTCCTCCGCCGACATCGCTGTCCTGGAATGTCCCCGCATGCCGAGGGCCGGCCGCACGACCGTGTCGGGTCGAAGGTGCGGATGCACTCCCCGATGCGCGTCCGGATCCGTCGGTGCGGATCCTTGGGCGTCGGTCGACCGGACGCACCCGGCGGAAACAGCTGCGCCCGTCATCGAGGACCCTCCCCGGCGAGCAGATCCGACAGTGCCACAACGAGTTCGGCGGGTGGGTACCAGTCGAAGACGCCGTGGCCGGGTGGGGTGTCGGCGCCGATCATGCCTCGGACGAACAGGTAGCGGGCGCCGCCGAGGTGGCGGGTCGGGTCGTAGTTCGGGAGGCGCCAGCGCAGATAGCGGTGCAGCGCGACGGCATACAGCAACGCCTGCAACGGGTAGTGGGAGCGGATCATTTCCGCGAGCATGTGTTCGCGACGGTAGTGCTCGACAGTGAGGTCGCCGGTGCCGAGCCGGTTGGTTTTGTAGTCGACGATCACGTACTGGAAGTCCCCGTCGCCGGGGACCCGCAGCACGGCGTCGACGCTGCCGGTGAGGTAACCGCGCAGCACCGTCTCGGGCAAGGCTGCGAGGTGATCGGCATAGCCTGACAGGTCGTCGTCCGGTGGAAGGTGGGTGCGCAGCAGGGCGGCGATGTCACGCAGGGTGGCGGCCCGGCCGCGCGGGTCGTCACCGCCGCCGAGGGGTAGTTCGAACTCGAGCTCGTTGAGCCGGTCCCTGGTCGGGATGCGGGCCAGTGAGCCGAAATCGGCCGGTGTGCACAGGACTTGGAACAGTGCCTCCGACAGCAGGTCGACATCGAGTTCGGCCATGGTGTGCTCGACCGCTTCGGCACACCGCGCGCGCACCTCGGCCGCGAGGTCGGTGACGGAGGTGTCGACCGTTTCGAGCACGCTGTGCACGAGGGTGCCGAATTCGGCACCGTAGGGCAGGGCGTTCATCAGCGACGGCGCCGCCGCGACCACCGTCGGCACGTCGAGCGGCGGGGTGTCCGGTTCGTCGTCGGGACCCGGCCCGTCCTCGGGTTCGCTGTCGTTGACCGAGGCCAGGTCGTGCGCGCCCGCGGTGAGGGCCGAGTAGGAGGTGCGCCGCCACAGCTGGTCGAGGGGCCGGTCGAATTCGGCGGCTGCCAGCTCACCGGTGGGTAGTTCGGTGCGTACCCGGCGCGGCGCCACGTTCTCGGGGCGGTCGACCGCCGTCACCGTGATCACGTCGGCGGCCGGGGCGGCCCATTCCGAAAGGCGTTGCAGGGCAGCCGCGTCGGCGGGAATCTCGGCACGCCTTGGTACCTGCGACGCACCGGGACGACGGCCGAGGATCATCCGGTGCAGTGGCGCGGCACCCGTGGTGACGGCGGGCGCCCACCAGGTGACCACCTGACACATCGCCCGGGTCGCCGCCACATACAGCAGCCGCAGCTCCTCGCCGGATTCCTCGGCCTCGCAGCGCAATTGGCGTTCGCCGTAACCGGGGGCGTCCTTGCCGCCGATGTCGAGCACCCGGGTGCCGTTGTCGTCGTGGAACAGCAAGGTCGCCGGGTAAGGGTTCTTGGCACTGTCCCACGCGAAAGGCAGGTACACGATGGGGAATTCGAGTCCCTTGCTCGCGTGCACCGTGGCGATCTGGACGGCGGCGGCGTCGCGGTCGAGACGGCGGCTGCGCCCGCTCACCGAACCCGCCTCCGGGTCGCGGACCCGGTCGGCCAGCCAGCGGGTGAGGGCGGTCAGACCGAGCCCTTCGGTGTGGGCGACTTCGTCGAGGAGACCGGCCAGGTGACGCAGGTCGGTGAGTTCACGCTCGCCGTTGTCGACGGCGAGCAGCCTGGGCGCGAGTTCGGTTTCGGTCGCGAGTTTGTCGAACACGGCGGCGAATCCGGCGCGGGCGAACAGGCGGGCCGCCTCACGCAGCTGTGTGGAGATCCGCCCGACGAGATCGGCACCACCGGCATCGATCTCGGCGAGCGTGACGCCGAGGATCGGTGTGCAGGCCGCCAACCGCACGCGGTCACCGCGATGAGGTTGCTCGAGTGCGCGCAGAACCCACAGCCAGTCGGTGGCGGCCGGTGTCGCGAAAACACTTGTGCCACCGGCGAGTACGGAGGCCACACCGACCCGGTCCAGGGCGGCGCGCACCACGTCGATCTGAGTGCGGGTGCGCACCAGCACCGCGATGTCGCCGGGACCGATCGGTCTGCGCACCCGGCCGTCGCCGACCTCGGTGAGCGAATAGTCCGCGCCGCGTTCGGGTTTGGCCTCGATACTGGTACCGGATTCGAGCAGCGTGACGATGTCGGCGGCGAGATCCTCGGCCACCTTCGCGCGCTGCCTGCCGACCGACGGGAACCCCGACTTGTTCCGCGGCCCGGCACCGGTGCGCGGCAGTACCCGCAGCCGCAACGGGGTGACGACCTCCGGGTCGCCGTGCAACCGGGTGTCGGCGCGGGTCGCGGCGACCGGGTACACGCTGATCTCCGGATGACCAAGTTCCGCGCCGCCACAGAGGTGATCGATCGCGCGCAGCAGTCCGGCATCGCTGCGCCAGTTGCGGGTGAGTTCGCTGCGCTGTCGCGCGTGCGCCACCGCGTCGAGATAGCTGAGTACCTCCGCGCCACGGAAGGCGTAGATGGCCTGTTTCGGGTCGCCGACCAGCACCATGGTGGCGTGTTCGTGGAAGGCGCGGCGCAGGATGTCCCACTGCAGCGGGTCGGTGTCCTGGAATTCGTCGACGAGCGCCACCCGGTAGCGCTCGCGGATACGGGCACAGGCCGCGGGACCGTGCACCGGGTCGGCGAGCACGTCGTGCAGCAGCACGAGCAGGTCGTCGAAGTCACGCAGTCCCGCACGGCGTTTGCGGCGGTCGGTTTCGGCGCGCACAGCGGTCGCGAACGCCACCCGTTCGCCGGCGGCGCCCTCGGTACGTGGCGCGAGTTCGGCGTGCCGGTCGTGGACGGCGGCCAGGGCGAGGATATGCGCGTCACGCAGGGTGAAGGGGGCGCGGTCGCGGGCGTAGCGGGCCAGGTACAGGTCGTCGGTGACGGTTGCGACGAGGTCGTCGACCGATTCGACCAGCCGGGCGCCGGGGTCGTGTTCGCCCGCCAAGCCGAGTTCGTCGAGCATGCGCTGGCAGAACGAGTGTGTGGTGGCGATGGTGCCCGCGTCGAAATCGGCGAGAGCGGTGAGCAGCCGGCGGCGGCGCAGCTGTACCGTCGCCGGGTCGGCTGCGGCGAGGGCCCGCACCAGTTCGTCCGGGTGTGCCTGTGCCGCAGCGGGTTCGGCGAGTGCGGTGGCAACGGTGACAAAGCGGTCCCTGGTGCGTTCGCGCAGTTCCTGGGTGGCGGCACGACTGAATGTCACCAGCAGCAGTTCGGTGATCGAGATCCCCTGCTCGGCCACATACCGCACGGCCAGCCCGACGATCGCATGGGTTTTGCCGGTCCCCGCGCTCGCCTCGAGCACGGTGGTGCCCTGCGGCAGCGGACCCACCGCATCGAATGCCTCGGTCGGCGGCGCCGACATCATCCCGGTCACCGCTTCGGCCCCTCGTACCAACCGGCTCGCGCCCAGCCCGCCTCGGTCGCCCACAGCGCCCCCACGGGCAGCGATGTCTTCATGGTTGCCCCTGACTTTCGGCGGCGAGCAACGGGCCCCACCAGCGGCGGGCGATGGCACCGAAGCGGGTGGTCTCCGGCTCGCCGGGGCGGGCGGGTTCGGCGATCAGCTGCTCGAAACGTGGTGCGCGACCCCAGATGTAGCGCAGGTAGCGATCGGTGTGATCACCGAATTTGTCCGGGCCGTTGGGGCCGCCGTCGAAGGCGTGTTCGGCGGCGAGCAGGGCATCGGCGACGCTGTCGCCCCGGAAACGGCGCTCGGCGTAGGCGGCGGTGGCGGTGGGGGCGACGGGCAGGGGTTCGCACAGGCCCTCGTCGCGCAGGCGGACCAGGTCGCGCAGGATCGCAAGGGCCGCGGGGGGTTCCGGTGCGGTGATGATCGACCGGGCGACCGGGCGACTGCGGAACTGACCGCGCCCGGTGCTGATCGCCCGCCACGAGCGGTCCTCGGTGGCGGCCAATGCGAGCAGCGAAACCCACGCCGCGAGACGGTGTTTGGGGGCCAGACGGGAGTACGTGGTGCGGACGAGGGTTTCGCCACGAACTTCGGGGACGGTACCCGCCAGGGTCCGGCCGTTGCCGAGGTCGACGGCGATGTCGACGGCGCGCGGGTTCGCCTCGTAGTCGGGCAGGGCGGTGCGCACGATGGTGTCGACGGTGCCCTCCACCTCGTCGAGCACCCGGGTGCCGAAACCGAATGGCGGCAACGTCCCTCGCCGCCATTCGGCCGCACGCAATCCCGCCGGGTCGGCGCCGGTGAGACGGGCGGTGAGCATCCGCTCCCCCAGATCCCACTTGGCCAGGCCGTCGAGTTCGATGGGCAACTGGTCGGCGATGTCCTCGGATTCCTCGGGGACCCGCAGGCCGAGGCGCTGCCACAGGAACGCGCGCACCGGATGTTCGGCGAACGCGATCAGTTCGGCCAGTGCCACGTCCGCGGGCGGGGCACTGGCC
>NZ_JACBIU010000060.1:0-8392 GCF_013839555.1 Nocardia sp. GTS18 | reverse complement strand
CGATGGCGTGGGCTAGTGGTGCGCCGGGTCCGGCGGCGGCGGCCCAGGCGAGTTCTGTGAGGAGCCAGGCGCCGGCGATGTAGAAGTTGAGTTTGGCGGCTTGGAGTTGGTCGCCGCCGGAGTCGGCGGCGGCAGCGAGTTTGGTCCAGTGTTGGGCGAGGTGGGCGAGGGATCCGTTTTTGTCGGGTCCTTGGCCGTCGATGAGGGGTTGGATCCATTCGAGGATGGATTCCCCGCCGCGGCCTTGGGGGTAGGCGGCGTTGACGGTGCCGACAACGGCTTCGAGTTCGGGAACGAGGGCCTTGGCGTCATCGGCGGCGGCTTGGAGGTCTTTGCCCATTCGCCACATGAGGTCTTCGTTGCCGTGTGGCCAGTCGGCTCCGACGAGCCATTCCACGGGTTCGAGCCAGGACGGGAATCCGAGTGCCACAGCGGGTTACCGGTACTCGATGCGGGCAACACACCGATCGACCGGTCTGTCCCACCCGGGATACAGGTCGGCAACAGCCTTTGACATCCGAGCCCCCCACGGCTGATGTAGCGAATGTTCACGTTGCCGACGCCAACACGTCGTCACCGCCCCCACAATTGCCTTTCGGCTTGCTGCGCCGCAGCTCAAAAATCCTCTGCCACAACCGATTCAGCCTCAGTAGAGGGTTTTACAACGCCATGTCTTTCGGCCGAAACATACGATAATGGGAGGTGAACACTACGGAACGAGATCCTGTGCGGCCCAGTGTTCGGGGCTCGGGTCGAGTTCACCGGCCCATTCCCATGCACCGAATTCAGGTAGCGCACACCAGTACTGGGTGACATCCACCGAATCGATTCTTTCGCTGACGACTCCACGCCCATGTGGCTCCACGACGACGGCCCGAGCCAAGCCGTCGAGCCTGACCTCGAAAGTCGCGAGCAGCGTGTACTCCGGTGTTTCCCGTGGTGACGGACCGGCATAGATCAGCCGTTGCTGGGCTTGATGCAGAAAGCGATCCTCGACCCACCGGAAAGTGTGGATCGCACGGAAGCGCTTGGCATCGTCGAAGAAGTGAACGGCGAAGGCGTTGTCGTTGCGGCAGACGGTGATGAGAACCCGCGGATCGTCTTGCGGTCCGAGGATCACACAGTATTGCAGGCCCTCGGCATCACGTCGGCGCGCCTGACCGGCGGAGATCACGGCTCGCGGTGTCGCTCGGACCGGGTCCCAGGCGAGGCTGTAGTGCACCTGTGGTCGGTCGGCGGCGCGCGGCCAGGTGAGCGGATTCAGATCGCGTAGCGGTTCCCAGTCGCCGAACTGGGGGGCGGTCAGCCAAAGCCGTTCCATCCTGGTGATTTCCGCTACCGATTCTTCCCGCGTCGACCGGCCGGCTTCCACGGTGACCCGCGTTGCGGTGCCGCCCGGTTCGAAGCTGTATTGCTCGGCGCGCACACCGCCGAGCCCGTCGCCGTCGTATCGATACAGGGTCAGCTGCGCCAAGAACAGCTTGGTCGGACTCTTACGCTCGAACTCGAACGACAGTCGTGGTCGCCCCTGCTCGTCGACCTTCGTGACTCGCAGTTCTTCGGCTGCCCGATACATATCGATGATGGTGTCGGGGGAGTGGGCTTCGCCGAACACCACGCTGTAAGGCGCACCGGCACGATCGCGTTCGCGGGCCTCGGCTTCGCTGAGGTGGCCGCGCGGGCCTGGCTGCTCGGACTCCCGATCCCAGCTGCGGTAGTAGCCGACCAAGGCACGCGCGAGGATGCGTCGTCCGAGTTGTGCCGTGATCGCCGCGAGCGGTTCGACGTCATCGGATTGCCGCGCGGCGCCGGCGCCCTTCAATCGAGTGGCGAGCTCGCCGAGTGCTTTGCCCACATAGGGGGCGAGGTTGTCCGGCACAAGGATCGGATCGGGATCGGTGTCCGCCCCGCGCAACAACCTGGCGATATCGGCTGCTTCGGCGGTGAGCTCGACTGGACCGGCAGTCGCATTGCCGGACTGCCGGCGAAGGTGTCGAGCGGGGTCGCGAACGGGGGGTGTCGGGGTGCGCGCGGGCCGGTCTTGCGCGAGCAGATAAAGGTTGATGGTCGCGTCGCGCCATACCGGGTCGCTGGGAACTCGCCAGCCGTCGCGGCCGTCGGCAACGATGTCGAGCCAGTGGATCGCCGCGTCCCGCAATCGCCCGAGCTTGGTCCGGGAATTCGACGTCGTCGCGGCGATGGCCGACCGCCTTGTACTCGATAGATCCCGCAGGCGGGCAGCCATTTCCGTGTACTCGCCACTCGATTCGGCCAGGTCACCGCTAGGACCGAAGGCCGCGCCGGGGCCGATGCGGGTGGCGAGTTCGTCGAGCAGATCGGCGGCGATCACGACCTCCGCGTGGGAAAGCTCCACAGCGCGCCACTGCTGGTGGACTACCTCGGCCGGCTGATTCTTCGGTTCGGCAATCGAATCCTCGGGTGTGCCCATGATCGCCGAATGCAGCTGCCGCGCCACCTGGGCAAAGTGATCGTCTCGAGCGGTCTTGTCGTCGAGTAGGCGGCTCAGATCGAGCGCTGCCGCGCGGATCCGCTCGTACTCGCCGAAAGTCTCGCCCTTCGAGGAATCCACGGTGGGGATCAGGAGCTCGGCGGGCATGAGATGGTCGACCGGGTCGATGACGTCGGGTGCGGTGCCATCCGACTGCAACCGGTCGCTCGCGGTTATCCACATCCGTGTCGGACCCGGGTAGAAGAACGGACGGCCGTAACGGGTTTGCGCCAACAGCTCGGCCGCGAGGTCGTCGGCGAGGATGCCGAGATCGGAACGGACGCCGAGCAGCCCGTACGAGATACCCGGTAGCAACCGCGAGGCCAATTCGCGCAGCAGTAATCCGGTGACGATGGCGGTCTCGGCACCGATGGTGACCAATGGTGGCTCGGGCGACGAGACGGCTTCCGCTGCCAGCAGTTCGCGCAGCGCGTTGGCCTCGTCGAAAATCGGGCGCCCGTCGACCGACCGAAGGAAAAGGCCGGGGTCGTCCGGTCCTACGACGGCCGGTGCAGGCCCACCGTGGGTTGCCCGTGCCAAAGCCGCCATCGCGGCTTGACCCGCGCCGGATCCGAGTACGTCCGACAACGGCGGCGGATTCGCAGGTTGCCCGGCATGGGCGATTCCCACTACATCGAGGACACGGATGACAGCATTACGCAGGTCGGGTCGATACACGGACATGGCATGGGTGAGCCATTCGGCACGCTCGACCGGATCGAACTCGCGCGCAAGCGGGCGGCGGACCGGAGTCGACTCGGTCAGGGTGTCGGCGAGCTTTCGGGTCCGCTCGCCCAGGGCGAGACCGTTGGTGCCGACACCGAACGCCGCACCCGGCCGCAGGCGGGCGGCGAGCTCGCGCAACAGGTCGGCGACCAGCACCACCTGCAGGCCGGTCATTGTCACCTCGCCTGCTGAGCCATCGGCGAAACGAGACAGGAGATCGCTGTCGAGTCCGAGCGGGGAGCCCCCGTGCGCCGTGCTCAACAGATAGAGCTCCGGGTCGGGTACGCCGTCGACGCGAGGTTTGGCGAACATCACCTTGCCGCGGAATTTCTGGGCAAGAGCGGTTACCGCCCCGTCGAGCAGATCCTGATTCGAATCAGGTGCGGACGCGGCATCGACGAGTGCGGTCGCCGCCCGCAGAATTCCTGGCGTGGCCAACTCGTCGTCGGTCATGACCAATGCCTCATCCCCCGCTCGAACCTCGGATCACGCCTGCACATCGACCCCCGATTGTCGTGAATGCTACCCCCGCGGCCGTGCTGGTGAATATCTCAGCCGTACCGATCTCCGCAGGTAGACCCTGTGTGAATATTTGCCGAATACGTTGTCGTCCAAGAGATATCGCACCATCGAAGACCATCTAATCGAGGGTCGTGGTGGTCGACAGTCGCCGCTGCGCATCGGCGACGACGGGCCGGGTTCCCGATCGGATCGCCCAGGCGCTGGTTCGGCGTTGGAACAGGGCACATGACGGTCCACTTGTCGTCTGCGCGATGCGTGCGAGGCGGAAACCTGCACGCCGGTAGTAGTCGTGCAGGCCCAGGTTGGTTGTCCATGCGTCCAGGCGGACCCAGTCCCGGCGGTCCAGTTCGGCGAGTTCGGCCGCGTGCGCGAGCATGTGGTGGCCGACGCGGCGTCCGGCGAAGTTCAGGTCCACGATCATGAAATGCACGATCATCGACTCGGCCAGCTCCCAGGGCGACCACAGGCCGGGATCGGAACGCTGATTCACCGTGATCGTGCCCGCGGGTCGGTCTTCGACCTCGGCGATCCAGGTCTGGCCGGCGTCCAAGGCGCGCCCGACGGCGTCGGCGAAGATCTCGATCGGGCGGCCACGGCCCGCGACGGTCCATTGGTCCGAACCGCGCGCGGTGAGCCAGGCAGTGCGTTGCACGCGCAGGCGGCAGATCAGCGACAGGTCGCCCAGGGTGGCCCGGCGCATCCGTACCGTCATGGCAACGGCACGGCAGGCCCGGGTGCGATGCCGAGGGTTCGGGCGATGACGTCGGTGCCCGCCGCGTCGCCGAATTGGTAGGCCAGCCGGTTGCGTCCGGCCAGGGAACGGTGGCGGGTGGCGCGGGTGACCCGCTCGTGATTGGCGCCGATGCGAAGATGGTCGAGCAGGATGGTGCCGGTGGCGACGCCGAGCACGGCGGCCTCCTCCGCCGTGGCCGCGCGGGCGAGCACGGTGTCGCGATGCGCGGTCTCGCCGTGGCCACGGTCGGCGAGCCGGCGCGTAGTCCCCTCGGGGATGTCGTGCGGGGAGTCGATACCCGCCGACTCGGCCAGATCGCGCGGGTAGAAGCTCACCTCCCACGACCACGGCTCGTTGTCCAGATACTGCACCACGGTGCGGGCGAGCACCCACGAGTCGACCGGCACGCCGAGCCAGAGCGCCACCTGTTCGTCGGCCGGCTCCATCCTGGTGCTGAATTCCTTGGCGGGTTCCCGGTTCGCCGCGCGCGCGATCTCCTCGAAGATGTCGTGCGCCGAGCGCGGACGATCACGCCGGATGTGGTCGGTGACCACGGATTCGAGCACTTCCTGGTTTCGAACGATGGTTCCGCGGGAAGTCGCTGTATAGACCAGGTTTTCGGCGACGAGCACCTGGATGGCGTTGCGCGCGGTGGTGATCGAGACCTGCATCTGCTCGGCCAGCTCGGAATGACTGGGCAGCCGGTCGCCCGGTTTCCAGGTACCCGCGCGGATCTCCTCGCGGAGGAGGTTCGCGATCCGCAGATAGGTCGGACCGTCCGCCATCATGCTCCTCGGTAGGTCGTGCAGGTAACGAAGTGTACTCGTCTGGGTTACCTACGGCCGAGTAATGCTTGACAGTGAGCTTGCGAGGTTTATTGTAATGAACGTCCTGATCCGGTGCTGTGCGGCGACGACGGCGAGGCAACGTGGCTGGTGCGGAGAGTTCTACGGTTGTAATGGCTTTCCCCGACACATTGCGATGTGTCGATTCCGCAGGTTCTCAGGCTGATACCGGTTTACTGCCCTTTTCCGACCTACTGGTCCGGGCATGTCGCGGGCACCGGGTGGTCGGTGGGCCGCTGCTGTGGTTCGCACGCGACCTCGCGGTGCTGCACGAGAAGCGGGTCGTCGGCCGCGGCGGCCGCGTCGAGACCGACGCCGTGGTGTTGCGTGAGATCGATTGCCGACGAAGCGAATTGGTCCTCGCCATCGACGACTGGGTGTTGCGCGGCGTGCCGCAACATCGACTGGGCGCCACGCTGCACACCGAAACCATCGGCGCGGTCATCGACCGGTTGGCGGAGTCCTCGGTGCGGGCTCACCACGCGCTGATGACGCTGGACGCCAACGACGAGCTGCTGCACAGCGCCTGGCACCACCTGGCCGAATTGGCCGACGCCTACGACGATCTGGTGCGCGATGTGCTCGCCGGGCGGCGTCGGCTGCCCGAATGGTGACCGCTCAGCGGTAGCGGTTGTGTTCGGCGCCGAACTCGTCGGCGACCGTCGCGGCCAGCTCCACATACGCGCGCTTGGTGGACTTGTGCAGGCGGTGCAGGTCGATCTCGGCGCCCTCGGACAGGTGCTCGTCGAACGGGATGATGTGCACGGCACGGCAGCGCGACAGGAAGTACTCCCGCAACTGCTGTACACCGACATTCGGTGAACCCTCACGTGGCAGGTTGATCACGACCACCGCATTGCGCACGAGGTGGTCGTGCCCGTGCAGCGACAGCCAGTCGAGCGTCGCGGCGGCGCTGCGGGCACCGTCGATGGCCGCCGACGAGATCAGCACCAGCGAATGCGCCAGGTCGAGCACGCCGTTCATCGCCGAGTGCATCAGGCCGGTGCCGCAGTCGGTGAGGATGATGTTGTAGAACCGCTGCAGAATGCGGGCGACGGCCCGGTACTCCTCGTCGTTGAACGACTCCGAGGCGGCCGGATCGCGTTCGCTGGCAAGCACTTCCAGCCTGCTCGAACTCTGCGAGGTGTGCCTGCGCACATCCGAGTACCGTTCGATCGCCGGATCGAGCAGCAGGTCGCGCACGGTCGAGCGGGTCTGGATGGCCACGCGCTGGGACAGGGTGCCGAAGTCCGGGTTGGCGTCGACCGCGATCACCCGGTCACCACGGATCGACGCGAAGATCGACCCGAGACCGGTGGTGGTCGTCGTCTTGCCGACACCACCCTTGAGCGAGAGCACCGCGATCCGGTAATCACCACGCACCGGCTGCCGGATACGGGCGACCAGTTCCTGCAGGCGCCGCTCCTCGGCCGACATTCCCGGGTTGATCGCGCCGCCGGAAACATGGTGCACGGCCTTACGCCATCCGCTGCCCGGTGCCTTCTTGACTCGCTTGACCGGCACATTGTCCAGTGACGGAGGTTGGTAGCCGGGGTTACCCCAGCCCGGCTGACCGTAGGCGGGCTGCTGGTACTGCGGTGCCACATGCGGCGGGGCAACGTTGTTCGGGGCTTGGTACGGCTGCGCCGGTCCGCCGTGCGGGGCGCCGTCCGGCGCGTGGAAGGGCTGAACCGGGGCACCGTTGGGTGCTTGGGACCAGGTGCCGTCCGGCGCCTGGAACTGCTGGGGCGCGGCCGCCTGGTACGGCTGGGCCGGTGCGCCATCGGGTGCGTGGAGCGGCCCCGGGTACGGCTGCGCCTGGGAGCCGTCGGGCGCCTGGTACGGCTGAACCGGTGCGGCAGTGCCCTGTGAATACTGCTGGGTCTGAGCAGCATTCGGGCCCGCCTGCGCGGCGTTTCCGTGGGGATAGGTGCCGTCCGGCTGCACTCGCATGCCGTCAGGGCGGTACTGGGGGAGCCCATCGCTCTGGTACGGATGAGCGGGGCCCGCATCGGGTGCCTGCGGGTAGGCGCCGCCGATGGGCTGCTGCGTCGGATAGGCAGTCGCACCACCGCTCTGCGCGGTCGGATCGGGGACGGCCTGCTGCGCGGGTTCGGGCTGCGATGGCGCCGCGTCCGGGGTCAGCTGATGACGTGGAGGCGTTCCCTCGGGGCGGGGATGCGGCGCAGGCTGTGCGAATTCGCCTGAGCGGTAAGCAGTTTCAGACGGGCCGCCCTGCGCGACGCCGGCGCTGGGCAACCCACCCTGCAGCCGAGGGTCGTCGGCCCGGAACATCTCGGTCTGCGCATCAGGTGCGTGCACGGAAGCGCCGTGCGACAGATCTCCGGGAATCGAATCGTATTGCGACGCAGAGAAAGCCGCTCCCTGCGGAACCTCGCCGGACGCATAGGGCGAAACAGGCGCCGCTGAAGCCGCGACGTCATCAGCGCTGTACGGCGACCCCTGCGCGACCCCACCTTGTTCGGCCTGGGCTTGGTCGGCGCCGCCCTCGTTCCGTGTCGACGAAGGGTTGGCCCAATATCCGGCGTCGGCCGACTCGGCTGCGACGGAAGCCGCCGATGCGCCAGTGGTCGATCCGGATGCCGGTGCACTCGATGTGTTGTGAGAGGACGCGTCCGGCCCGGAAACGCTGGGCTGCGGCGCTTCCGGTTGTGCGTTCTGGATCGCCGGATCCGGCTGGCCGCTGGTGGGCGGCGCAGGTTCGCCTATCGGGCGCGAAGGCGTCGAGAGCGCCTCGAGCGGAGTGGCCGATGACAACGGGTCGACACCCGACGAAACCGCTTCGCCGGCCGACGCCTGCGGCTGCGCGGGGGAGGGCGACGAGACCGGCACGGCGGGCGGTGCGAGCGAGTCCGCGGGTGAAGGCGACGACGTCGGAACAGCGGGCGGTGCCGGCGGGTCCGTAGGTGAAGGCGACGACATCGGAACGGCTGGCGGCGCCAACGGGTCCGAGGGGGACGGCGGGGCGGGCGCGAGCGAGGGCGGGGGGGGCCGGGGGGGGGGCCGCCGCGCTCGCTCCAGCGGCTCGCGTTTACG
>NZ_JACBIU010000059.1:0-8581 GCF_013839555.1 Nocardia sp. GTS18 | reverse complement strand
GTCGGGGGTGGCGGGGAGGCCGTCGTCGTCGGGGCCCTCGTCGTCGCGGCGGTCGAGTTCGTCGAATTCGGCGGCGATTTCCCGGCGGGTCTGGTCCAGGAGTTGTTCCAGGCGGAGGGTTCTGGCCTTGGCGAGGAGGTCGGCGGCGAGTTGTTCGCGGTCGAGTTCGGTGTCGACCGAGCGGTCGTCGAGTTCACCGCGCAGTTGGGTGATCTCGTCGAGGATGTCGCGAATTCGGCTGTCCGGGCTCGGCTGGGGTTGCGGGTCGCGGGCGGGTACCGACTCGTCGGGTTGCGGTGCGGGCGACTCGTTCAGTCCCTGCTCCAGCTCCTGCTGGACCTCTGTCAATCGCTCGAGCGTCTCCGCGAGACGAGCGTCGGCGGCCTCATCGTGCCGATCGAACACCTCGTCGGTGGCCGCGGATTTCCGGCGGGCCGCGTCGTCGAACGGGTCGCCGTCCGAATCGCGGTCGTGCCCACCATCTTCCGGTTCATCAGACGACGACGACCGAGGCGGCTGCACGGGCGGCTTTCCGCCCCCACCGTTCACGGTACGAGCAGGACCGGACTCGCCTTGCTGCTCAGCAGAATTCGGCCGACCGGGCGCGCCCTCTCCCGGCAGCCCACTACCCGGCTGCTGCGGACGCCGGGGCGGAGTATTTTCGCCCGGCTCAGTGCCGAGATGGTTGTCGTTAGTACCGAAGTAGTCGTGCACCAACTGCCGCAGCGCCGTCAACTTCGCTGCGCGATCAGCGATTTCGATGCGCAATTCCCGGATCACGGCCGCCATCTGCTCGGGCTTCAGGCCTTCGTGCTTTTCGATCTTGCCGTCGCGGAACGCCTCGTAGATCTTGGCGTATGTCACGCCGTCCGCGCCCGCCAGGTCGACGCCGACCAGGCGTGCCCAATCGCGGCCCGCAGACGGCCGATTCGTATTGCCGACGTTGCCGGGGACGGTGAGGTCGAGGTTGCCCGCGCCCTCGGCGACCGCGCGGGCGAAGTCCGCCACGTCGACACTGCCGAGCGCGTCGGCGATCACCCGGCGCATCGCGTTGATGCTGTCGGGCCCCTGCAGCGGCATCGACTCGCGGACAAGCCTCGGGTCGGCGATTTCCTTGCCGTCCGACCGCGGATCGCTCTGATTCTCCGACCGGACGACGTCCTTGCTGTCCGTCGGCGCGAGGGCATAGCGGTCGATGTCGCGCAGCGCCTTGGCGAATTCGGTGAGTGCCTCACGCACCAGTTCGCCGTTGCCCTGCTGTTCGTGCATCCGCACCAGCTGATGCAGCTTCTTCCCACTCAACCCCTTCGGGTCGACGGCGAAGACCTTGTCGTCGTCCCTGTGCCCACCCGGCCGCTCGACCCGGCCCGGGGGCAGCAGCGCCGCGACCCGATGGTCGACACCGGCGAGGTCGGCGTACCGCGCGAGCCGCTTCTGCTTGCGGGTCGGCCGCTCGGTGGTGGTCGGGCGTTCGTCGGCGGGTAGCGAGTCGTGGCGGTGCGCCGGATGGATGTGACTGTCGGGCACGAGCCGGTCGGCCAGCCGCTGACGCGCCGCGTCGAGCGCCTTGGAATCGAGGTCGCGGAGGGTACCGAAGTACAGTTCCAGATCGTCGAAGTTCTGCGCGCGCAACGCTTTTCGTCGAGACGCGTCGGCGAGTAGGTCACCGAGCTTGCCCGCGGTCATCTGTTCCTGGGTCAGGCCGAGGGCGGACGCGAGGCGGCCGCGTGCGTTGCTGACGGTGTGGAAGTCCTCGACGAGGTTTCCGGTGCGCAGGAAGTCGGCCAGGCCCTCGACCTGCGCCGCGCGCACCGCGTTGTCGAGTTTGAGTTCGGCGATCCGTTCGTCGATGTCGCCGGGCAGCACATCTGCGGGGGTGAGCTCGAGGGCGAAGATCAGATCGACCAGGTCGGCGAGTATCTGCTCGCGGGTGCGCTGCACCGTCACACCGTCACCGGGGACGGCATCCGAACCGATGATCGGGCGCCAGGCGCCGTCACCGTCGCGCAGCAGGGTGATCCGCACATCGCGTCCGTCGACGTTTTCGGTGTGGTCGCGCACCTGCGGTGTGTCGACCGGCTCGAGGTGGGTTTGCCCCCTGAAGTCGGTGAGCACCTTGCGGTAGTCGACCAGCAGGTCGCCGTCGCGGATCTGCGCTGCCAGATCCGGTCGGGAGGCGAGCACATCGGCGAGAACCTGGTCGCGTTCGCGTGCCCCGTCGGTGACGACGAGCCGATCGGGCGCGCCGTCGCCGCCTGGCAGCCGGGCAACCTGGTCGCGAATCGGCTCGCCGAGGGTCGGCCCGTCGGTGTCGCGCGGTGGCAGCCGATCCTCCACGGCCGCGATCAGTTCGGCGAGCCGTTCGGCCCGTATCCGATTGATCTCGAACAGCCTCTGCACGAACGCGTCGACCGTGTCCGGCGTGAGCTGGTGCGGTCCGAGGCCGAATGTGCCTGCCCACGTGTCCAATTCGTGGGCCAGCTGGTCGCGGCGCAGGGCGTGCACGAAGAAGTCGCGCAGACCCTGGTCGCGGCCGAGCGCATCGGGGTCGCCGAACATCGGCAGCGGTTCGGCGCCGTTGTCGAGGGGGGTGGTGGCGAGCACGCCGGGATCGCGGCCGAACGCGGCGATGAACTCGGTGAGGAACCGGCCCATCGGGTTCTGGTCGATCATGCTCACCCGTCCGCCGAAGCGCACCGGAGCTTGCGATTCGCCGTCGGCGGAGGTGTAGGGCGCGTTCTGCTCGATGTGCGCGCGGATGAAGGCATCGCCGAGACCGATGATGGCCGCGGTCTGCCGCATCACCATGTATTGCTGCCGGTCGATTTCCCGGCGCAGCGCATCCGGCTCGTCGGCCACCTCGACGCCGAGCAACCGGTCGAACATCTCGCGCAGCGTCTCCCCACCGGGCGGCGGCGGGTCGACGGGCGGCGGCAGCGGCGGCAGCGGATCGGGCTGCGGCTTGTTGTGCAGTTCGTCGGCTTCGTCCTGGGTGATCAGGTCGTTGGCGAGCATGTCGCGCAGGATGCGTTCGCGCTGTCCACGCCCGGCATGCTCGAAGGCCTCGAGTAGATCGTTGCGCGCGTCCTCGGGGGTGACACGCTCGACCCGCAGATCGCTGATGATCTGCCTGCGCACCAGGTCGGCGTCGGCGTCGCTGAGCTCGGGACGGTATTCGGACCCGTCCTCATTGCGCATCGCCGGATACTCGCCGCCCGAACGACGCACCCGGCCGGACAACTTGCCGAAGAGCGGGAGGTACTCGCGGTTCTGGATCAAGACCGGGGTCTGCTGGGCGATCCGCAAGAACGTGGGGTCGGGCGCCGAAGCCTCGGGTCCGGGCCCGACCGTCGGAACTCCCGGCGGCGTCGGGCTGGGCGGAGGCAGTTGCGCCGGGCCAGGGTTGGCGATCATGTCGCCGATCCCGAGGACACCGTCGCGGATCGCGGCCTGTCCCGCACTGTCACCGATGTTGGGCGCGCCGGAGGGCTGCTTGAGGATCGGGAAGTGGTTGTTGAGTTGCGCGAGCGCACGTTTCAGGAACGACCTCGGCTCGGCCTGGCGCATGGTCGTGTCTTGCGGCGCCACCTGCCACTCGCCGTCGGCGTCGCGGTACAGCGGCACAACCACCTGTTCGCCGTCGATGTCGAAGAAGACGCGTCGTTCCGGTTCGGCCGGGATCGCAGGCTGTTCCGATCGCCACCACCGGCGCCGGCGTGGCGTTTCCTCCGGGGAGTTGTTCTGACGCGGCGCTTCCGGCTGCGGCTGGGCGGTGCGCGGTGGATCGGTGTGCGCACCGTCGCGCGTCAGCTCGCCGTCGCTACGCGAGCGATCCGGTTGCGAGCGGTCCGGCTGCGAACGATCCGGATCTCCGGCCTCGGGTTCCGAACGTTCCCGCTGTGAGCGATCCGGGTCGGACCCGTCCGGTTCCGGCCGATCCGGGTTCCCCCCATCGGGCAGTTCCATATGGTCGGCACCCTGTTCGGGCAGGTTGTGCACATAATCGCGGGTCGGGTTCTGTGCCTCCCGCATCAGCAGGTCGTAGAGGGTGCGGGCGGGCCAACTCGCTCGGTCGTGGCCGACCATGAGCACTTCCGTGAACGCCTCGGCGAGCGCCTCCGCCGGGTTCAACCGACCGTCGGGGCCACTGCGGCTGTAGCCGCTGAGCTGACGCCGCCACGAGTCCGGATCGTCGTACCCGTCGGGGTTGTCGTGGAAGGCTTCGTCGAGCGTCCCGTCGGCGTCGGCCCGGGCCGCTAGCCTGCCTGCCGCGTCGAGCGCGTGACCGTACTCATGCGCGGCGATGGCGTACACCGGCCGGTCGAGCACGCCCGGATGGAAGTGACCCGAGTCGACCGACTGCTGCATCGACGACCGCAGGTGGATGGCGCTGATCGCGTAGTCGTAACCGAGCGTGATGTCGGTATAGGGCAGGCCCGTGGTCCGGTCGGGGGTGCGGGTGGTCTGGCCGAGCACGCCGTAATCGAGGTCACCGATGCCGACGCGACGCAGATCCGTCTGCGGGAAGGCGTTGTACAGCTCGACCATCGACCGCGCGTAGTCGCGAACCACCTCGGCATCGAGCCCGGGCAGGTCGAAGCCGTACACGTCGAAGTCCGGGTTGTTCATCGCCTCGCGCAGCACGTCGCGCAGGTGGTCGCCCACCTCGCTCGGCGAGAGGTCCGACCATTCGTCGTCGCGGGGCGCACCGAGATCACCCAGGTCGGGGATGTCGTCCTCCCACGGCGGACGTAGCTGCATCTCGTCGGCCGCGCGATCCACGGTCATCGCGTCGGAGCGCGGTACCTGCGCCGCGTCGGTGAGCAGGTCGTACATGATCCGCACGGCCGGGCTCACCCGTTCCGGGTGCAGCGCGCCGTCCGCGTCACGGGTGGCTTCCATTTCGCGGAAAGCCTCGGCGAGCGCTTCACCCGGATTGAGCTCGCCGGTCCGGCTGTTCATGCTGTAGCCGCTGAGTTCGCCCGCGAGCCAAGGGTTGAAGCCGTCGCGGTCGCCCAGCCGGTTGCGGTGGTAGTGGTCGTGCAGACGCAGCCCCACACGTTTGCGGGTGCGGGGTTCGCCCGCGTAGTCGAGGGCATGCCCGAACTCGTGCACCGCGAAGCCGTACACCGGACGGTCCCACAGGCTGCGGGTGTAGAAGCCGGGCTTGCTGGCGCGCATGAGGTTCTGGAACAGGCTGCCATTGCCGGCGAAGTACTGCTGGTTGAACGTGATCGACTTGGCGCGGTAGCCGCCGTTCGGGTCGCGTTCGGGCGCTGTCTCCGCGACCCGGCCGGGTCCGGTCTCCCCGATACCGACGCTGCGCACCTCGACACTCGGGTATCGGGTCTGCATGTCGACGATGCCGCGGGCCAGTTCGCGGGCCATCGCCGGATGCACGTTCGGCTGGTCGAAGCCGAAGGTCTCGACATCGTGTCCGGTGATGTCGCGCATTCGTTCGGCCAGATGTCGTCCCACCTCGGCCGGTGGCAGATCGGACCATTCGTCGTTCACCGGGTCGGCCAGGAGGTCGCGGTCGGCGCGGTCGGGCACGTCGTCGGGTTCGGCGGCCCGTTCGGCGTCCTCGGACAGCGGCCAGGTGACCGATTCCGGTGGGCGCGCGGCGATATCGGTGACCAGATCGTGCAGTGCGCGTACCGGTTCCGGGCTGGTGTCGTCGCCACCGAGGGTGCGCAGCATCTGCGCCGCGAACGCCTCGGGCACGGCTTCGCCGGGACGCAACCGCCCGTTGCCGTCGAAGCTGTAGCCGCTGAGCTGCCGCAGCCAGTCGTCGTAGGACTGGGCGGGGTCGCGGGTGGTGTCGTCGGCGTAGCGCTGGATGAGCAGGTCTTCGGCCTGGTGGCGGGCGCTCTGCTGACCGGCGTAGTCGAGCGCGTGCCCGTATTCGTGGGCGAGCACCGCGTACACCGGCCGCCTCAGCACCTCGGGCGCGAAACGGTTGTTGTCGACCCCGAGCTGCATACGCTGACGGAAGTATTCCGCGCTCTGCGCGTGGTCGCGGCTGAGCACGATGGATTCGGTGTAGAGCCTGCCGGTCGCCGGGTCGATCCTCGGCTGCGACATTCCGATCACGCCCGTCGGCAGCTCGCCGATGCCGACGCGGCGCAGGTCGACGGTGGGGTTGCGGTCGAACAGGTCGACCATGGCGCGGGCGTATTCGCGCGCCACCTCCGGATTCACGGAGTCGGAATCGAAGCCGAACACCTCGAATTCGGGGTTGCCGGTGACCTGGCGCAGATGATCCTGGAGGCGCTCGGCGACTTCCTCGGGACTGCGGTTCGACCACTCGTCGGAGTCGGGGGCACCGAGCTGGTCGGCGTCGAAACGAGCCGCTTCGTCCGGGTCCTCCGGGCGGACAGGGGTGTCGTCGTCGGTGCGCGGGACCGCATCGGATTGCAGTGTGGGCGAATCGTATCCACCGACATTGTCCATGCGCACGAGGTTGCCGTCGCGCACCAGATCGAACTCGCTGACAGTCACGTTGCCGTTCCTGTCCGCGTGCACGTGGTGGTACTCGAAGCGCAGCGTGCCTGCCCGGTGCGCGTCGAGCAGGTCGTTCCTCGCGCGGATCAGCGCCTGCCCCTCGGGCGATTCGGGGTCGATGCCGCGTTGCCGCATCTGCTCGGGCGTCTCGGCGAGTATGCGGTGCAGGTTGTTGTCGATGCGCAGGGTGCGGCGGTAGTACTCGGGCGAACCCTGTTCCGCGCTCGCGACTTTCGAGCCACCGAGCTTGGAGCCGACGCCCTTCGCCTCGTGCGAGATCAGCGCCGGCGGCGCACCGTCGGTACCCGGCACGTAGACAACCACGTCGAGCACGTTCGCGCCGTCGATGACCGGGCGGCCGTCGATGTCCCCGTCGAACGGTGAAAGCAGCACAGCGCCGGGGAATTCGGCCGGGTCGAGGCCGAACGCGCGGGCGGCGAGCTCGCCGAGCGCCTTCGAGTGGGCGACGAGTTGCGGTCGCAGCCTGTTGAAACAGGCTGCGGCGCGTTCGAATTCGTCGAGACGCTCGAGCTTGTCGATGATCTCGGTTTCCCGGCGTTGCAGCTGGGGGTCGTCCGGGCGGTCCGCGAGGTCACGTTGCAGGTCGTCGTAGGCGTCCTCGAGCTTGCGCCGCTGCTCGGCGACGACCTTGTCCAGCTTCTGACTGCTGGCGATATCGCCGAGCTTGGCGACACCGAACTCGCCCATCAACCGGTTGACGATCTTCAGCGCGTCATCGCTGCGCTTCTGCACCACCGTGCGGTCGGCCACGATGTCGGCCATCTGCCTGGCGATCTCGGGATCGGCGACTTTGTAGGTGCGCTTGGGGCCCTCCTGCGCGAGATACCGGAACTCGCTGCTGGTGAGCGGATCACGACAGAACCCGTTGGCATCGTGCAGCCGGAAGTTGACATCCCGGAACGTGCCCGCCGGGTCGAGCACATGATGCCATTTGCCGTCCGCGGACTGATAGACGTCGTTCTCCAGGCCCTCCTCGATGTCATCGGACTCGGCGAGGAAGTCGGGTGTCTCGTCCAGCGGTGGACGCCGCGTGAGATCCCGGACATCCTCGGGCCGCACCGAACCATCGACCTCACGATTGCGGTCCGCACCATCGGATCCCCGTGCGGGCGCCTCACTTCCGTTCCCCTCAGGATTGCGCTGCGCACCATCCGGTGTCCGCTGCGGCCCGGTGCTGTCGGGCGTCCGCAGTGAGTCCGCCTCCGACGTGCGCTGGCGGGTGCTGTCCACGTCGGGCCTGCGCGGCGCGGCGGAGTCGGGGTCATTGCGCCGTGGGGCAGTGGCATCCCCGGCAGGCTGCCGCACCGCGTCCGGCCTGCGCTGCTGGGTGGAGTCCGCATCGGGTCGGCGCGGAGTCGAGCTGTCGGCATCGGGAGTACGTGGGCGAGCGCCGTCGGCGTCGGGCCTGCGCTGTTGTGTGCTGTCCGGGTCGGCTGCCCGTGAAGGAACATCGGGCGTCCGCGTGGGGCCCGAATCCGCATCAGCGGTGCGCGGGGATTCATCGGAGTGCGGGCGGCGCGCCTGCGCATCACCGGCGTCCGAATGTGAAGGCACGCCGTCGGAATCCACGGTCCGGGTGGGTCGCCCATCGGCGTCGAGCGTGCGCGACGACGCCACATCCGAATCCGGCGTGCGCGACACATCCGAATCCGGCGTGGGCGTCACATCCGAACCCGGCGTGCGCGGCGGTGTCACATCCGAATCCGGCGTGCGCGACACATCCGAATCCGGCGTGGGCGTCACATCCGAACCCGGCGTGCGCGGCGGTGTCACATCCGAATCCGGCGTGCGCGAAACATCCGAATCCGGCGTGCGCGGCGGTGTCGCATCGGCATCCGGCGTACGTGGTTGGGACGCAGCATGGTCCGGTGTGGGCGTCACATCGGGGTCGGGTGTGCGTGGCGGAGTTGTGTCCGAATCCGGGGTGCGGGTCGGCGGTGCTTCGGGCTCCTGGGTGCGTTCCGGGGTCGAGTCGGTGGCCGGTTCGCGGGAAGGTGTGACGCCCGAATCCGGCGTTCGCGGCGGTGTTGCTTCGGAGTCGGGGGTACGCGGGGCC
>NZ_JACBIU010000058.1:0-9653 GCF_013839555.1 Nocardia sp. GTS18 | reverse complement strand
TTATATTTGTTTTAGTGTCACGCGGACAGACATAGTCAACACGTCTCAATTCTCCGGCAGCTTCAAATGTGTAAAGGAGCAAGGCCCGAACCAACGCCCCGGCCCGAAGAACATCGACGGCCCGGCACCGGCACCATAGAACCCGGCACCATGACCACCACCTCCGAACCCATGACCTCCCCCGCCGCACCCGACGATGCCTCGCAACGGCGCACTCCCCGCATCGCACACGCCGCGCGCCACCATCGGCGCGCAGGCGGCGATGTATTCGGGGGTCGCGCACAGCTGCGCCTCCTCGATGACCTTGTCCGGCGCGTTGCAGTACGCCGCCGCGGCCTTAGGATCGCGCAGCAAATCGAGAATGAACTGCAGGATCGCGTTCTCCAAGGGTGTGGTCATCGGAATCAGCTCCTCCGGGATCGGCAAGATGTTTCGAAGCTATGGCCGAGGGGCACCCCCTCGTAACGGGGCAAATCCCTATTCGTCGCATGGGGTGCCCGTTAGGGGATCGAGGGCCGTTAGGGGATCGGCCCCGTTATCGGCCTGTTCGCCGGTAACAGCAGACCGTCAGCAACCGACAATCGGGATAGCTCTCTCGATGATTTCCGTCGCTCACGTATCTGCAGAGGTTCCCCATGACAGACCGTCTCGCGCTCGGCGTCACCGTCGGTGCATCCCGTTCAGTTGCCGTAGCGACGGCGATCGACGGTGGTGAACCGATCGCGGTCGTTCGGCGACCCAGTGCAGTAGAAGTAGCCACGGCCGGCCCGGCGGTAATGATCGAGGGCTTCCTGGCCCGGGTCGGCGATCCGGTGCGGATGCTCGCCGAGGACGGTTCGTCGCATGTCGCGGCCGATCTGGTGGCCGCAGCGACCACTCAGCTGATCGACGAGGTCCGCGACCGGGTCGAGGGCGAGCCGACGGTGGTGTCCTGCCACCCCGGCTGGTGGACGGATGACCAAGTGCAGGCGGTGCGTTCGTCTCTCGACAACGCGGGCGCCAACGCGGTCGTCCTCGTCCCGGAACCGGTCGCGGTGGTCCGCCGCTACGAGGTCGAGCGCGGACTGTTCGACGAAGGCGCGCTGGTGGTCTACGACCTCGGCGCGAGCGGTCTGACCGTCTCGGTGGTCCGCACCGGGGAGCAGTCGGGCCTGCTGGCCACCCCGCTGCACGACACCGAGATCGCCGGCTCGGAATTCGATTTGCTGACAATGCGCTACGTGCTGTCGCACGCGCTGGGTGACCGGGAATTCGACCCGTTCGATCCGGCCGTGGAAACCGAACTCGCGGCCCTGCGCGAACGCGCACGCCTCGCCAGAGAAGAACTGTCACTCGACACCGCGACGGTGGTGGAGGTCGGCGCCCTCGGCGAGGCCGCGACCGTTCGTCTCGTCCGTCACGAACTCGAGGACCTGCTGCGCGGCTGCGTGCAGGATTCACTCACCCTGGTGCGCGAGGCTGTCGAGCGCGCGGGCGTCCGGCTCGGCGACATCACCGCCGTCCTGCTGACCGGCGGCGGCGCGCAGATGCCCTTGGTCGCGGAATTGGTGTCCGCGGAGTTCGCGCTGCCCGTCGTCGCGTGTGCCGATCCGGCCACCGCGAGCGCGGCGGGCGCGGCCGAGCTGGCCGCGGATCTGCGGGCGGCGGAATCCACTCCGCTCGTCCTTCCTCTCGAGGAGTTCGACGAGCCGACGGACATCGCCCCGGTCTCACTCGCGAAAGCCCTGCCCGTCGTCGACGACGAAGTCCCGGCGAAGAAGGTCGTCACCGGCAAGCGCCTGGCGGTCGTCGGCGCGGCAGTCGCCGTCTTCGGCGCGCTCACCGCGGGAACTCTGGCCATGTCACCCCAGTTCGCGACGCCGAGCAAGCCCGACGCGTCCACCGTGAACCCCACCGAGAACGCGCCGAAGAACAGCGGCCCCGGACAGGCGGTCGCACCGATCGCCACGTTCGACGCCGACGGCAAGCCGGTGGTCGGAACGCCGACCGTCGACGCGAACGGTCAGCCGGTCCCGGGTGCTCCCCTGCTCGACTCGACGGGTCAGCCGATCCCCGGCACCGTCACCCCGGCCGCACCGGTGAACTCCGCCGGCGGGACACCACAGCCGGGCGGCACCGCCCAGTCCCCGGCGACTCAGCAGCAGGTCCAGTCCGGCGGCGGAGCACCTGCCCCGCAGCAACCCGCACCGCAACAGCCCGCGCCCCAACAGCCGGCCCCACAGCAACCGGCACCCCAGCAGCCCGCGCCCCAACAGCCCGCCCCACAGCAACCGGCGCCCTACACCCCGCCGGTCCCCCAGGCTCCGAATGTGCCGAATGTCGGCGCCGTACCCGGCCAAGTGCTCGACGGCGCGGGCGAGGTGGTCGATGGGACCGTCGGCGGCGTCACGAAACTCCCCGGTGAACTACTCGGAGGCGGCAATTGAGCCCCATCGCGCTCGACACAGTCCCGCACGCCCGTGAGATTCTGCGAGCCGTAGACACTCCTGACGACCAGCCGGTGGTGCTGTTGCTGTCGGGTCGCTCCGGTACCGGCAAGTCGGTGTTGCTCGACGCTGTGCGCCGTCGGCTGCGCGGCCGGGGCGTCGCCGTGATCGGCCGGGCCCCCGAGCCCACCGACAACGGGGCCGTCGTGATCGCCGACGACCTGCACGACATGACCCCCGCCCAGCTCGATGTCCTGCGCACCGAGGTGGAATCGGGCGCCCGCTCCCTGATCTGCGCCACCCAGCCACGCCCCCAGCATCCCGAACTGCGCGCCCTGTGCGACGCGATCGGCAGGCAGGGCCGCCTGATCGAGATCCGCGCACTCGGTTGCGGTGAGATCGGTTCCTTCGCCCGCGAACTCGGGGTGTCGGTGCCGCGCCCGCTGGTCAACCACATCCACACCAGGACCGCGGGCATCCACGGCGGTGTCGTCGCGGCCCTGCGGGCGGCGGGTCAGGCCAAGCTCGACGCGGGCCTGCCTGCCGTCGACGCGGCCCTGTCCGCTTGGGCCCGTGCGCAATTGGCGGCTTTCGATCCCCCGCTGCTCGACACCCTCGTCGTCGCGGCGACCGGAACAGGCCTCGACGCCGGTGAGCTCGCCGAGGTGCTCGGGGTGGAATTGCCTGTCGCTCATGACCTGCTGGATCGGGCGCGGGCGAGCGCGCTGGTCACCGATGCCGACCTGTTGCTGAGCGCGGCCGTACCGCAACTGCGGCTGCTGCTCGGCGATCGCCGCTTCGTCGCGGTGCAGCGCAGGCTCCTCGACACCCGGCTCGAGGCGGGCCTGCTGCGCGACCACACCGGCCTGCTGCTGGCCGAGTCCGGTGTGCGCGACCATCGTCTCGCCGAATTCCTCTGCGCGGCAGCCCGACAGCAGCGTCCCGATGCCGCCCGCTACTACGCGGCAGCCGTCGCGGCGGGCACCGATCCGCGCCGCGTCACCCTCGCCTGGGCCGAAGCCGCCGCGAAGGCAGGCGACGACGACACCGCCCTGCGCCTAGCCGAACCCCTGCTCGACGGCGCCGGTGTCGACACCGCCGAACTCGCGGCCGCCGTCCGCGTCTGCGCGAGCGTGCTCACCCGGCGCGGCCTGGTCAGCCGGGCCGCCGCCCTCTACCGCTGGCTCGGCCCGAACCGGGTCGGTGCCGACTGGGCGATCGCGGCGACCGTGCACGCCCTGGCCGGTGACAGCGCCGCCGCCGCGGAGGCCGCGGCCGACGCCGAACACTGGCCGCCCACCCAGGCGGGTGCCGGTGCCCGGCTGATCGCGAACGCCCTGCTCACCTCCCTCGACCCACACGGCGCGGCCACCGCGGCCGCGATCTCGGCGCTGGTCCAGGCCGCGCGGACCAACGGAACCGGCACCACCCCGTGCAGCGCGGTGACCGTCGGCGCCCTGCTGAGTCTGAGCGCGGGCGAACCACGCCGCGCCGACGACGCGATCCGCGCCGCCGACGGCGAAGGCAAACAGCTCGGCGTGCTCGCGGCCTGGACCGCGCTGCGCATCGGTGACGAATGCAAGGCCGCCGAGACCATGACCAGCATCGATATCGCGTCCCTGGCCCCACGCGATCGCTTGCTCGCGCACGCCCTGGCGGTCGGCCTGGCCCGCCGCAGCGGTGACGCGCAGGCATTGCATGCCGCGTGGACCGCCGCCTTCCCGCTGTTCGACGAGGTCGACGTCGACCTGCTGAGCCTGCTCCCGATCGGCGAATTGTGGTTGGCCGGAATCCAATTGCGCGACGAGGGCCGCATCCAGCCCCTCGTCGAGGCCGCCACCGCACTGCTGCGCCGCCTCGGGCGCGCACCCGCCTGGACCAACGCCTTCCACTGGTACGGGGTGCAGGCGGCGATCGCCAAGTCCTCGCCCCAGCAGTTGCTGCCGCACGCGCACGCACTGAAGAACGCCGCCGCCGACGGCGACCCGCACGCCGCCGTCCTGGCCGATGCGGGCCGCACCTGGTTGCTCGTGCTGCGCGGTCAGGTCGACCTGCCCGCCGTGCACAGCGCGGTCCTCGCCCTCGCCCACCAGGGCCACACCTTCGACGGCGCCCGCCTCGCCGGCGATACCGCGCGCGTGATCGACGACCCCACCGCCGCCAGCGCCCTGCTGAAGCTGGCCCGTTCGGTGCGCATCCCCGCCCGGCTCGAGGCGCCCAAGAACGGCGACGAGACCTCGGCACCGCAGCCCGCTATCGAGCAGCGCGCGCTGAGCGACCGTGAACGCGAGGTCGCCGAGCTGGTGCTACTCGGTCTCACCTACCGGGAGATCGGCGCCCGGCTGTACATTTCCGCCAAGACCGTGGAGCATCACGTGGCGCGTATCCGACGCCGGATAGGCGCACGTTCACGATCGGAATTATTGTCGATGCTGCGCGCGATGGGACACGGCTCACTCCTGGTGTGACCGCCGGACTCGCCGCCCAACACCACGGACGTCGAAGCGAGGTAACCGGATGGCCACTGGAGTCGGCTTGCGTATCGCCGACGACGAGTGTGTCGCCGCGGTGGTCACCGACGACGGGGCGAAGCATTTCGTCGAGCGGTCGTCGGTACTGCACATGTCCGACGACGGTGACGCGGCCCTCGGCGACGCACCACTGTCCGGGCACGCGCACGCGATCTCCGGTTTCGTCCGCGCGATCGGCGATCCGGCCGGCGTCGATGTCGACGGCGGCGAGGCCTATCGGGCCGAGGATCTGCTGGCCACGGCCATGTTCTGCCTCATCGATCTCACCACCGAGCATCTGAGCGGCCCGGCCGAGTTCTACGCCACGCATCCGGCGCAGTGGTCACCGGAGGTGGTGCGCGGCGTCCGTGAGGCACTGGACTATCTGGGTCTGAAATCGGTGGCATTGCTCGGCGAGGACGAGCTGCCCCAGCCCGCCGAGGGCGCCGATCCGGGCAAGGCGTTCGCGTCGTCGGCCGCCGAGGCCGCGCTGGTCGCGGTGCTCGCGACCCCGGCCGGTGCGACACCGCCCGATCCGATCGTCACCGAGAACTCTTTGGTGAAGACCGATGTGATGCCCGCCGTCGAACCGCCGGTCGTGGTCGCGCAGGCGTACTCGGCGGCGATTCCGGTGCAACACCCGACCAAGGCGATGGCCGTCTCGGTGCCACCGCCCGCCCCTGCCCCTGCCCCTACACCGGCGCCTGCTCGGACCAAGACGCCGCTGTTGATCGCCGGGGCCGCGCTGATCGGCCTGGTGCTCGGTGGCATCGCGGTGTCGGTGCTGCTGCGTGGCACCGAGCCGACCGAGCCGCCGACCATCTCGGACGCGCACTCGGAAACGACCCAGCAACCGGCTCCCACTCCCGTGCTCGCTCCGCCGCCGCCGGAGACGACCACCGAGGAACCGGTCGTCACGACCACCCCGGAACCGACGACCACCACCGAAGAGCCGACCACCACCGAGGCTCCGACCACAACCACGCCGGCACCGACGACCACCACGCCGACGACGCCCGGTCGCACCACGACCACCCGGCCGTTCCCGTTCCAGCCCCGCGAGCCCGGCGAGCTACCGCCGCCGCTCGAGATCCCCGGCTGGCGCAAAACCGAAGCTGGTAGCGGGTAACCGCACCCCATCGCCGGGCGTGCCTTAGAGTGATGCGCTGACCGACATACCCGCCGCCGGCGGTGGTCTCGGTCACTCGTTCGGTGACGAAGGGATTTCATGCGCAAGTTGGTGGCGCGTCGCGCCGCGGTCAAGGCAGCCTCCGCCGGGTTCGCCGCGACCGTTCTTCTCGCCCCTCTGCTCGGCTCCGGTGTCGCTAGCGCGCAACCCGCTGCGCCGCAGCAGCTTTCGGCTGACGCCCTACCCGCCGAACTGGTGACAGCCATCTCGCGCGATCTGGGCATGACCCCGAACGAATACCTCGACCGCGCCGCGCGCGCCCAGGAGCTGCGCGCCTACGCCGCCGACTTCCGCGCCGAGAACCCCGACACCTTCGCCGGTGCCTGGCTCACGCCCGAGGGCAAAGCCGTTGTCGCGGTGACCGATGCCGAGACCGGCCGCCTCGCCGCCGCCGACGGCTACCAGACCCACCTCGCGCCCATCTCGGCCAGCGGCCTGGAAGGCGCTCTGCTGCAACTGAGTCAGTGGATCTCGAGCCTGCCGCGCGAGATCTCCGCGCCGATCAGCTCGATCGCCATCGACGTGCTCAACAGCCAGATCGTTTTGAGCGTCGCCAATTCCAGCACCGGCCATCTGCTGAACCTGCCGACCCTGATCGCCACCATCAAGGTGGTCATCACGCCGGGCGGCGGTGGCGAGGTGGTGAACCGGCCGATGGGTGGCGACACCTACATCACCGCCGCCAAGGACCTGCACGATGCCGACCTGCGCGGTGTCGACGTGTGCTCGTTCGGTTTCAACAGCACCGACGCGGCGGGCAACGCGCTGAACATCTCTGCGGGCCACTGCAATCCGAATGTCGACCACGGCACGCCCGCCAAGGTGTACGTGCCGAACGTGCGCGACATCCCCAACAGTCCCGAGGTCGGTCAGTTCGCCATGTCCGTGCTCGGCGGACCGGGCGCGCTGGACTACTCCGTCATCAAGCTCAACGAGCGTGCGGTGAACGCGGGCATGGACCAGGCCCGGGTGCGTGGCGCCAACGGCACCACCCTCGCCATCACCGGCACCGCCGATCCGGTGACCGGTGCGCCGGTCTGCAAAACTGGTCAGTCGTCCACCTTCACCTGTGGTTTCGTCTCGGCCGATCACGTGGAAACCCAGCTGTTCACCGCCGAGGGCATCAGCAAGACGATCCGTGGTTTCGCCACCAGCGCCTGCACCCTCGGTGGTGACAGCGGCGGCGCGATCGTGTCGGGCACCCTCGCGCTCGGCATCACCAGCGGCTCCAATGCCGCCGAGGCGCCCAACTGCACCGAGGCCAACACCCAGCTCGCGCCCTTCGGTGGCACCGCCACCCTCGGTGTGCCGATCCGGCCGATCCTGGCCGATATCGAGGCCAATTCCGGTGGCGGTCTCGGCAGCGGAATCATGGTGCGTACCAACCCCAACGCGGGTTAGTACCGGACGAATCACCGAACGGACCGGGTGAGTGAAATCTCTTGCCCGGTCCGAGTAGGCATAACCGGTCCGAGCCCATATAGTTCGATCATGCTCCTGCCACGTATGGGTCGCGCCCCCCTCGCACGAAGCTCGAGACGAGCTCGCAAGTCCGTGATCGCCGCTTCGGCGGCGATTCTGCTGTTCGGCCCCACGATGGCAGTGGCCGACGCCGAACCCGCGGTCGATCTGCCTGCCCAGCTGATCGAGGCCGTGAGCCGTGACCTGAAGCTTTCCCCGCAGGAATACCTGCGCCGTGCCGACGAGGCCCAGCAGGTCGCCGCGTTCGCCACCACCGCCCAGCGTCAGTTCCCGCAGGTGTTCGCCGGCTCCTGGCTCAACGACCAGGGCAACGCCGTTGTCGCGCTGTCCCAGGGCCCCGGTGCCGACGAAGCCCGTGCCGCCGCCGAATCGGCCGGTTTCGAGGTCCGCAACGTCGCCAAGAGCGAATCCATGCTGCGCGGTGAGAAGACCGCGTTCGAGAACTGGCTGGCCGCCGCGCCGCCGGAGATCGCCAACCTGGTGCGTGGCGTCGTCATCGACACCGTGAACAACGCGATCGCCGTGCGCGTCGAGCAGGCCGGGCTGCCGCTGCCCAGCTTCATCGACCCGGCCCGCGTCGTCGTCACCGCGCCGCCCGTGGCCGGTGAGAAGGTCGACCTGGAAGCCACTCCCGTGGCGGGCAACGGCACCGGCCCGATCGCCGGTGGCGAGGGCTACGCCGCCATCGCGGGCAACAGCTCGCTGCGCTGCTCGTTCGGCTTCAACGGCACCGATCGCTCCGGCAACGTCGTGAACATCTCCGCGGGCCACTGCAACCCGGACCTCGAGTCGGCGGGCACCGGTTCCGCCGCCGCCGTCTACGAGATGAACGGTGACCGCGCGGGCGCCCAGCTCGGCACCTTCCAGAAGTCCATCCTCGGCGAGCAGGACTACTCGATCATCCGCGTGAACGACAACGCGCGCGCCCGCTTCGAGAACAACCTCGTCACCGTCCCCGGCGCGGCACCCATCGCCGTCGACGGCGTCGGTGTGCCGGTCGTCGGCGCCCCCGTGTGCAAGTCGGGTTCGCGGACCGGGTTCAGCTGCGGCATCGTCAACGGTGTCGACCAGACCGTGCAGGTCGGCGATCGCCAGCTCACCCAGAGCTTCTCCGCCAACATCTGCGCGCTGCCCGGCGATTCCGGCGGTGCGATCGTCACCGGCCGCATGGCCCTCGGCATCTCCAGCGCCTCGTCGGTCGCCGACTACCCGATCTGCGAAATCCCCAACATCATCGGCGCCATCACCGGCGACACCCCCCAGCTCTTCGCACAGCCGCTGAGCGTGGTCCTGTCGGACAACCCCGGCCTGGCGGTTCGCACGAACTGATGCCTAGGCGGGCAGTGAGCATGCCCTGAACGACGGTGGAGGCCGGTAGCGCTAGAGCTACCGGCCTTTGCCGTTTCTGGGGGCCGCTGTGTGGCGGGGTTCCAGCCGTGTGGAACTGCCTTGGGGTTTTGTGCACCACGGGGGTATTGGGCTGTATTTTTGGAGCGCTGGCGCGCTCGAGCGCGGCCCCTGGAGGGCCGCGAGTTAGCCGCCGGTGCTCGCGCTGCGCGCATGCGCACCGGCGGCTAACTCGCGGCCGGGCCGCTACGCCGCTTCGCGGCGGACCCTCCGCGAGGTCGGGTCGTGCGGGGCTGGGAATGCTGTCATGGCGGACTGCTGGGAACCTATCCCGGGCGGTGAATCACCCAGGGGCCGACGACTCCCGCACTCCCAGCCCCACTGCACCACTCAGTACGCCACCTACCGCACTCCCAGCCACACCGCACCACTCCGGTCCGCCATGACCGCACTCCCAACCACGCACCCTTCCCGACCTCGAGGAGGGAACGCCGCGAAGCGGCGCAGCGGCCCGGCCGCGCGAACAGCGCTCGAAGCGCATGCGCGAAGCGCGAGTCTCGAGCGCTGTTCGCGCGGCCCCTCAGGGGCCGCGCTCGAGCGCGCCAGCGCTCCAACAAACACAGCCCAATACCTCCGTGGTGCACAAAAACACAAAGGTGGTTTCCACACCTCCCTGGTGCACAAAACACCAAGGTGGTC
>NZ_JACBIU010000057.1:0-12769 GCF_013839555.1 Nocardia sp. GTS18 | reverse complement strand
CACCCCCTCCCCCACCACGGCCCCACCGACAACCACCCAGGCCGACGGCTGATCCCGAAGCCGCCATCACCCTCACTCGAGACCGAACACAACGACCTCCACGTCGTGAGACTCGATCACAGGCATGATCGCACCTTCGACATCCGACCACTCGAGCCCGCCGAGCCCCGCACCGATACGCGGAACCCCGATTCGCCGCAGGTCGGCTTCATCCGCATGAGCAAGCATCGCTCCGACCGATGAAACGATGGCGGGAAGAGTCGCCTTTCCGCGCCAATGGGCCTGCGTACCCAGGTTGTAGACGGTCACATCGTCACACTGCCAAACGAACACAGACCCAGGCGTCAATCGGCCATCGCGGCACCGGACTCGATACTCCTCATACATTTCCGGCCACCGACGTTTGAATTCCGTCGCAATACCTCGCCCCATTGCACCAGCACAATTACAACCGTGCCCGACCGCATCGAGGTCGGTGGCAGCGAACAGGTTACCGACGCGATGGTGCAGCTTTCCGGTGGTCATGCGTGATCCCCATTGATTAAGAGTGACAATTCTGTTGCCGAATATTTTTCCGACAGAAATAGCGTATTGAACGCGACCGGCCCATCTCCCCATTCACGCCCTATACCCGGAGCGTTAGCCCAGTAGCGCCCCGCACTGTTCAACACCCTCAGATATGTTTTCAGGTCTCGGCGATCGCCCGCAAGCACATTGTGCGCATGGTGAATAATGGTCAAGTATCTTCTGGACGGCAGATTGTCCAGCGTAGTCAAGCATTCTTCGAAAGCCGGCCAGTTCGAGCCGAAGTACGGCGGAAACTCGAACTCTGAATAGTAGCAACCGAAGAGCCCGTCGACGCTATCCATCTCGGCGCCATCCAGGGAAAATACGCGTATTCCAGAGAAGGCAGGGGTCAACTCGGCCAGGCTCTCCATATCCTCCTTCCCACGAAAATGAACCCAAGGCCGGTCGGCGTCGAAAGCGGATCCCTTTGTTGAAGACATCATATGAAGCTCCTACCACCGTTCCCGACTTGCCATTCCCAATCGGATCCTTGGGATTGCATCTCTATACATCTCACGATCCCTCGATTCACGCACGATCCTTCACCCAACGAAATATCGGATTGATCATATTTATCGATCGGACTCGATATATCACAATAGAGGCCTGAATTTGAAGCGAAACGAATGGGAATTCCCTCCTGTAACAACGGATAGTCGCGATCAACCATAGGGTCCTTGGTTTGTTCGGCAGGGGTACGGCTGGAGCGGCCGACGCCGTCGCCGTATGCGATAGGTTCTGCCACCACTGGCAGAGTAGCTCCCACCTCGCTATGCTGCTGATTGATCGCCCAAGGGGGGCGCGATCGCCAGAAGCATTGGGGGAGGCTGGCTTTCATGATCGACTCGTTCTACACCGGATTCGGCAACCCACCTGCTCTGCGTGAGTCGTTCACGGTGGACACCGCACCGGAAGCGTGCCGACGACCGTATTCGATGACGGGCCCGGAATGTCGAACGACGAAGCGGGGCACTCGTGGCGGATGAGCTGAAAGTCTCGCCGGAAGTGCTGATTCAAGCGGCACAGGGGATCACCGGGATCATCAGCGAGCTGTCGGAGATCGGGGTCAAGGAGACCGCGTCCTCGGGGCGTGGCTTCGCGCTGCTCACCATGTCCGGGCTGGAGGCCGGGAAAGCCGTGGTGCAGAAGGGGTTCGAGGAATTCACCGAGCGGTGGTCCTGGGGCGTGCGATATCTGGTGCAGTCCGGCAACTCGATCGCCGAAGCGGTGGGATTGGCGGCAGGCCGCTATTACATGATGGAGCAGCAGGGCTCCGACACGTTCAAGCAGATGTATACCCACCTGCTCGGCAATCCCCACCTGTCCAGCGCGGAGATCAAGGAGCGGACGTGGGGCGAAACCCTTGCGGACAATCCGATCAATATGGCGCTCAATGCCGACTACAGCGCCAAATCCTTCGAAGACGCGGCCGCACACGCTGACAAGAACTGGCAGGTGGTGCAGGCCGTCGGCCCGCAAGCCATGGCCAACCTCTCCACGCTCGACCCGTACTCCTACGCCGCCCCCGACAATGGCCTACCCGATGCGGGCTGGAACACCGGGGCCGCCGAGCAAGCCGCCGCGATTCTGGATCCCCCGGGCTGATCGGTGGGGGTGTTCGACAACTTCGGCGACCTGTTCGGCCGAGGAGTGGAAAGTGCTGTCGAGAAAGCCGGGGCACTCGCCGGCGACGTCCTCGACGTCGCCTCCACCGGTGCGCAGAAGCTCGGCATGGACAGTTTGGCGGAGTCTCTCGACGATCTCGGAGACCAACTCGTCTCGGCCGCCGGTGGTGAAGTCGAAGAGCGTGCGCTCGGGGAGACGAAGGACCCGAAGGAACTGATCCGCGGCGAGCCGACAGTCATCACCGATGCCGCGACCACGTTGCGTGAGATGGCGACCCAGATCGCCAAAACCGGCGACGCACTGAAAACGATCGATGCCGCGGACTGGACCGGGGCTGGCGCGGACGCGTTCAATGCCGTCTACGACCAGCAGCCGAAGCTGTGGTGGGATGCCGCGGAATCGTTCACCGCGACCGCCGGTGTCCTCGACAGCTGGTCCGCGGCGGTCACCACCGCGCAAGCACGTGCCGCGGATGCGATCGCCGAGTGGGAACGGGCCCTGGCCGAGGAACGCACCAAGAAGGACTGGTGGAACTCGCTCACCGGCGATCAGCAAAAGCAGGTCGGCCCGCTGCCCGATACCTGGACCGCGCTGCGGGACAATGCCCGGCAGATCTTGAGTTTCGCTCGCACCCAACGCGATAACGCCGCAACCGAGTCGAGCGCCAAGATCGCCGAAGCCACCGGCAAGGCGCCGACCACACCGCCGTTCACGTCCCGAATGGCGGCGAACCTGTCGGATCTGGCCGATATCGGTGAGCACGCCAAGTTGAGCTTCGAGTCCGGCGTACTGACCGGCCTGACGGGGCTCGTGCAGTTCGTCCGGCAGGTGAATCCGACCGATGCCTATAACATCACCCATCCGGCCGACTACCTGTCGAAGATGTCGGATTTGGGGACCGGGCTGGTGGTCGCGGCCGCCGATCCCGGTGCGGCTGTCGACGCGATCCTCTCGGAAGCGCGCGCGAACCCGTTCGAGTTCGCCGGCTCGATCACGAGCGATCTTCTCGTCACGGTCGCCACCGGCGGCGGAGGCGCGGCGAAGCCGGTGTTGTCGGCGATCGACAAGCTCAGCGACGTCGGTCGTCGCCTTCCCGGGGGCAATCGCGACAGTCCCGATGGGGCTACACCGGAGCAGTCCGGCACTCCCGAACCTGTCGATCACGATGGCGAGAACTCATCGCACGCCCCAGCGCCCCAGGCCGGGGTGCCGGACGGGTCCAACGCCGGGCCGCAATCGGGCGTCGACGCCGGCGCTCGGCCCGACGCCGGGCCGGAATCGCCGACACAGCGCCCCGACACTCGACAACTCCAGGAAGCGCCGGAAGAAAACGCCTCCGGCACTCCGCTACACAACACCCCGGAACCGCGTGCGGAGCCTCCGACCGCACGCCCTGATACCGAAACGCCCGCGCCACGACCGGATTCCGAGAACTCGACCCCCGCTCGAACCGACGCCGACGATCGGCCGAGCACTCCGGTTCACACCAACGGCCCGGAACCCGATCCCGACGACAACGCCAAAACTGTCGAGGCACCCCGCCAACCCGGTACCGATCCGAATCCCACGCGCCCGGTCCAGGATTCGAACTCTCCGGTCGGCAACCCCGGCACCGACGCGCCGACCACCCAAGCCCCGTCACAGACCACTGCCGAGACACCCAGGGGAGAGCCGCCGACCCGGGTCGGCGAGCCAGATCCTGCCACTACCCGGCCCGACCCTGGGTCGACCAATTCCGCCCCCGACCCGGACTCGACTCGACAACCGCCCGCCCGGGCCGACGCGGACGGCGACGGTGGGTCGACGTCGAATCCGCACCAATCCAGTCCCGAGTCCGACTCGACTCGGCAGCCACCTGCCCGGGCAGACACAGGCGGTGACGCGGGCTCGACATCGAATCACGACCGATCCGATCCGGCTACCCCCGCCCGCTCGGATGCCGCTGAGCCCCAACGCGATTCGTTCACCCCAGCGGCGACCATGTCTCCGACGCCGAATACCCGCGCGCCGGAATCCCCCGCGAGCACCCGGACACCGGACCCGCGCCCTACCGCCACACCTGACAACCGCCAGGCCGGCGATACCGAAACCGACCGGAACCAGCAGAAGCCGGACGAGCACGCCGACACACCGGACCAAGACAGAGCCACGCCCAGCCCTTCACCACGTGCAACGCCGGATTCGAACACGCCTCAGTGGCACGGTGATTCACGATCGGCGCCTGACCACGACACCGCCGCCGCTCCATCTCCCGCGCGCGGCGATGGTGATTCCTCCTCCGATCCGGACTCCGGAGAGCGCGGTACCGATAACTCGAACGGCGACCACGACAAGAGCGACAAAGAAGTCGACAAGTCCGAAGCTGACGAGTCGGATTCCTCCGAACATGTCGACGACCCCGACAAGATCCGCGAATCCACCATCGAGGACCCGGTCGAGCACAACCGAACCGACGATGACATCGAAGAATGCAACGACCCTGTCGACGCGGCCACCGGTGAATTCCTCCTCCCCGAACTCGATCTGAACCTGCCCGGCGTCCTGCCACTGATCCTGAAGCGTCGTCACCGGTCGAACTACCGCTTCGGCCGCTGGTTCGGCCCGTCCTGGTCGGCGACCCTGGACATGCGAGTTGTCGTCGACGACCACGGTGTCATCTTGATCGGCGAGGACGGCGTAACGCTGCTCTATCCCCACCCGCAACCGGATGCTCCAGTACTGCCGCTATCGGGTGCGTCGCGCTGGACGCTGAGCCGCACCGACTCCGGCGGCTACCGGGTCTGGGATCCCGAACGCGAACTGATCTGGCATTTCGCCCCCGAACCCGTCCGGGCCGGCATCGATGTCGCACTCGGCAACTACGCGATCTCGGCCATCACCGACCGCCACCACAACCGCATCCGGTTCCACTACGACAGCGACGGTGCGCCGACCGAGATCACCCACACCGGCGGCTACCGCGTGGCCGTCACCACCGCCGGTGGGCGCGTCACCGGACTCGACATCCTCGGTCCGTCCGGCGGTCACCTCACCACGATCCGCGAATTCGGCTACACCGCAGGTCAGTTGGTCGCCGTCACCAATGGTGTAGGCGCGACCACCCGGTACACCTACGACCACGCCGACCGTATGACGTCGTGGACCGACTCCAACGACAACTACATGGTCAATACCTACGACGAGGCCGGCCGAGTCACTCGTCAGCGCGGTATCGCGGGAGTCCTCGACGCCGATTTCAACTACTCCTCGTTCCCCGACGGAACCGGTCGAGTCACCACGCACATCAATTCCCTCGGCGCGCCGACCATTTACGGTTTCGACACCGATCTGCGCACCCGTGACGTCCGGGATCCCAACGGTGCCCGCACACACACCGACTACAACGCCGACCGCAACCCGCTGACATTCACGGCCCCCGACGGCGCGGTCACCCGCTACACCTACACCGACGACGGCGACGTCGCCTCCATCACCCGCCCCGACGGCAACACCACCTACCTCGAATACCTGTTCCGCAACCGCCCCACCCGCATCACCGACGTCGACGGCACCGAACTCCGCCGCGAATACGACACCAACGGCAATCTCACCGCCGTAATCGCCCCCACCGGCGCCCGCACCACCTTCACTCATCACCGCTGCGGTGCCGTCGCGACGATCACCGAACCGAGCGGAGCGACAACCAGCATCGATGTCGACCCGGCGGGTCTACCGATCCGAATCACCGATCCGCTCGAGTCGGTAACCACCATCGAGCGCGACGGCCTCGGCCGTCCCCACCGCATCACAGACCCGCTTGGTGCGACAACGACTCATCGGTTCTCACCTACCGGTCAGCTTCTCGAACGCACCCTCCCGGACGGTCACCGGGAAACCTGGACCTACGACGGTGAAGACAACCTCCTCACCCACACCGACCCAGCAGGCGGGGTCACCCGATTCACCTACACAGCGTTCGACCTTCTCGCGGCCCGCACGGACCCGGCCGGTGCGACCACCACCTACACCTGGGACACCGAACGCCGCCTCACCGCAGTCACCAATCCCAACGGTGAAACCTGGCACTACGTCTACGATCCCGCGGGCCATCTGATCGCCCAGACGGACTACACGGGCGCGACCACCCACTACACGCACGACCCGGCCGGGCGCACCGCCACGGTCACTCCCGCCACCGGCATCACCCGGCATCACGCGTATGACATCCTCGGCCGCCTCACCGCGATCACCACCGATTCCCGCGACTGGATCCACTACACCCACGACTTGTCCGGCCGTCTACTCTCCGCGACCAACGGCAACGACGAAACCCCTTCCCACACTCTTCAATTCAGCTACACCGACACCGGCCAGCTCGCGTCCCAGCAAGTGGACGACCAACCGCCGATGCGGTTCGACCACGACGAGTTCGGACGCCGCACCCGCCGCACAACCCCCACCGGCGCCCGAACCCACTGGTCCTTCGATTACGCAGGCCGCCACGGCGGGATGACCGCCGACGGCCACAACATCGACTTCACCTACGACCCGGCAGGCCGTCTCACCCGATGGCAACTCGACGAACTCGCCATCGACACCACCTACAACCCTGCAGGCCTGCCTAACAGCCAAACCGTCACAGCCCACCCACACCGCCTGTTCAACATCGGCCTCGACGCCACCCCACGCACCCCGCCCCGAAACCTGCGCACCGACGAGTACACCTGGCGCCCAGACGGTTACATCACCAACCACACGACCCATCACCACAACAATGCGTCGGTCAGCCGCGACTACGAACTCGACCCGATCGGACGCGTCACCACCCTCACCCGCGACAACCAGGTCACCGAGCGCTACACCTACGACCCCCTCAGCAACATCACCAGCAGCGACACCCCGGACTCGCCGGCTGCCCCCGCCCATGCCACCAACTCCAGCCGCCGCGAATACCGCAACAACCTCCTGATCCGAAACGGCCGCACCACTTACCACTACGACAACGCCGGCCGCCTGATCCGCAAAACCACCACCCGCCTATCCCGAAAGCCCGCCACCTGGCACTACCGCTACAACAGCTTCGACCAACTCACCGACGTCTGGACCCCTGACCACCAATGGTGGCACTACACCTACGATCCCCTCGGCCGCCGCACATCGAAGCAACACCGCACCGCCGACGGCACCATCCTCGACCGCACCGACTACACCTGGGACGCAACCAACCTCACCGAACAAACCACCGCCGAATCCACCACCCGCTGGCACTACCAACCCGGCACCCACACACCCCTCACCCAAACCACCGATCAAACAACCGTCGATCGCGAATGCGTAGCGATCATCACCAACCTAGTCGGGTCGCCGACTGAACTGATCGACCCCAAGTTTGCTGAACAGACCGCGCATGCCTCCAGCGATCTATGGGGGAAAACCATTTGGCACGGGGATACGCAAACACCTCTTCGATTCGCTGGGCAGATCCACGACCCCGAAACCGGACTGCACTACAATTATCACCGATTCTATGATCCGGCCTTGGGTCGCTATCTAACGTCAGATCCACTCGGCCTTGAACCTGCGCCTAATCCTATTGCTTATCCGCATAACCCGCTCACATGGTTCGACCCGCTCGGGTTGATATCCGACGAATGTCGAAAGAGCAAGGAAATTACCCTCGATGCGTTTGATTCCTTCGAACAGGCGAGAAACAAGGCACTGGAATTGATCGGCGATATCGACCCCGCAGTTCGGGAGCCGTATGTCGGACGACTCGAGGTTGCGACGAGCACTTATGGCAAGAATATTGGGTTCCACACGCCGCGTGCCGAATTGTACAAACGATTTAGGATCGACTTCGATCCGGTGAAGGGGCCCCATATCAACGTCGAAGTCGGTAAGGGGTCGTCAGCTAGAAAATGGGCTGTACCCTGGATCGGTACTGAATCGGATATCGCCAGATTGCTTAGGAGAAACGCATGACGATTGACGGAGTGTACGGCACGAGGCCTGACTACCTGCCGAAGTCGATGATCCGTGCTGTGCGGGTTGATGTCGGTGGTCGCCCGCGTATCGGCTGGGTTGGCCAACCAGGCGTGAAGTTTCTCGATCTGCATCAGCATGACGAGTATGAAGAGGCAAGCATCCGCCGATTTTCAAGGAGATCGGATGGTACGGTCAATTGGGGTGAAGTCTCCAAAAGCCTTGTCCTGAAGGCTGGTGATTGCGATTCGCTCGATATCATGGAAACGATTCAAGAATTTATGTCGGATTCAAATATTTTGGTATTCTTCTGGGATAGCTTGCTGATGCCGAGTGTCGAGATGAAGAATCAGTATTTGAAGGCTTATATCAGCGGCATAATCGCGCAGGTTGCCGAGTTCTGGGTATATTCCCCCAGCGGTCGAGTGTTGATCGAAAACACGTTGCGTGGAGAGATAACCGCCGCAAAGGTGCCTTCCGCATAGAGCGTCGACTCCTACCCGACTACACCTGGACTCCGGATCTGCAAGAATGATCAGATGCCATTCCTACCACAGACTGCGTCAGTGCGTAGAAATTGGAGTCAATGCCTCACTCTAAGGCAACTTTGATGTCGGCTCCAATTCAGGAGCCGATGTCCAACCGTGGATGCGGGAATCCCGGAAATCGGCAGCCCTACGTTACGCAGCGCACCGAGGGAAAGAAAGTGGACAGTGCAGGATGTGCTGCTTTCCTTCGATCCACGCCAGCGGGCGTGCGCGAATTCTCGGGTCAGATTGATTCAGCGAGGCAATTGCGCCATTCCCAGAGTCTGCGAAATATCGTCCGGTATCGGATATGGCCGCTCGGAAGGAATCAATCCGAGCGCACCGCTTTCATCTTCAGCGGTGATGCGACTACGCGTTTCATGCGCAAGTTCAGTGACATCTTCGATGCCGACGATCCATTCGTCGCAGTAGCGGCGAACGGCCTCCCCGGAGAGACCGACCTGCAATGAACGGTATGGGAGAGGCGACAATCTGATGTCGCGCTCGGGATCCCACTGGATGCGAACAGGGGCGGTGAGGCTGCCTCGCCACTGGACGCGATCGGTGTGTGCGGTGCGGTCGAAGCGGGCGAGCGCGGAGTGCCGCAATGCCCACTCGAAACCCTCACGGGTGATGGTTACCGCCAGCACATGCTCCTGGCCCGGCTTGGATGCCCATCCAGAGCGGTACATCATCCAGAGAAAGGAGGGTTTGATCCACGTCATCCGCTCCCGCTTGAAGGCGTCGGGGAACCTCCCTGTCGCGGCGGCTGGTACAGCGATATCGGCTCGATACGCCTGGTACACCGTGACGGTCGATGCATCGAAGCGTGCACGAACCTGACGAGTGGGTACGCTCATTCCGATCATCGTGCCTGCGACTCGGCCGCGCCGCCAACGATTTTCGGCAATGGTGCGCACCCATACCGAGTACGCACCATTCCCGGGCTGTCTACAACTCCGGCAAGTCGTAACTGCCGACGCGGTCGGCGAGCACCCGCCGGTGTTCGAGTTCTCCGCCGAGGGTTTGGCCGATTGCGGTGAGGCGGGCGACGTAGTGGCTCACCGGGTATTCGGCGGTGACGCCGATTCCGCCGTGCATCTGGATGGCCTCGCGGCCGATGTGGGCGGCGGACTTTCCGATCTGGAGGCGGGCACGTGAGGCGACGATCGGGTCGTTGGCGCCGTCGGCGAGGGCGGCGGTGATGTAGAGGTTCATGCTGCGGGCCAGTTCGAGGGAGACGTAGCAGTCGGCGGCGCGCTGGGTGAAGGTCTGGAACTTCGACAGGGTTACGCCGAACTGTTTGCGCGACTTCAGGTAATCGGTGGTCAAGGTGAGGGCTACCTGCATGGCGCCCACCGATTCCGCGCACAGCGCTGCCTGGGCGTAGCCCTGGGCGAGTGCGATCTGTTCGGCCGCGTCGACGGTGTCACCGAGCAATTCGCCTGGTGCCGAGGCGAAATCGAATTGGGCGCCGCGGCGTCCGTCGAAGGTACGGTAGGTGCGGCGTTGTACACCGGGGCCGGTGGGGTCGACGAGGAACAGGCCGACACCGCCGCCGGGCAGTATCGCGCTGACGATCAGCTGATCGGCGCAATCGCCGCGCGGGACCGGGTTCTTCACACCGGACAGGGTGTACGAATCACCCTGCTGGTCGGCGGTTGTGGTGACCTCGGTGGACGGCCAGCGCTGTCCCGGTTCGGCGTGGGCGAAGGCGAGCAGGGTGGTGCCCTCGGCGAGCGCGGGCAGTAGCCGGTGGCGCTGGTCGGCGCTGCCGGTGAGCCGGATCAGCTCGGCCGGAACGACCACGGCGTCGAGCACCGGTTCGGGGGCCAGCGCACGGCCGAGTTCCTCCTGCACGAGCATCGCCTCGACGGGGCCCGCGCCGACGCCGCCGTCCTCCTCGGGGATGGTCAGGCCGAGGACGCCCAGGTCGGCGAGTTGCTTCCAGACCGTGCGGCTCCAGCCGGGATCGGTGTCACCCGCCTTGGTGAGGGCCTCGCTGTCGTAGAACCGGTGCAGCAGTTCGCGCACGGTGTCTCGCAGCATCGTCTGTTCTTCGGTCAGTGCCAGATCCATGTCAGCGCCTCACAATCCGAGGATCGTGGAGGAAATGATCGAGCGCTGGACCTCGCTCGAACCTCCGTAGATGGTCACCTTGCGGTAGTTCAGATAGCCGGGGCCGGTGTGCTGGGCCCAGGCGGGCGAGGCGATGTCGTCGGCGTCGACGGGAAGGGCGTCGGCACCCGCGATGTCGAGCAGCAGTTCGGTGGCCGACTGCTGCAGTTCGGTGCCACGCAGTTTCAGCACCGAGGAGGCCGGGTTGGGTTTGCCGTCGGCCGAATTGGACACCACCCGCAGCTGGGTGAGTTCCAGGGCGAGCAGTTCGTTCTCGAGTTCGGCGATGCGCGCGGCGAAGACCGGGTCCTCGAGCAGGGTGCCGTGGCCAGTGCGGATCGAGCGCGCGTGGTCCTTGGCCAGCCCGATCTTGACCTTGGTCTTGCCGACGCCGGTGATGGAGGTGCGTTCGTTGCCGAGCAGGAACTTGGCGTAGGTCCAGCCCTGGTTCTCCTCGCCGACCAGTTGGTCGGCGGGCACCCGGACGTCTTCGAAGAACACCTCGTTCACCTCGTAGCTGCCGTCGATCAGTTTGATCGGGCGCATGGTGACACCGGGCGATTTCACGTCGAAGAGCAGGAAGGAGATGCCCGCCTGCTTCTTGGGTGCCGACGGGTCGGTGCGCACGAGGCAGAAGATCCAGTCGGCGTACTGGCCGAGTGTGGTCCAGATCTTCTGTCCGTTGACGATGTAGGAGTCACCGTCGCGGACGGCGGTGGTGCGCAGCGAGGCCAGGTCGGAACCGGCGTCGGGCTCGGAGAAGCCCTGGCACCACCAGATGTCGAGGGCGGCGGTGGGCGGGAGGAAACGCTGCTTCAGCTCCTGGGAACCGAACTGGGCGATCACCGGCCCGACCATGGAGGCGTTGAAGGTGAGCGGCTCGGGCACCGAGGCCAGCTGCATCTCGTCGAGCCAGAGGTGACGCTGCATCGGCGTCCAGTCCTTGCCGCCCCACTCGACCGGCCAGTTCGGCACGGCGAGCCCGTGATCGTTGAGGATCTTGTTGGCGGTGACGATGTCTTCGCGGGAAAGCTCGTGTCCGTATTTCACACGGTCACGGATCTCGACGGGGATCTCGGTGTGATAGAAGTGCCGGAGCTCGTCGCGGAAGGCGACCTCTTCCGGGGACAGGGCTAGCTTCATACGGGTCTCCCAGCGTCTCTAGTAGCCGTCTTCAGAAACCTACCCCGCACGGCGACGCCACGACACCGCCACGCTGCCACCGGCACGTCGAACTGGTACGTTGCCACACGGACCGGGGAACCGGTGGGCGAGCAGCAGGGAGTTACGGGTGAACGGCAGATCCATCGCAGGTAGGGCGGCGGCGGTGACCGCGGCGAGCATCGGGGCTGTGGTCGTGCTCGCGGCGACCGCGAGTGCGTCGCCTCTCGACGACGCCATCACCCACCTGCACGATCTCGCGGGCGAGGACGTGAGCACCAAGGCCGGTGTCGACGCGATCGCCAACTTCACCGGCATGGTCGGCGCCGACCGCCTGCGTGACATCTCGGCCCAGTTCATCCCGTTGGGCTACGCCGCCCCCACCTTCGGCTGCGGCAGCAACGGACCCATCACCACCATCATCGCCGCCGCGACCGTCGAGGGCCCCGGCCCGCGCACCGGGACCAGCCTGACCCCGGGCGATGTCCGGTTCAGCGCCAGTCCGGCCCACACCGGTGTGCCGCTGGCCTCCGGTCTGAGTGTGGCCTGGGTGAATGTGAACAACGGGCAGAGCGGTATCGCCGCCCTCGACGACCTCACCGAATACCAGCTGCCGTCGCTGTCGAAGACGATCACCAGCGGCGCGGGCACCGTGGTCGCCTCCATGTGGGGCACCATCGACTACCCCGGTGCACGCTGCGTGATGACACCGACCGTCGGCACGTTCGTCGTTCCGGATCTGCCGGTGGCGGCTCCCGAAACACCGGCCGCCCCGCCCGCGCCGGAACCGCAGGCCCCCGCACCCGAAC
>NZ_JACBIU010000056.1:0-14129 GCF_013839555.1 Nocardia sp. GTS18 | reverse complement strand
ACCCTCACCACCTCCCGCGCCGCCCTCCACCGCCTCCAGTCCATCGCAGGCCCCCAGCCCACCGGGCGGACGATAACCGCCTCATCGACCCCACCGGCTGGATCGACCTTCGGCCCCGGCGTGACCGCTGGTTCCGGCGACCCTGTTCGACGCGATGCGACGGCGGGGCGCGATGTGTTTGCCGGGCCGGGTGCGACCATGGCGATGCCAGAGGGGCGGCGAATCGCCGTTGTCGGGCCGAGTGGGGCAGGAAAGACGACCTTGCTGATGGAGTGGGCGGGCCTGTTCGACACTCCGCGTGCGGGCGTCACGTTCTTCGCCGAGGATGCGCATCTGTTCGGTACATCCATCCTCGAGAATCTGCGGGTCGCGCGCGGTGATGTCGCCGAGGACGAAGCCGAAAGCGCCCTGCGGCGAGTCGGTCTCGGCGCCTGGCTCGACAGTCTGCCGAACGGCGTGCGGACCTCGCTCACAGCGGGGGCGGCGGCCGTGTCGGGTGGTCAGCGCAGGCGATTGCTGCTGGCGCGGGCACTGATCGCACCGGCCGAGACCCTGCTGCTCGACGAGCCGACCGAACACCTCTCCGCCGAGGAGGGCGACCAGCTCCTGCGCGAACTCCTCGACGCGGACAGCGGCCTGGTGGCGCCGGAGCGTCGCGTCGTGGTCGTCACCCATCAGCTTCCGCCCGACCATCGTGCCGACACGATCGTCACCGTCGACCGGACCGGCGCCTGTCGGGTCGACGGCCGGTCACTGTCCGAAAAGTGAGGCGATTTCCGCAGGTCGGAGCACCCGGAAAATCAATTGCCGAGCTCGGCGCGTGCCGATAGATTCATCGGTACACAAGAGAGGAGGTGGTCTGAAGAATGTATGTTCAACGGATGCGTGAGGTGGCTGCCCGCTAGCAGCACCCCTGCGGGAGATTCCCCAGCGGTGCGCTGAGCGAATCCCAGGCAGACACCCGGCCCCCGAGCCCCCGGACTATCCACCCGGGACCGCCACGTTCCCCGGAACGAGACGGTATGGCTCGGGGGTCGCTCCATTTCCGCCGCGGAAACGACGAACGCCCCGCGAAACCGCGGGGCGTCCGACGGGATCTCAGCCGATGTAGCGCTGCAACCGGGCCGACAGGCGGGGGATGAGCGCGCCGTCGGGGTCGACTCGTTCCTCGACGTAGGCCAGGTCGCCGCCTTCGACGATGCCGTAGAGGCGTTTCGCGCCGCCGACGACAGCGCCGGACTGGCTGCGGATCACCACATCGGTGGCCAGTTCCCAGGACGACTGGGTCAGGGCGGTGCCGTAGAACAGTTCGACGACGCCGGAGCTGTGGGTGAGCAGCAGTTCGAGCATCTCGGTGTCGGCGTCGGTGCCGACCCGCCAGTACCCGCTCTCGCGCAGGTCGGGGCTGTCGTAGGCGCCCTCGGTGTCGAGCTTCCAGGTCTGCGATTCCCAGACCAGGTAGTCGCCACCGTCATGCGACACGATGATCTGCTGACCGAAGCGGTAGTCGCCGTCGGCGGGGTGGTGGCCTTCGCCCTCGCCGCGCCACACACCGACCAGCGGCAGCAACGCGAGCATCGCGTGGTTCAGATCGGGACCCTCGCGCAGATTCGCGGTGTCCTCGGGAATGGGGAGACCGCCGAGGACCGAAATGTTTCGGACCCCGGTTTCTTTCGCACGCTCGGCGGCGACATTCACCGCCTCGTCGCCACTGCGACGCTGTGCCGAAGCGTCTTGCACGTCACTCGCTCGCTCGGCCGGATCGGAACCTTCGCTCGCGAGCCCGCTCATGACTCGGTGAACAGCCGGTAGAAGACGTACAGGCCGAACCAGCCGATGAGGATCGACACGGCGATGAGGAGAATCTCGAAGAAGAGGACCACGTTTCGGAGTCTAGCGAGTCCGAAACGAAGATACGAAAACGGCCCCGGCAGTTCCCGCACAGGAACTACCAGGGCCGTTGTGAGGTTTCTTACTTGGCGACCGCGACGTCCACCGCGTGGATGCCCGCGCCCTCGGGGCTGATCTCGGCCGAGCCGTTGCCCGACGCCGACAGCGCGCGCAGGGTCCACGAACCCGGCGCGGCGAAGAAGCGGAAATCACCGGTGCCGGAGGCGACGACCTCGGCGGTGAAGTCACCGTTGCCGTCGAGCAGACGCACGAACGCGCCGCCGACCGGCTGACCGTCGGTGCTCAGGACACGGCCGGTGATGACCGTTTCCTTCTCCACATCGACGCCGGCCGGGATGGCCTGACCCTGGGTAGGTGCTGCACACATATTGATTACGCTCCCAACTCGATAGGTGCACCGACGAGCGAACCGTATTCGGTCCAGCTGCCGTCGTAGTTCTTGACGTTCTGGTGGCCGAGCAGCTCCTGCAGCACGAACCAGGTGTGCGAGGAACGTTCGCCGATGCGGCAGTAGGCGATGGTCTCCTTCTCGCCGTCCAGGCCCGCATCCTTGTAGAGCTCGGCGAGCTCTTCGTCGGAACGGAAGGTGCCGTCCTCGTTGGCCGCCTTGCTCCACGGCACGTTGATCGCGCCCGGGATGTGGCCGGGACGCTGGCTCTGCTCCTGCGGCAGGTGCGCGGGAGCCAGGATCTTGCCGGAGAACTCGTCGGGGCTGCGCACGTCGACCAGGTTCTTGGTGCCGATCGCGGCGATGACCTCGTCGCGGAAGGCGCGGATGCTCAGGTCGGGAGCGGAGGCCTTGTACTGGGTGGCCGGGCGGTTGACCGCGTCACGCGAGAGCGGACGACCGTCGAGCTCCCACTTCTTGCGGCCGCCGTCGAGCAGCTTCACGTCGTTGTGGCCGTACAGCTTGAAGTACCAGTAGGCGTAGGCAGCGAACCAGTTGTTGTTGCCGCCGTACAGCACCACGGTGTCGTCGTTGGCGATGCCGCGCGCCGAGAGCAGGTCGGAGAACTGCTCCTGGTTCACGAAGTCGCGACGAACCTGATCCTGCAGGTCGTTCTTCCAGTCCAGGCGAACGGCGCCTTCGATGTGGCCACCCTCGTAGGCGGAGGTGTCCTCGTCGACCTCGACGAAGACGACGCCGGGGGCGTTGAGGTTCTCTTCGGCCCAGTCAACGGAGACCAGGACATCGGAGCGAGCCATGTTGTTCCTTTCAACAGACGTGCAGGGTGGGTCAGTTCGGTGCCGGAGCAGGCGACCGGCGGAAGCGGGCTACCAGGGGATAGATCTGGCAGCCCAGGCAGACCCCGAACGCCGCGTTCAAGAACGCCGCGAACAGGGCGAAGCCGGCGAACACCGCGCCGACGATCGGGGAGCCGAGCGCGAAGCCCAGCAGGGAGACACCGGCGAACACGAAGCCGAGTGCCTGCGCGAAACGCAGCGGCGGCACGGGTTCGGTCTCGGTGGGTGGGCCGACTCGCGGCGCGACGAACGCCGCGTAGATCCGGCCGTAAGGGTGCTTGGCGGGACCGGCCGCCGCGCCGATCGCGAACACCACGGCCTGCAGGCCGATCAGGATCGCGGCGGCGACGGGGGAAACGGTCGCGACCAGCAGCACCGCGACGAGCACCCCGGTCGTCACCCAGGCCACGAAACGCGGCCCGCGGACATCGACGCGAGGTGGGGAATCGGAAAACGAGGTCATGGTGCGAACTCCTGCGCTGAGACGATTCAGTGGGATCTGCCAGTTCGCCGGGGGATCGAAACGATCACTCGCGCGGCGAACAGAGGTCGGCGTCAGGAATCTCGGGAGAGAAGCCGACCGGTCAGCGGCACAGGCAGCAACAACCACCGAGGCGACACAGGTCAACTGTGCGGCGTCGGGTGAGCATCAGCTCGTGGTCGGTTTGCACGATGAAGAGTTTACCCGGTCTTCCCGGGAAATGGGCAGGCCCCCTCGAAACCGGGGACAACGTCACACTGTGAGCGGCTCGAGGGCGGTGCGCAGGTCGCCCGCCTTCGGTACGCCGGAGATGCGGAAACGCTCCTTGCCCTCGGCGTCGAAGACGAAGGTCGTCGGCAGGGAGAGCACGTTGAGTTCGCGGGCCAGCGCGGGTTGCGCGTCGATGTCGATCTCGATGTCGCGCGGTGCGTTCGGCGAATCGGCCAGTTCCGCGGTGACACCGGCGACCACCCGGCGCACGGCGTCGCACGGACCGCACCACTCGGCCGAGAAGTGCAGCACCGCGGGCACCGAACCGGAGACACCGGCCGCGTCGAGCAGGCGGGCGCGCTGTTCGGTGTCGGGGTCGAGGGTGGCGGGCCGGACCCGGCCCTGGTTGCGGCGCAGCAGCAGGCCGACCGCGACGGCGGCCAGCACGACGGCGGCGAGTACGGCGAGTTCGATCATGGTTGCTGCAATCGGTCCAGGTCGATGGTGACGTTGCGGCCGACGCCCTCGACAACGATGTGCCCACCCAGCGCCTCCACCTCGGTGGGCCGGACGCCGAACGGCAACTCCTTGGTATCGATCGTACGGCTGAAGCGCTCGAGCACCGCGCCGCGATCGGCCTCGAGGATCTCCGATTCGCTGGTCTTTGCCGTGTCGGCCGGGCCGCTGTTCTTGTCGTGATAGAAGCCGGTGGCCTGGATGCGGACCAGGTCGCCGTCGAGCAGCAGGTCGGCCTGGATCTGCACCGGTACGCGCTTGGCCGAACTCGACGGGGTGACACCCGCGCCGAGAATGCGCCCGTTGGGCGCGGTGGGCAGCGTGCCGGTGAGCACGAGCGCACCCCCGGTGGTCATGCCGGAACCACCCGAACCGCCCGTGCCGTCGGACTTGTCGGCCGGACGGGTGTGGACCTGCAGGTCGGGGATGCCGAAGAGCCTGCCGAGCTCGGTGGGTTCGATGCGCATGCGGGCGTCGACGCGGTCGACCTGCACCGAGCGCGCCGCACCGTCGAGCAGCTCGCCGGCAGGCGCGTGCAGACCGTTCAGCGTGGCTTCGATGCCGATCTCGCCGGGGATGTCCGGGCGCATGCTTCGGGCCCGGATCGCCACGTTGTCGTAGCGCCCGGCCAGGGCCTGGGCGGTGAACGGGAAACCGTGGAAGGTCACTTCGGGATCGGCCGACAGGTCGGCGCCCGCCCGCAGTTGCCGCGACACGTGGTACTCGGTGTAGGCGGCGGCGCCGAAATCGATCACCACCGCCAACCCGGCCAGGCACAGCAGCCCGATGATCAGCTTGCGCATGAGGTGAGAGTAGCGCCCACGCACGCGGGTGCCGGGGGCCCGGGTATCGGCCGAACACTCGTAAGTGTGCCCGTGTTGCGAGGTCATGGCCTGTGACGCGCTAATGTTGCACCGACTAACCCTGTGTTTCGGCGACGTAGCTGTGCGGCTGCTCTCGTCGCGCAGACACGAGATAGGAGGAGAGCCCGGTGGAGCTGCTCCTACTGACTTCCGACCCCAACCCGGATGCGGTGCTGCCCTCGTTGACGCTGCTTGCGCACAACGTCCGCCCCGCGCCGACCGAGGTGTCTTCCCTGCTCGAGGCGGGTAGCGCCGATGTAGCGCTGGTCGACGCCAGGACCGATCTGGCCGCCGCGCGCGGGCTGTGCAGACTGCTCGGCAGCACCGGTTCGTCGGTGCCCGTAGTCGCCGTGCTCACCGAGGGCGGACTGGTCGCGGTGAACGCCGACTGGGGCCTCGACGACATCCTGCTACCAGGCACCGGCCCCGCCGAACTCGACGCGCGCCTGCGCCTGCTCGTCGGTCGCAACGGCGGCGTGGCCAGCCCCGAGAACACCGGCAAGATCACCCTGGGCGAGCTGGTGATCGACGAAGGCACCTACACCGCCCGCCTGCGCGGCCGCCCGCTCGACCTCACCTACAAGGAATTCGAGCTGCTCAAGTACCTCGCCCAGCACGCAGGCCGGGTCTTCACCCGCGCCCAACTGCTGCAAGAGGTGTGGGGCTACGACTTCTTCGGCGGCACCCGCACCGTCGACGTCCACGTCCGCCGCCTCCGCGCCAAACTCGGCAGCGAATACGAATCCCTGATCGGCACCGTCCGCAATGTCGGCTACAAGGCCGTCCGCCCCGCCCGCTCGACCGCCGCCAAGGGCGAACCGCCCGCCTTCACCGACGAAGACGTAGACGGCGAGGACCTGACACCGGTCAACGGCAGCACCCCCTGACGAGCACATTCAGTCCGCCATGACAGCCTTCCCAGCCCCGCACATCCCGACCTCGAGGAGGGATCGCCGCGAAGCGGCGTAGCGGCCCGGCCGCGCGAACAGCGCTCGAAGCGCATGCGCGAAGCGCGAGTCTCGAGCGCTGTTCGCGCGGCCCCTCAGGGGCCGCGCTCGAGCGCGCCAGCGCTCCAAAAACACAGCCAGTACCTCCCGCAATCACAAAACCCAAAGAGCCGGGCACCTCACCCGACGTACGCTCAAACACAGGGGGCAACCTTGAAGTGGACCGAGACCGTCGACTCCACCACCGCTGAGAACATCCGCACCCTGCTCGACCGCGCGAAGTCCGCCGACGGCGTCGCCCCCGTCTCCGAGCAGGCGGTCCTCTCGCTCGCCGAAACCACCCCCGGTACAGGACATCTGATCGCCGAACGCAACGGCGAGATCGTCGGCTACGCGAATCTCGTTGCGGCACACGGTGATCACCCCGCAATGGCAGAAGTCGCCGTCGACCCCGATGCGCGCGGACAAGGCATCGGTACCGATCTGGTCCGCTCGGCTCTCGCCGAAGGCGGCGCGGGCGCCCGCGTCTGGGCGCACGGCGACCTGCCCGCCGCCAAGGCCCTCGCCGCAGCCCTGAAACTGACGACAGCACGCGAACTGTGGCAGATGCGCCGCAGCCTGGCAACCCCCGAGCTACCGCCACTCGAGGTCCCCGAAGGCCTCGTCCTGCGCACCTACGCCGGCCCCGCCGACGATGCCGAACTGTTGCGGGTCAACAACGCCGCCTTCGCCTGGCACCCCGAACAGGGCGGCTGGACCGAGCGCGACATCGCCGCCCGCCGCGCGGAATCCTGGTTCGATCCGGCCGGGCTCTTCCTGGCGTTCGACGCCGCCGATCCCGACTGTCTGCTCGGCTTCCACTGGACCAAGGCGCACCCCGACGCCGCCCCCGCGGGCGAGGTCTACGTCGTCGGCATCGACCCCGCCGCGCAGGGCCGTGGCCTGGGCCGACTGCTCACCCTGGCCGGGCTGCGCCACCTGCGCGACACCGGCCTGACCGAGGTGCTGCTCTATACCGAGGCCGACAACCACGCCGCCGTGCGGACCTACACCAAACTGGGCTTCGCGCCCGCCCATATCGACGTCGCCTACGCGCTGAGCTGACCGGCTGCGAGACACCTCACAGTCCCTCGGCAACCCTGAATATTGTGAGGATGACCGGGTACCGACGAGTAAAACTGGGGCAAACATCACACGCTCGGTCTAATCGCGCCGGGCTGTTCATTCTCCGTTAACCCACCTCGGGCCAACTGTCAACCGGGCGAACCTACGTTACTTCTGGGCGGCACAGTCGTCGCCTGGTGCTCGCGTTCACCCGCGATCCGCACCACCCAACTCGCCCGGGCCGGTGAGGGACCGAGCGAGTTCGTCAGCAATGTCGGAGGAAAAGTGAACTTCAAGCGCACCAGCGCCCTGGTCGGCGTCTTCGCCGCGGGTGCCATGTCTCTGGCCGCCTGTGGCAGCGACGACAACACCGGTGGCGACACCAGCAACAACGCCAACACCAGTGTCGAGTGCGGCGGCAAGAAGGCGCTCAAGGCGTCCGGTGCCTCCTCGCAGAAGAACGCGATGGAGCGCTTCGTCGCCGCCTACGAGACCAACTGCGACGGCTACACCCTGAACTACACCTCCAGTGGCTCCGGCGCGGGTGTCAACGAGTTCATCGGCGGCCAGACCGACTTCGGTGGCTCCGACTCCCCGCTGAGCTCCAAGAAGGACGAGCCGGCCAAGGCCCAGGAACGCTGCGCCAGCCCGGCGTGGAACCTGCCGACCGTCTTCGGCCCGATCGCCATCACCTACAACGTCGACGGCGTCACCGACCTCGTGCTCGACGGCCCGACCGCCGCCAAGGTGTTCAACGGCGCCATCGCCACCTGGGATGCCCCCGAGATCAAGGCGCTCAACCCGAACGCCAAGCTGCCCTCGGAGAAGATCGCCGTGATCTTCCGCTCCGACGAGTCGGGCACCACCGACAACTTCCAGCTCTACCTCGACGCCGCGTCCGACGGTGCCTGGGGCAAGGGCGGCGGCAAGTCGTTCAACGGCGGTGTCGGTGAGGGTGCCAAGGGCAACGAGGGCACCTCGGCCGCCATCAAGAACACCAAGAACTCGATCACCTACAACGAGTGGTCCTTCGCCAAGGCGCAGAGCCTGTCGATCGCCCAGATCATCACCTCGGCGAGCAAGGACCCGGTGGCCCTGTCGGCCGAGTCGGCGGGCAAGTCCATCGACGGCGTGAAGATCAAGGGCGAGGGCAACGACCTGGTGCTCGACACCAGCTCGTTCTACAAGCCCACCGCCGCGGGCGCGTACCCGATCATGATGGCCACCTACGAGATCGTGTGCTCGAAGTACGCCGACGCCGAGACCAGCAAGGCCGTCAAGGCGTTCCTGACCTCGGTCGTCACCAACGGCCAGAACGGTCTGTCCGATGCCGGCTACGTGCCGCTGCCGGACGCCTTCAAGACCAAGCTGACCACCGCGATCAACGCCATCTCCTGATCGCTACCTAGGCCATGACCATGCACCCTGAGGTGACCGCACCGGGCTCGTCGGATTCGACGGGCCCGCGGGCGGCCGGAGATACTTCGCATATGCCGACCGAACCGAAATTCGACAAGGCCCCGGAGCAGGGTCGTTCCGGGCGCCTGAACGCCGAGACGATCTTTCGGTGGCTGGCCACCGCGGCGGGCGCGACCATTGTCGCGGCCATCGCGTTGATCGCGTTGTTCCTGCTGATCCGCGCGGTCCCCTCGCTCATGGCCGACAACGCCAACTTCTTCACCAGCACGGAATTCTCCACCGGTGACGCGAACAACCTGCGCTTCGGCATCCGTGACCTGTTCATGGTCACGGTGCTGAGCTCGGTGTTCGCGCTCATCGTCGCGGTGCCGATCGGCGTCGGCATCGCGCTGTTCCTCACCCAGTACGCGCCGTCGCGGTTGGGCAAGCCGTTCACCATGCTGATCGACCTGCTCGCCGCGGTGCCGTCCATCGTGTTCGGTCTGTGGGGCTTCCTCGTGCTCGCCCCGCAGATCGCGCCGGTGCAGGAGTTCCTCAACTCCAACCTCGGCTGGTTCTTCCTGTTCTCCGACGGCAACGTCTCGATCGCCGGCGGCGGCACCATCTTCACCGCCGGTGTCGTGCTCGCCGTGATGATCCTGCCGATCATCACCTCGGTGGCCCGCGAGGTGTTCGCCCTCACCCCGCGCGCCCACATCGAGGCCGCCCAGGCGCTGGGCGCCACGAAGTGGGAAGTCGTGCGGATGACCGTGCTGCCCTACGGCCGCAGCGGTGTGATCGCCGGTTCCATGCTCGGCCTCGGTCGCGCGCTCGGTGAGACCATCGCCGTGCTCGTCGTGCTCCGCACCGCGAGCAACGCGGGCACCTGGTCGCTGTTCGACGGTGGTTACACCTTCGCCTCCAAGATCGCCTCGGCCGCCTCGGAATTCAGTTCCCCGCTGCCGACCGGCGCCTACATCGCCGCCGGCTTCGTCCTCTTCGCGCTGACCTTCGTCGTCAACGCACTGGCCCGCCTGGCCTCCGGTGGAAAGGTGAACGGCTGATGACCACCACATCGACCCTCGACAAGCCGGTCAAGGCGCCGACGTTCCGCCATGTCAGCAACGGCAGGCGGATCAAGAACAACATCGCCACCGGTCTGGTCACCCTCTGCTTCGTGATCGCGCTGATCCCGCTGGTGTGGGTGCTCGGCCTGGTCCTGGTGAAGGGCATCGGCTCGATCGTCACCGCCGACTGGTGGTTCAACTCGCAGAAGGGCATCCTGCCGGACCAGTCCGGCGGCGGTGTGTACCACGCGATCTACGGCACGATCGTGCAGGCGCTGATCGCGACCGTCATCGCGGTGCCGCTCGGCGTGATGGCCGCTGTGTACCTGGTGGAATACGGTCGCGGCAAGCTGGCCAAGGTCACCACCTTCATGGTCGACATCCTCGCCGGTGTGCCCTCGATCGTCGCGGCGCTGTTCATCTTCGCGCTGTGGATCGCCACGCTCGGTATGCCGCAGAGTTCCTTCGCGGTGTCGCTGGCCCTGGTGCTGCTGATGCTTCCGGTGGTGGTGCGCAACACCGAGGAGATGCTGAAGCTGGTGCCCGACGAGCTGCGCGAGGCCTCCTACGCGCTCGGCGTGCCCAAGTGGAAGACCATCCTGCGCATCGTCATCCCCACCGCCGCGCCGGGCATGATCTCGGGCATCCTGCTCGCCCTCGCCCGCGTGATGGGTGAGACCGCGCCCGTGCTGGTGCTGGTCGGTTACTCGAAGTCGATCAACCAGAACATCTTCGACGGCAACATGGCCTCGCTGCCGCTGCTGATCTACCAGGAGCTGGCCAACCCGGAGCCGGCCGGTCGCGCGCGTGTCTGGGGTGCGGCGCTCACGCTGATCCTGCTCATCGCGCTGCTGTACCTGGCTGCCGCCGCGGTCAACAAGCTGCTCACCCGGAACCGATAGAAGCGAACGGAAACTCCCATGGCCAAGCGGATCGACGTCAAAGATCTCAACATCTACTACGGCAGCTTCCACGCCGTGTCGAACGTGGACCTGACCGTGCTGCCGCGCAGCGTCACCGCCTTCATCGGTCCCTCCGGTTGTGGCAAGTCCACCGTGCTGCGCTCGCTCAACCGCATGCACGAGGTGACCCCGAACGCCCGCGTCGAAGGTGCCGTGCTGCTCGACGGCGAGGACATCTACGGCTCGGCGATCGACCCGGTGGGTGTGCGCCGCACCATCGGCATGGTGTTCCAGCGCCCGAACCCGTTCCCCACCATGTCGATTCGCGACAACGTGGTGGCCGGGCTGAAGCTGCAGGGTGTGCGCAACAAGAAGGAACTCGACGAGGTCGCCGAGCGCTCGCTGCGCGGTGCGAACCTGTGGAACGAGGTCAAGGACCGTCTCGACAAGCCCGGTGGCGGCCTCTCGGGTGGTCAGCAGCAGCGTCTGTGCATCGCCCGCGCGATCGCGGTCTCGCCCGACGTGCTGCTGATGGACGAGCCCTGCTCGGCCCTGGACCCCATCTCCACCCTGGCGATCGAGGACCTGATCACCGAACTCAAGAAGGAGTTCACGATCGTCATCGTCACGCACAACATGCAGCAGGCCGCCCGCGTGAGCGACCAGACCGGTTTCTTCAACCTCGAGGCCCAGGGCAAGCCCGGCCGCCTGATCGAGATCGACGACACCGAGAAGATCTTCTCCAACCCCACCCAGCGCGCCACCGAGGACTACATCTCCGGCCGCTTCGGATAAGGGATCCGACGAGAAAGCCCCCGCACTCCTTCGGGAGGGCGGGGGCTTTCTCGGTGTACTACTTCAGCTTTCGATCTCGCCGTCCGGGAGCACACCGGTGACCAGGAAGATCACGCGGCGGCCGATCTCGACGGCGTGGTCGGCGAAGCGCTCGTAGTAGCGGCCGAGGAGGGTGACGTCGACGGCGGCGGCGACGCCGTACTTCCACTCCCGGTCCATCAAGAGGGTGAACAGGTGGCGGTGGAGGTCGTCCATCGCCTCGTCGTCCTGATTGAGCTGGGCGGCGCGCTCGGGATCGCGGGTCTCGAGCACCTCCTTGGCACCGGCGCCCATGTTCACCGCGATGCGGCCCATCTCGGCGAAGTAGCCGTTCACCGACTCGGGCAGGGCGTGGTTGGGGTGGCGGCGGCGGGTCACCTTGGCGACGTGCAGGGCCAGGGCGCCCATCCGGTTCACGTCGTTCACGATCTGGATGGCACTGACCACCTGACGCAGGTCGCCCGCGACGGGGGCCTGCAGCGCGAGGAGCGCGAACGCCTTCTCCTCGGCCTCGGCGATCATCACCGAGATCCGATCCTGCTCACCGATGACCTGCTCGGCCAGCGCGAGGTCGGCCTGCAGCAGCGACTGGGTGGCTTGCTCCATGGCCTGGCCGGCGAGACCGGCCATTTCGCCGAGCAGATTGGCGAGCTCGGCCATTTGCTCGTTGTAGATGACACGCATAATTGCTGACCCTAGTGGGTACCGGTACCCCTGTCACCCAACACCGGGTTAATGCCGTATGGCACAGTCGTGCCAGCTCAGCGCGCGTCGTGAATCGGGCAGGCTCAGTCGCAGCTGGTGTCGGCGGCGTTCATGTGCTCGAGATCCGAGGGCAGACGCACCGGCGCGGCCGAGACCGGCTCGCCGAGCGACACCGCGGGCAGCTCGGCCCCGACCGTCGTCGGGGTACGCACCTGGCCCGTGTAGTCCGAGCCGACGACCACCTCGATGATGCCGCTGAGGTCGTCGTCGCGTTGCAGGACCGCGCCGGGGATGGAACTGGCCACGGTCGCGGCGGCCGCCTCGTTGCCCTCGGCGTAGCGCACCTCGGTGGTGTCGGTGTACTCGGTGGCATTGGCGACGTTGTAGATGCCGAAACCGAAGTTCGACAGCTTGTTGGCCGCCTGCCGGGCCATGCCGGCGGTCTGGGTGCCGTTGGTCACCAGCAGCGACACCGACGCCGGGCTCACCGCGTACATCTTGGGCGCTTGGGTGGGGGCCGCGGGCGTGCTGGGGTTGGTGATCGGCGGCGCGGTCTGCTCGCCGGGCAGCGGCTGGTCGTCGATGATCGCGCGGAAGATCGCCTTGATATCGGCTTCGCGCGGAATCTCGTTGCCGTAGGACGTGGTTCCCGCGGTCGGGGCGGTGATGAAGGTGACCGCGCCCGCGTTGACCTTCTGCAGCGACCGGCCGAGCAGGATCAGGTCCTTGGTCTCGACGCCGTCGACGAAGGTGTGCTGACGGAACGCCTCGACGAAACCCTGCAGCTTGGCCGGGTCGAGCAGTACCTGACCCGACAGCGCGCCGCGCAGCAGCGCCGCGAGGAAGGTCTGCTGCCGGTGGATGCGGTCGTAGTCGCTGCGCTCTTCGCCGACCACGTGCCGGGCACGCACATAGTTGAGGGCGGTCTCGCCGTTCACGCGCTGCTTGCCCGAGCTCTCGAGCACGGTGCCGAGCACGCCGTCGATGATCGGCTTGGTCGAGCACACCTCCACGCCACCGATCTGGTCGACCATCGCCTCGAACCCGGCGAAGTCGATGCCGATGAAGTGACCGATGCTCAGACCCGACATCTTGCGCACCACGTCGGTCAGGCAGCGCGGCCCACCGAGCGCGTAGACGGCGTTGAGCTTGTCGCCCATGGCAGACGGGAACTTCTGGTCGGTGTACTTGCCCTTGTCGTTGTCCCAGCCCGCGCACTGCGGCCGGGTGACATCGAGGTCGCGCGGGAAGGAGACGACCACCACGCGGGAGCGGTCCTTGGGGATGTGCACCAGCATCGCGGTGTCGGCGCGCGCGCCTTCGGCGTCGACGGTGGAGCCCGCGCCCATGTCGGCGTTCAGGCCTGCGCGGGTATCGGTGCCGACGATGAGGTAGTTCTCGTCGCCGAGCTGCATGTCGCCGTCGAGCACGTCCTCGGTGGCGCCGTCGAGGGCCGACACCTGGGTGAAGCCGTTGTTCGTCGCCCGCAGATAACTCCAGCCACCACCGGTGACCACCAGCGCCAGCACGGCGAAGAAGGTGACCGCCACCCGTCCCGCGAGGCGTGCCTGCTTCGCGCGGCGCCGTTCGGGTGGCCGGGCGGCGGTCTTGGTTTCGACCCGCTTGGGCTCGACGCGCTTCGGCGGGGCCGCCGGGGTCTCGGTGACGGCAGGCAGGATATCGGTGACCTGCTCGTCGACGCGACGAGCGGGCGGCGCCGTGCGGACGGTCTTACCCTTCGCGGGGGCGGTTTTGCCCTGGGCGGGGACGGTCTTGCGCTGCGTGGGAAAAGTCTTGCCCTGCGCGGGAATCGCGGTCGTCGCGGTGCGGTCGGCGGGGGAGTCGACGCGGTGCGGTGCCTGTCTCCTCGACACTTCGTGCGCTGCCTACGAATATTGTGACATAGTCCTACGTTGCCGCGGAACACACTGCGATGTCATGCTGGT
>NZ_JACBIU010000055.1:0-17527 GCF_013839555.1 Nocardia sp. GTS18 | reverse complement strand
GGCGTGAGTCGAGGGCGGGGCCCGCGAGAGCGGAGATTTCGCCGACAGCGTGGCGAGGGCGGCTGAAGATCCGGTTGAGCTGTTCCAGGGAACTCAGGCGTCCCGCGCGGTATTCGAAGTGTTCCTCTTCCTCGGCGAGGCGTTCGCGACGCACCTCGACGGGCGGTTTGGTGCCGGGCTTGGTACGGGGGAGGGCCGCGACGGTCAGGGCAGCGACCTGGTCCGCGGTGCAACAGGTGAGAACGACATCGCTGCCGGTGTCCTCGGCGGTCCCCGGTGCCTGTGCGAGGGTGGCGCCGGCCCGGCCCCGAATAGCGCCGTGGAAGCGGATGACGTTCGAGACATCTTGGCCGACATAACCTTTGGACTCGACCCTGGCATCGGGTACGAGCAGCACGTCGATGGCCTGTTCGATCGCCGGATCGTATTTGGCGAGCAGCTTTTCCACGGCTGCTTCTCGGTGGCGTTTCAGTTCGTCGAAATCGGCGATATCGGTGCGGTACTGGAGTGGGTAGGGGAGGCGGTCGCGGCCGTAACCGGACCAGAGGATCTCGAATTCGATGCCGGTGAACTCAACTCGGTGCACTGTCGTGGTCTCCGCCGATCACTGGGGGCACGGTTTTGATTCCGTCGGTTCCGATCAGCAGGTCGCCGTTGTCCTGGGTGATCAGGTAATCGGGAATGCCTTTGGTCCGGTCCTCGTCCGAGCCGGCGCCCCTGGCACCGGGCGCGCCCATGGCGCCCATCCCGGGTGCTCCGCGACCGCCACCGGCCGCCGCGCCTGCCCGTGAACCGGCGGCGGCAGCTGCGGCAGGGGAGTGGTTGCCGGGGCTCGATTTGCCCGGCGCTGCGGGACCGCCGGCTGTCGAGCCACCGCCACGGCCCGCGCTGCTGCCTCCACCTCGGGCACCGTTGCTCCCGCCGCCGGGCCCGGTCGCTCCGGGAGCGGTCACGCCGGGCCCGGTCGCCGTGGGGGAACCGGCGGACGGGGCCGAAGCGGACGGCGTGCTGGATTGTGGTGTGGCCGTGGAACTCTGCGAGGTGGTCGAGCTCGGGTCGGTGGATTGCGGTGTGGTGGCCGCAGGGTCGGAATTCGGGTTCTCGGTGGTCGTCGGGTCGTCGCCCGCGCCGGTGTCTTCAGGGCTGCTGCCGGCCGAGTCTCCGGGAGCGTCACCGGTATTCGAACCACCACCGCCCGCGCCGGGACCACCGGGACCGCCGCCGTCGCCTGCGATGACCGGTGCGGTCGGCAGGAAGGGCACCCCGACATCGGCCTGTCCCGCCACCTGACTGTAGACGGTGCGCAGAATCCTGCGCGCCTCCTGCGTGGCTTCTTCGCGATTGTGATCGTCGACCTTCATCACCCCCTCGGTCGGCAGCGTCTTACCGGTGACATTCTCGCGCTCGGTGAGCCCCGGCATCAATGCCTGCGTCTGCTCGATGCCGGTGCGCATCTCGGTGAGCTTCCAGCTGATCGCGGTCGCCGCCTGCGACAGCGGGATCGAACGTTCCGAGTAGTTGTTCACCGCCGCGACCGCCGCCGACGCCGCCGCACCGGTCCATCCGCTGTGCCCGTTGGCGCCGGTGACGGTGCGGGAGAACTCCTGATTGAACTTCAGGAAGGTGCCCATCAGATTCATGCCGATATTCGCCCAGGCCGTCACGGCGTCGTCGACCAGCCGGGGTTTCATCGCGGCGACCGCGGCCTGCATCTGTTCGAGTGACATGCTGTCGTAATTGTCGGGGGTGGTGATGTGCGGCGGTTGCAGGTCGCCGTCGAAAATGGTGGCGTAGTTGCCGTCGGCATAGCTGGCGTAGATCTTCGACCGTTCGATGTTCCACTGTTCCTGCGCGGCGATCACTCTGCTCTTGTAATCCTCGTAGGTCACAGGTGTTCTCCCGTCGCGGAGATCTGGTCGCCGGCCGCCTGGTCCTGGGCGACGAAATTCGCGATCGCCTTGGCGACAACCTCTTTCGCGGTCTGGACGACTTCGATGTGCTTCTTGAGTACTTCGTCGAGTGGGCGGTCGCCGCCGGACGCGGTCAGCGAAAACTTGCGCTCCAAGGTCTGGCTGGAGTTGAACGAGCCGAAACCGGTGATGTTGCGTACCTGGTCGACCTGGGCATAGATCTCCTCGAGCCGGTCCAGGTGGTAGTCGCACGCCTGGTCGAGGCCTTTGCCGATGTCGGGGTCCAGCGACAGCTGACCGGACTCGGCCTGAACCAGCAGTTGATTCCATTCGTTGGGGTCGATGCTCAGCGGCATTGTGGCTCCCGGTCAGTTCGCCGGAATGTACTGAACCAAGGAGTCGGCCAGCCGCCCCACCTCCGGGCACGGAGACGGCGGCGCCGACGCGCTCACGCGGTTGAGCACCCGGAACATCACGGAGCCGTCGGGAACTTCCACGACGATGCTGCAACCGCTGTCATGCGTGGACCCGGTGGTCCGGAGCTGCAGAGCGTTGTGGGAGCCGACGGTCATCGGAACGAAGTCGGTGAAGTCGGTTCTCGCCCGCGAATCTGCGATCGGGTGCTCCGACGACATCACGGAGAACGTGTACTGCTTGGCGGAATCGCTCCAACTGCACACCTTCCACCCCGAAAAATCCACCCCCGCAACATCCTTCTTCTTACTCCCCACATTCAACCCGACCCCACCGACCGCCGAATCCGGCAGCGAACACGGATCCCACACCTTCGCCTCGGCATCCACCGAGGTAGGACTGGCCGCCACACTCACCTGGCTCGGCTGCGGAGTAGCCGCCCCCTGCTCACTCCCGCACCCGGCGACGGCAAACCCCACTGCCGCCACAACCCCCACCATGCCCGTACCCCGTCGAACTGCCATGTCTGTCATCCCTCCCGCAGAACCGGTACCGTGCACGACGTTCCCGCGATCGTAGCCACTGTTGTCTCCCACTGCGACACCCCGAAGTCTCACTCGGCCGCGCACGGTGAGGTGGACGCCATGGTGAAGCGCACCTCCTGCTTGTCGGGCCCCACCCGGCTGCGCGACGACGACACCGAGAACCCGCGCGCGTCCCGGTAATACCTGCTCACCGGGTCCGCATCGGGGTTCTGACTCGGCACGAGGGTGAACCCGCGAGCGGTCATCGCCTCGAGCTTGGCCATCGCCCGGTCGATGAACTCCTGCGACGGGTCGACCTGCTCCCGCTGATATCGGGGCCGCCAGGGTGGGCCGTCCATGCTGATCGAGTCCATCCTGCTGCGGCAGCCGGTGCTCGTGTCGACCGTCGCCGGGTCGACGGACAGCTCCTCCGGCCAGATCAGCTCGAAGTTGTCGGCCACAACCGGCTTGCTCTCGGCAACGGTCAGCCCCGACCGCCGCATGATGTCCTCATTGGTCGGACCGTGCTCCTCGACCAGTGAGCACGCCGTGAGCACCAGCGAAACAGCCAGCACGGCAATGATTCTCATCGGATCTCGATCCGGGCGCCGAGTTGCGGATTGTCGGTCACGCGCGGGTCGGCGTACGGGTTCTCGATATCGAGGACGGCCTGCGCGGTTGCGGCGCGACCGGCGTCGAACGCTTCCTTGCCGCCGTTGCCGTTGTCGCCGAGACCCACATCCACCCAGGGGGTTTCGATGCCGCGCTCCACGTAGGCGGTCGCGTCCGTTCCCGCGATGACGCCGACGATATTGCCGAAGGCGGTCGATCCGGGATCGTCCCAGTACTTGCCGTGGCCGTCGGTGCCGAACACGACCTCACCCGCACGCGACGAGTTGTCGCCGTAGTAGCCGGTGTCGAGCCGGATCACGCCGGGAACCTCGTCGGGGTCGCCGCCGAGGACGTCGGAGGCGTGCGGGTTGCCGGGCAGGCGCAGGCCGGGGACGCTGAGCCCGGCATCCGGGTAGGACTGGACGACGCCGATGAGGTCGCCGGGCGCGGTCATCGAAAAGCGCTGCACATCGGGATTCGGGTTGTTCCACCCACCTTCGAACACACCGGTTCCCGCCGACGAAGCGTGCAGGATCCGGTCGGCCCGCAGTCCGAGTTGCTCGGCGGAACCAACCACCGACCCGCCGTAGGAGTGCCCGACGTACGTCACAGGCGTGCCCGGCGCGTGGCTGCTCACCTCCCGATCCACTTCCCGACCGAACTCGACCAGTTTCGGCGCCATCTCCGCGGCGAACGACGGGCTCGGCGCACCATCGGACAGGCTGGTGAGACTCTGCGGAAAGTCGCCCTCCATGTAGAGGAAGATCGGTCCGCCGGTCCGGTCGGCCAGGTTCCAGGCGGCGACGTGGTTCGAACCGGACGCATTGAGATTGGTGCTGGTGCCCGGCACGTAGACACCGACACCGGGCACCCCCGATCGGATGCTGCCGAGCATCTCGATCATCCGCCCGTTGCCCTCCGTGCTGAACATGACGAACTTGCGGTCCACCATGCCCAGCGCCGCAGCCGAGACGGTGGCCTCCGGATCCGGGATCGGCGACAGCATGGCTTCCAGCTGTCCCACCCGGGCCGTATCCGGCACCGCTTTGGCTTTCTCCCTGGTGAGCGCGTTGCGGATGTTGATCTCGTTCGCCTCGACCCGCATCGCGAACGGCACCCCGTTGAGGTTGCCGAGTGTCTCCGGCGCGGCGATCACCAGCTGACGCTGGGCTTCCGGACTCAACCCGGCCAGGAAGGCGGCCCGCTCATCGGGCGACAGCGCCGCCAACCGTGTCACCACCGCGTCGGGGTCGTGCATCGAGCCATCGGCGAGCGCAATGCTGGGCTGACCATCGCGAATGGCGGCCAGATCACCCACCGCCTCGCGCAACCGACCACCGAACAGGGTGTCGAGCCGTTCGATCTCGTCCAGTCCGCTGCGCAGGTTCAGCTGGAAAACCCCTGCGGCGCCTTCCTTCTCGGGCTCCGGATGACTCACGGCACCGTCGGCCGAAACAGTGAACCCCTGCGACACCGCGAGGTTCTTCTGTTCCAGCACATACGTTTTCGCGTGCTTCAGCCCTTGACACACATCGGCGGTGTCGTCGGCGATGCGCAGCAGCACCGCACGCACTTCGTACCCGTGATCGACTTCCTCATCGATGCGCTGCGTGGCCGCGTCTTTCGTCCGGCCGTGCCAGCTTCCCGCCGCCGACAGTGCGCGCGAACAATCGTCCACCGAGGTGGACAGCAGGTCGGCGTTCGCGCGGACAGCTTCGGCGGCCCGGTGCACGGCGTCGAGATTCCAGGTGTCGAGCTGGGGGATCGTCGGCCGCATCAGCGCGGCTCCAGCTTCGTGATCTCGGCGGCGGTCGCGCCGTCGGCGGCCTGGATGTCGGCCGAGAACTTGTCGAGCAGATCGGCCAGCGCCGAATACCTGGTCGCGATCGAAGTCATCGCCTGGCGCGCCGGATCGGGTACGCCGCGCAGCACAGCGAGCACGTCACTTCCCTCGCCGGTCGCCTCGTTCATCACCGCCCAGCTCAGCGCCTCCACCGCCCCGGCCTCCGCACGCCAGGTGGTCGCCATCGCCGTCAGCTGCCCGGGTTCGACTCCCAAGAATCCACTCACGAAATCCCCTCCTCCGCTACCGCGCCTCGTCGTTGTGATGGTTGGACGGGGCACGCGGAGCAAGGGTTCCATCATGTGACGTGAGTCACACGGAGGCGGACTCGCTGTTCTCGGCGGCGGCGCGCACGCAGCCGCGGCAGGTGCCGAAGATCTCCAACGTGTGGCTCACCTGGGTGAAGCCGTGTTCGCCCGCGATCGCCTCGGCCCACGCCTCCACGGTCGGGCCCTCCACCTCGACGGTGCTGCCGCACTGCCTGCACACCAGGTGGTGATGGTGTCCGCTCGAGCACTGGCGGTACACGGACTCACCGGAGTCGGTGCGCAATACGTCGACCATGCCGGCGTCGGCCAGTGACTGCAGGGTGCGATACACGGTGGTCAGGCCGATGCCTTCGCCGCGTTTGCGTAGTTCGTCGTGCAACTCCTGCGCCGAGCGGAACTCGTCGATATCGCCGAGCAGCGCCGAGATGGCACTGCGCTGACGGGTGCTGCGAACGCCGACCTGCTTGCCGGAGTGATTGTCTGCCAACGGTTTCACCCTTCCTCGGCATGGGCGACGGCATCGACGACGATGTGCGCCAGATGATCGTCGACGAGTTCGTAGAGCACCTCGCGACCCGAGCGTTCCCCGTGCACGACGCCCGCCGATTTGAGAATGCGCAGATGCTGGCTGACCAGCGGCTGGGTGACCCCGAGCGCGTCGACCAGCTCGTGCACGCAGCGCGGTGACTCGCGCAATTGCAGCACGATCGCGATCCGCACCGGGGCGGCCAGGGCGCGCAGCAGCTCACCCGCGTCCTCGAGCACCGTGCGCGCGGGGACCGGCGCGGGCGGCAGGGACTGATACGGGCTGTGCTGGTGCGCAGGCGCGGCATCGGTGGTCATCAACCAACTCCTTAATGGAAACCGATACCATTTTGACATGCAAAAGTGCGCATGTCGAATGTGGCGCGGCGTGGCATGGGTCGGCTGCTGATATCTCCCTGGACCCGGCCCGATACGCTGGACCAAATGCGTTCGGAAAACCGTGCAGGCTGGTTACCGAACAACCGACTCGCAGTGGATGGAGAAATCTCGCGTGGCACCCAAGTCGAAGGTGGACACCGTTGCCAACCTCGCCAAGCGCCGGGGTCTGGTCTACCCGTGCGGTGAGATCTACGGAGGCACCAAGTCGGCGTGGGACTACGGTCCGCTGGGCGTGGAGCTGAAGGAGAACATCAAGCGGCAGTGGTGGCGGACCATGGTCACCAGCCGCGAAGACGTTGTCGGCCTGGACTCCTCGGTGATCCTGCCCCGCCAGGTCTGGGAAGCCTCGGGCCACGTCGCCACGTTCTCCGACCCGCTGGTCGAGTCGCTGCACACGCACAAGCGCTACCGCGCCGACCACCTCCTGGAAGCCTACGAGGAGAAGCACGGCCGCCCGCCTGCCAACGGCCTGGCCGACATCAACGACCCCGAGACCGGCCAGCCCGGCAAGTGGACCGAGCCGAAGAACTTCTCCGGTCTGCTCAAGACCTTCCTCGGCCCGGTCGATGACGAAGAGGGCCTGCACTACCTGCGCCCCGAGACCGCGCAGGGCATCTTCGTCAACTACAAGAACGTCGAGACCACCGCGCGCAAGAAGCCGCCGTTCGGCATCGCCCAGATCGGTAAGAGCTTCCGCAACGAGATCACCCCCGGCAACTTCATATTCCGCACCCGCGAGTTCGAGCAGATGGAGATGGAGTTCTTCGTCAAGCCCGGTGAAGACGCCGAGTGGCACAAGTACTGGATCGACACCCGCCTGGCCTGGTACACCGACCTCGGCATCGACCCGGACAACCTGCGCCTGTTCGAGCACCCGAAGGAAAAGCTGTCGCACTACTCGGCCGGTACCACCGACATCGAGTACCGCTTCCGCTTCCAGGGCAGCGAGTGGGGCGAGCTCGAGGGCATCGCCAACCGCACCGATTACGACCTCAAGACGCACTCGGAGCACTCGGGCACCGACCTGAGCTTCTTCGATCAGGCCTCCGGTGAGCGCTACATCCCGTACGTCATCGAGCCCGCGGCCGGTCTGACCCGTTCGCTGATGGCGTTCCTGGTCGACGCCTACGCCGAGGACGAGGCGCCCAACGCCAAGGGCGGTGTCGACGTACGCACGGTGCTGCGTCTGGATCGTCGCCTGGCGCCGGTCAAGGCCGCGGTGCTGCCACTCTCGCGCAACGCCGACCTCACCCCGAAGGCCAAGGACCTCGCCGCCCAGCTGCGCCGCAACTGGAACATCGACTTCGACGACGCGGGTGCCATCGGCCGCCGCTACCGCCGTCAGGACGAGATCGGTACCCCGTTCTGTATCACGGTCGACTTCGACACCCTCGACGACCAGGCCGTGACGGTGCGCGAGCGCGACTCGATGGCCCAGGAACGCATCGCTCTCGACCAGGTCGAGTCCTACCTCGCCGCGCGCCTCATCGGCGCCTGACCCGTCGAAAGCCCGCGCTCGTCGCGGGCTTTCGCATGTCTGGACACGTGATCATGGTCGAGCCGCGTTGATCACACTGTGTAGCTGACGGTTTGCGTCGGCCGGGTGGGTAGTTCACGATTTCGGTGTGCTGTGGGAACCGGAAGACGTGGTGCGGGTGCTCGACCCGTCGGAACAACGATTCGTTCGGCACGGCACGTTCACCGGGCGCTCGGTGACGGTGCACGGGGAACTCGACGCCGCCGCGCTCGGGGCGGCGTTCGCGGCATTGCAGCGGGCGTTCCCGATCCTGGTGTGCCGGATCGTCGAGGACTCCGACGGACACGGAATCCTGTTGCGGCCGGGCGATTTCGAGGCCGTCGGTGCGTGGGTGAGTTTCGGTGATCCCGACGAGGTGCGGGTGCCCGCCGAGACCATGGACCCCGCCGATCAGCTCGGGTACCTGGATGTCGTTCTCGCCGAGGAGGATCGGGCCAGGGTCACGTTGTTCGTGCACCACGGAGTCGCCGACGCCGGGCATTGCGTCGAGCTGTTCGCGCGGCTGTGGGGGTACTACACCGATCATGTGGAGACCGGGAAGATCACCGCGGGGGCGCGGGTGCTGCCGGTGTCGCTGGAGATGATGCTGGCGCAGCGGGGGATCGGGCGCGGTCCGAGGTCGGGGCTGGAAGCGGTGACGCGGCCGCTCGTCGTGGCCGAGACCGGTGGGTTCCAGCGCGCCGAGCCCGCCGCCCTCGCCAGACCCGCTCGCGTGCAGCTGGATCCGGCCGAGACCGCGCGCGTGCTCGAGCTGGCTCGCGCGCATGCGGTGAGCGTCAACGGGTTGGTCACCGCCGCCGTGCTGCGGGCATACCGCGGGTTGCACGGTGGAGAGCGGGTCGGCTGTGTCTACCCGGTTGATCTGCGCAGGCGTCTCGACCCGCCGGTGGCGGCGGAAGCGGGGACGAACGTGTCCGGGCTCGCGGCGTTCGCGACCGACGACACCGACGATGTCGTCGACCTGGCCCGCCGCATCGGCACCAGCCTGCACAACGACCTGGCCGACGGCGTCGTCGAACAGTCGGTGCTGCATTTCCCGGACTACTACGGCCCCGACCGGATCCACTCGACCGCAGGCCACATCGCCGTCACCAACACCGGAACGGTGCCGCTGTTCCGCGCACCGGCCGGCCTCATCCTCGACGACTACGAGATCGTCTACCTCTCCGCCCACCCCCGCCCGTCCACCGGTGCGGCCGCGGCGGTCACCTTCCTCGTCTACACCTACCTCGGCAGGCTGACGATCGGCCGCCTCGGCGGCGGTGCACGCGCAGCCGAATTGCTGACAGCCGTTGTCGCAGAACTCACCTGGGCCTGCTCACGCGAAACCGCAGCGTCCGCCTGAAGTCACCCGGCGCAACGGGGACGGCCGACCGCCCACGCGGCACCGGAGCCAAGGCGGCTGGTCGACTCGACCACGCGGCCGACCGGAAGTCGTGCCGCGCGCCCGCCGCATGGAGGGTCCACCCGCAGCGGCGGGCCGATTCGACTACCTCGCGGCCAGTGGTTCCTGCAACTCGGTGACCCATCCGTTCGGATCCGGTGTCCATTCGAGCGTCACCTCACGCACCGGGGCGGCCGTGCGGTACCCGTTGTCCTCCACCCAGCGACCCAGTTCCTGCCACGCGGCACCGATTCCGCCGACGTTGCCGTGGTAGACCGTCGTCGCCACCCGATCGACGGCAGGCAGGTCGACGATCGAAATATCCCGCACCGCATCGGGTTCGGCATTCACCGGCACACAGGCGTGCACCCGAACGGAGCCGTCGTCGGCGGGCTCGTAGTACGCGATGGCCGGACCGGCGATCGCGATGCCCGCCTGCGCGAGCCGATCGCTGAGCCCCTCGAACAACGGCTGGATCACCGGGCTGACGTGGGCGGGTTCGAAACCCGCCGCCACCCCGCTCGACCTGGCCACCCGCACCGCGGGCACGGACTTGATCACAACATCCTGCTCGGGCATGACGCCCTCCTTCTCGATGATGCGGAGTCTCGCCTCGACCTCGGTCAGCCGCGCGCGGTCGGCCGCCAACCGCTGTTCCAGTTCCGCCCGGCGCAACGTGAGCATGCCGCGGAGCTCCCGGGGTTGTGGCCCCGGCTCGAGCATCCGGCCCACCTGCTCGAGACTGAACCCGAGCCCCTTGAGCGCGACGATCCGGTTGAGCCTGGCCAGCTGCGCGGCCGAATAGAACCGGTAGCCGGTGGCCGGATCGACCCGGGCGGGTCGCAACAACCCGACCGCGTCGTAGTGGCGCAGCATGCGCACCGACACCTGACCGTGTCTGGCGAAATCTCCGATACTGAACATGACGCCCTCCGGTGTACGGCCTCACACAGTGTGAGAGTCAACGATCAGAATCTGCCGCCTCGGCTGACCCGGCGCGACCCCGAGGATCCGCCGAACGATCCGGGCCGGTACCCGCCCCCGCGTGAGCCGTACCCGCCCCCACGCGAGCCACTGATCGCCCCGCGCAGCAGACTGTCGAGCAGGATCCCGCCGAGCACCGCACCGGTCTGCCCACTTCCGGACATGGGTTGTCTTGTCTCCCAGGTCCGTACGCTCGCCTCCGCCTGTTGCAGGGCCCGCCCGCCCAATTCGGCGGCGGCCTGTGCGCTCCGCAACGCCAGTTCGGGATCGGTACCTGCCTGTTGCCGCGCCTGTCCGAGATGACGTTGTGCCTCCGCCAGCCGGGTGCGCGCCTCGGCGTCGACACCGCCGCGCCGCGTGGTGATGAACGACGAGGCGGCATCGATACGGCTGGTCGCGTCGAGCAGTGTGCGGTCGAGCCGGCGGCGCAGGTCCTCGACGGCGAGCTTGCGGTCCGAGGCGGCGGCGATGGCTCGGTCGAGGTCGGCGTCGGCAGTGACCACCTCGTGGAAGGCGCCGAGCGGATCGGCGTCGTCCACCGTGTTCAGGGTGGTGGTGGCGGTGGCCATCGCGCCGCTGAGCTGGGTGCCACCGAATTCGGTCAGGGTGGACGCGGCGGCGAGATCGGCGCGCAATTCGTCCAGGGCGGCGGGCAATCCGTCGCGTGCCTGCTGGATGTCGGCCGCGGCGTGCTCGACGGTGTCGAGCAGCGTGCGAGCCTGGCCGAGAGCGGCTTCGGCCGCGCGGATCGCCGCCACCGCACCACCCTGCTGCCCGGCCGGTTTCGTGAGTACATCGCGGGCGGCGTCGATATTGGTCTGGGCGAAGGTGATTCGCTCGCGGGCCATGCGCACGTTGTCGCGCACGGAGGTCAGCATCGTCGGGGGATAGGTCGCGTCGAGCCGGGCCAGTTCGGTGTCGGCGGCGGGCAGGCGCGCGGTGAGCTCGACGACGGTGCGGGTGAGAGCGTCGAGGCGGGCGGGCGCGTCGATGAGCAGATCGCGCATAGCGTCGAAGTCGGCCACCTGGGCGTCGAGTTCGCGGTCGGCCGTGCCGGTGGTCGACAGCAGGTCCAGCAGCAGAACGCGCTGCTGGTCGGGCGTTTCGGGAACGGCGTCGTCGAGTTGCTGACGGAGGGCGAACGCCTTCGCGGTCGCCGCGCGAGCCGCGTCGAGGGCGTTTCGGAACGGGGTCACCGCCGTCTCGCCGAATTCGCCGGTCGCCAGCGCCAATTCCTCCTCGCTCGTCCGCACCGCGTCGTCGATCTCGACCAGGCGTTCCTTCGACAACGCGTGCAGGGTCGGCAGCGAAAGACGCGACAGCGCAGCCGAATCGGTGGGGTCCATGCCGCGTGCTGTCGCGAGTTCCGCCCGGTCCTTGGTCTGGCGACGCCTGCGCATGACCAGAGCGAGCAGACCGGCCGCCACCACCACGGCCAGTGCTATCAACACCAGCACACCCCACGATGCGCCACCACCGCGCGCCGCCGCCCCGAGCCCCTCGGCGGTGTCGATCCCCGCCTGTGCCCATTTCTGTTCGCGCAGATCGGGTTCCACCGTGTCGGCCAGCAGCGACTCCACCTCGGCGTCGGTGATGCTCGCGGGTGGGGTGCCGTCGAACCAGTAGCCGCGATCGTCGACGGCCACCGCGAGCAGCAGATCGCGATCGCCGAAATCGGAGAGCTCGGCCGTGCGCGCGGCCCAATCGCGGGCGGACATGGACCCGAAGTCGTGGACGTAGACGAGCCAGAGTTTCACCTGGTGATCGCGGTAGAGGGTATCGATGGCGCCGAGCACCTGTTGTTCGTCTGCCGGGCCGAGCACGTCGGCGGAGTCGACCAGTTGCGGACCCATCCGTGTCGGTGGCTCCGCACCGGCCGCCGGGGCACACAGCAGAAGCAGCAACGCGCCGAGCAAATTCGCGACGAAGCGCTTCCCCGTGTCCGCGCCCCAGTGTTGCCCAGCCGCTGATCGATCGGACGTGCGGGCTCGCTCGACGCACCTCACCGATCGGATATGCGGACTCTTCCTCGGCAGCGGCATGAGTCGAATCTAACGGCCCGGGCCGAGTGAGACGGGTACGACAGGGCGGCGCGTGCCTCATTACCATCGGGGGCATGGTCACTGTCGATGCTCGCTACACCGGTCAGGTCGCCCCCGGCGGCGACGCCAACCAGCGCGAAGTACCCGGCGCCCGCATCGTGAAAATGGCCGTCGGCGCCATGAACAACAACACCTACCTGGTGCGATGCGCCGCCACCGGATCAACCCTGCTGATCGACGCCGCCAACGAGGCGAGCCGCATCCTCGAACTGGTGAACCAGGAGGCCGAGGGGCAGGTCGAACTCATCGTCACCACCCACCAGCACCCCGACCACTGGTGGGCGCTGGCGGATGTGGCAGGCGCCCTCGCCGTCCCGTCGGCCGCGCACCCCCTCGACGCCGAACCGCTGCCGGTCACCCCCGACCGCCTCCTCGCCGACGGCGAGACCATCGAACTGGGCGAACTCACCCTCACCGTCATCCACCTGCGCGGCCACACCCCTGGCTCGATCGCGCTGGCCCTGACCGACGGCGCGGGCCGCACTCACCTGTTCACCGGTGACTCCCTGTTCCCAGGCGGCGTGGGAAAAACGCACAACGCCGAGGATTTCGACTCCCTGCTCACCGATGTGACCACCAAACTGTTCGACCGCTACCCGGACGACACCGTCGTCTACCCCGGTCACGGCGACGACACCACCCTCGGCACGGAGCGACCCCAGCTGCCCGAGTGGCGGGCCCGCGGCTGGTAGTCCGAGGCCGGCCGGGCACGGCGCGTCGTTCACCGGACCGGAATTCAGTAGTGACCGCTGAGCCGACGGCCGGTCGGTGCCACCTGGCAGACTGAGCAAGGTGAAATCGGGTTCTTCGCGCACGACTGTGCCCGCTCCGGATGCCCGGCACCGGCGCGGCCTGCTCTCGACGGTCTCGATCTGGATCACCAGGCTGGTCGCCGGCGCGATCGTGATGGGCTTGGTGCTGGTCGGCGGGACGGCGTTCCGGGTGTGGCAGGTCGCGCGGATCGACGACCACACCCCGGCCGACGCGATCGTGGTGCTCGGCGCGGCCCAGTACTCGGGGACGCCGTCGTCGGTCTTCGAGGCCAGGCTGTACCAGGCGTGGCGGCTCTACGAGACGGGTGTGGCGCCCCTGGTGATCACCGTCGGTGGCAAGCAGGAGGGCGACCTCTACACCGAAGCCGCCTCGGGCAAGCAATATCTCGAGGACAAGGGTGTGCCGAGCGCCGACATCCTCGCCGTCGAAACGGGATCCGACACGCTGCGCAGCATCGAAGCCGTCGCCGCCGCCATGCACGAGAACGGCTTGTCATCGGCCGTACTCGTGAGCGACCCGTGGCATTCACTGCGAACCAGGACGATGGCGCGAGACGCCGGTCTGCACGCCTGGACCGCACCAACCCGCACCGGGCCGGCCGTCTACACGAGGGAGTCACAATTCCACGGCATCGCCCGCGAGACCGGTGCGCTGCTGTGGTACCAGCTCACTCATTTCTCGGCAGATTTCCCTTACGAGGCGGGACAGTGAGATGACCGATACCTACACCCCGCACGACCGCGAACGCATGGTCACCGAACCGGGCAAAATCGCCTGGCCGGGTGCGGCGGGCAAGGGCCACCGCAGCGAATTCTCCCGGGACAGGGCGCGCGTGCTGCACTCGGCCGCGCTGCGTCGCCTCGCCGACAAGACCCAGGTCATGGGCCCGCGCGAAGGCGACACCCCGCGCACCCGGCTCACCCATTCGCTCGAGGTCGCCCAGATCGGACGCAGCATCGCCGACGGCATCGGCGCCGACCCGGACCTCGCCGACCTGGCCGGTCTCGCCCACGACATCGGCCACCCGCCCTACGGCCACAACGGCGAACGCGCCCTCGACGAATTCGCCGACGCCTACGGCGGTTTCGAGGGCAACGCCCAGAACCTGCGCATCCTCACCCGCCTCGAGCCCAAGGTCCTCGACGCCGAGGGCGAGAGCGCCGGACTCAACCTCACCCGCGCCGCCCTCGACGCCACCCTCAAATATCCGTGGGGCAGAAGCGGTTCCGGCACCAAGTTCGGCGCCTACGTCGACGACCTGGAGCGCTTGGCGTGGGTGCGCAAGGACGCTCCCGAGCGCAAGCAGAGCCTGGAATGCCAGATCATGGACTGGTCCGACGACGTGGCGTACTCCGTGCACGATGTGGAGGACGGCGTGATCGTCGGCCGCATCGATCTGCGCGCCCTCGCCGACCCCGCCGAACAGGCGGCCCTGGCCGAACAGGGCCACGGCGAACACCCCGACCAGTCGATCGATGCCCTGGCCGCCGCCGCGCAACGGCTGTCCGAACTCGGCGTGGTCGCCGAGGCGGCGGGCTACGACGGCACCTTCGCCGCGTCGGTCGCCTTGAAACGGCTCACCAGTGAACTGGTCGGGCGCTTCGCCACCGCCGCCATCGTCGCCACCCAGGAGCACGCCGGGCCGGGCCCGCTGACGCGCTACGAGGCCGATCTGATCGTGCCGCCGGTGGTCGCGGCCGAGGTGGCCGTGCTCAAGACGGTCGCGCTGCGGTACGTGCGTTCCGATCGCGGGCACCTGGCCAGGCAGCAGACCCAGCGCGAACGTGTCCAGGCCGTCGCGGACCGCCTGCTCACCACCGCTCCGGCCCACCTCGACGACCAGATGCTGCCCTGGTGGAACGCCGCCACCGACGACACCGCCCGGGTGCGCGTGGTGATCGACCAGATCGCCTCCTACACCGAAAGCCGCTTCGAGCGGGTCGCGACCGCGCTGGACTGCCGCTGACCTGGACCCACTAGACTTGCCGCGTGGCCGGACGAATCCCAGATCGCGATATCGCGGCGATCCGTGAACGTGTCCGGATCGAAGACGTTGTCGGAGAGTACGTGGCGCTCAAACGCGCCGGTGCCGACTCGATCAAAGGCCTGTGCCCGTTCCACGACGAGAAGTCCCCGTCGTTCCATGTGCGGCCCAATCACGGCCTGTTCCACTGCTTCGGCTGTGGCGAGGGCGGTGACGTCTACAAGTTCCTACAGCAGATCGAGCACATCGGTTTCGTCGAGGCCGTCGAGCAGATGGCCGACCGCATCGGCTACCAGATCAACTACGAGGGCGGCGGCACCTCGGTGCAGCGCGACCGCGGCACCCGCTCCCGGCTGGTCGCCGCCAACGCCGCCGCGCAGGAGTTCTACGCCGCGCGCCTGTACGAACCCGAGGCCGAGGCCGCCCGCAAGTACCTGACCGACCGCAACTTCGATCAGGCCGTCTGGCAGCAGTTCGGCTGCGGTTACGCGCCCGCGGGCTGGGACACCCTCACCAAACACCTGCAGCGCCTGGGTTTCGAGTTCAAGGAACTGGAAGCGGCCGGGCTGTCCAAGCAGGGCAAACGCGGCCCGATCGACCGTTTCCACCGCAGGCTGTTGTGGCCTATCCGCAACCTCGGTGGTGAGGTGATCGGGTTCGGCGCCCGCAAGATCTTCGACGACGACACCATGCCCGGCAAGTACGTGAATACGCCGGAAACGTTGCTGTACAAGAAGTCTCAGGTGTTGTTCGGCCTCGATCACGCCAAGCGCGAGATCGCCAAGGGACATCAGGCCGTCGTCGTCGAGGGATACACCGACGTGATGGCGATGCACCTGGCCGGGGTGAAGACCGCCGTCGCCTCCTGCGGAACGGCCTTCGGCGAAGAACACCTGCAGGTGCTGCGCAGGCTGCTCATGGACGACAACTTCTGGCGCGGCGAGATCATCTACACCTTCGACGGCGACGCGGCGGGCCAGGCGGCCGCGCTGAAGGCCTTCAGCGGCGACCAGCGGCTCGCCGGACAGACCTATATCGCGGTGGCGCCCGACGGGCAGGATCCGTGCGAGCTGCGTCAGCGCTCGGGCGACTCCGCCGTTCGCGACCTCGTCGCCCGCCGAACCCCGCTCTACGAGTTCGTGATTCGCGGCGTGCTCGCCGAATACAACCTCGACACGGTCGAAGGACAGGTCGAGGCGCGTCGGCGCGCGGTTCCGGTGGTCGCCCAGATCAAGGACAACGCGACCCGCAAGGGTTATGCGACGAAGCTGGCCGGCTGGCTCGGCGTGGACGACATCCAGTCCCTGGTGCGCCAGGTCGGTGACGAAGCTCGCAAACACTTCCGCGGCGGCGCGGCGCCCGCCGACGACAAGGGTGGCCGCCGCGGCGCCGTCGCACCACGGCCCGTCGCGCCCGCCCGCGGCAACGGCGACTCGGCCCGCCCCGACCCCCGCGAGCCGACGTTGCTCGCCCAGCGCCAAAGCCTGTGCGCGGCTCTGCAATACCCGGGGATCGCGGGCCCGGCCTTCGACGACGTCGAGGCCGACGCGTTCATCCACCCCGCCTACGTGATGGTCCGGTTGATGATCGCGAAAGCCGGCGGCACCGCATCGGGTCTCACCGGCGCCGAGTGGGTCGCCGCAGTGGCCGATCAGAGCGAGGACCTGCTCATCCGGGCCCTCGTCTCGGAGCTGGCCAACGAACAGCTGCCCGTCCGCACCCAGGAGGACGTGCCGCGGCTCATCTCCGGGGTGCTCGCCCGCGTGCAGGAGATCTGGGTGGGCCGCCAGATCGCCGAGCTGAAGTCGCGCCTGCAGCGCATGTCGGCGTCCGATCAGCCCGACGGTTACATGGAGCTGTTCGGCGACCTGGTGGCCCTCGAGGCGTACCGCAAGGACCTGGGTCAGCGAGCGATGGGCAACGACCCCAACGTCACCGGCGTCTAGCGCCCCCGGCGCAGCTGGTTGTGCGGCACCATCACCGTGGTCCGCTCGTCGAGCGGCTCCATCGGCTCCAGCTTCGGCTGAGTGCTCAGCTTGTCCGACAGCTTCTGTCTGCCCACCGACACCAGCTTCTTCGTCACGGGGCTACCCGTCACCGCCCGTGTCGCCGCACTGATCTGCTCATAGCGCGCCCGCCCGGCCTTCGTGCCGAGCACATACCCGGCCGCTACGCCGATGATCAACCGCAGCATCTCCTGGAGCTCCTCCCACGTCTGTGTGCGCGCCCCATCCTGCCCGACACACCCCACCCCTGTCGATCCGCC
>NZ_JACBIU010000054.1:0-21983 GCF_013839555.1 Nocardia sp. GTS18 | reverse complement strand
GGTGCTGGGCGCGGGGCCGGGCGGGGTGGATTCGCCGCTCGAGGCCCAGATACCGATGCCGGCGGCGACCGCGATGACGGCCACTACCGACGCGCCCGCGAGCAGCAGTTTGTTCTTGGATTTCGCGGGGGCGGGAGCGACGGCGCCGGTCGGCGTGGGTGACCACTGCTGCGGCACCTGCACGGGGTAGGTGGGGGCGGTGTGGTGGCCGGTGGGGTGCGAACCGGGGACCAGGGCGGCGGTCGCGGCGTCGGTGAATTCGCGGCAGGTGCCGAACCGCTCGTTCGGGTTCTTGGCCATGGCGCGGGCGATGACGTGGTCGATCGCGGGCGGCAGACCGGGGCGCACCGCGGTCGGCCGCGGCGGCGGTTCGTGCAGGTGACCCATCATCACCATGGCCGGTTGCGTTGCGGGGAACGGGTTTCGGCCGGTGAGGAGCTTGAAGAACGAGCAGGCGAGACTGTAGATGTCGGCGCGGTGATCGAGGTGCGCGCCCGACAGCTGTTCCGGTGGCGCGTAGGCGATGGTGGCGAGGAAGTTGCCGGTCTGGGTGAGTTCGGAGGCGTCGTCGGTCGACTTCGCGACGCCGAAGTCGGTGAGCAGGACGCGCTCTTCGTCGCCGTAGCTGCTCGACAGCAGGAAGTTCGCGGGTTTGACATCGCGATGGAGCAGACCGCGCCGGTGCGCGAAATCCAGGCCCTTGCCGACCTCGGTGGTGATACGCAGGGCGCGCAGCGGGGTCATGGCCTGCGGGTCGCGGGCGAGTTCGGCGGCGGCGTCGGTGCCCTCGACGAACTGCATGGCGATCCACAGCTGGCCGTGTTCCTCGCCGCGGTTGAAGACCGAGACGATATTCGGATGATCCAGTCCGGCAGCCAGATTCGCCTCCCGCTCGAAGCGGGCACGGAACTCGGGGTCGTTGCTGAGTTCGGCGCTGAGAATCTTCAGGGCGTCGGTGCGGGGCAGGCTGGGGTGGGCCGCGAGATAGACCGAGCCCATCCCGCCCGCGCCGAGCTTCCGGATGATCCGGTACCCGCCGACGATGGTGCCGGGGCTCATCGCCATATCTCACGCTCTCCTGACTCGGTGCATCCTGTCCCGCTCGGGCCGGAGCATAGCGAAACGGGCGTGGGCGGGGCGGTCATCGGGTATTGGCGAACAGCGCGTACTGCGCCGCCGCGCGCTGGTGCGCGTCGAGCAACTGGTTGCCGCCGACGACACCCACGTACTGCTTGTACGCCACCACACAGCTGAAACGTTTGGCCCCGTCGAGGGTTCGGTTCTCGGTGCAGGCCGCGTGCGGCAGATTTGGTGGTGGCGCCGCGTCGGCTTTGGCGTGGTTGGGGAGGAGCTTTTCGGTGACCGCACGCAGGGCCGAGGCCTGGTCGGCGGTGCGGATGGTCATCGAACCGTGCGAGAAGGCGACCTGTTCGGCGTTCATCGCGGCGAATTGCTCGGCGAGGCGGTCGCGTTCGGGGGAGAGCGGGACGCCGGGGGCGCCGGCGAAGTGGAGGGCGCCCGCCCTGGTGGTGACCGTGTGGGCGCCGTCGCCTTCGGGGAAGGTGAACTGGTCGGGGTTGAGGGTGCGGACCAGCAGGTGGTCGGGGTCGAACGGGAGGGTGTAGAGCTCTTCGTCGGTGAGGACGGGGACGTCGGCCAGCGCGCCGATCTGCTTGTCGTAGGCGGTGGCGGCCCGGGTGGTGAGGGCGTCGAGGTCGGGTTTGTCGACCGAGATCAGGAACGCGAGCACGTACGGGCCGTGGGGGAGCAGGGTGCGCAGGAACGGCGAGTCGGGGCGCCAGTGGGAGCGGGCGGCGGGGTAGCCGGGGATGCTGACGGGCTGGTTGCGGCCCGCGTGGGAGGCGAGGTCGGCGTCGTGGAATTCCTGGGCCGCGGCGGTGGCACGGGCGGCGTCGGGGAATTGCAGCACCATGGTGGCGGCGGTGAATCTGTTCGTCGGTTCCTTGAACGGCCACCCGGTCGAGCTCACGGTGGAGTCGGTCGAGGCGCCGGTGGACAGGAATCCGTAGAGCATTTTGTGCTTTTCGGCGAGCGGTTCGACGACGTCGTAATCGCCGAGCTCCCACGGGGTTGTGCCGTCGGAGAAGGCGCGGGCGCCGGTGCCGTACTTCATCTGCGGATCGATGGCCGCGGCGTCGATGACGTGACCGGCGATACGCATACCGGCCACGTTGTACATCTCGTAGAAGTCGGGGACGGGATCGTCGTCGTGGGCGTTCACCGGTTCGGTGGGGAAGCTGCCGACATCCAAGGTCCGGATATCGATCTCGCCGGGCAGCGCGGTACCGGTGACCTCGGAACCACAGCCCGCGAGGACGACGGCGAACACGGCGATCGCGAAACGGCGGATCCTCATGACGCGTTCACCAGCAGGGCGTACTGGGCGGCGGCGCGTTGTTGCACGTCGAGGAGCTGGTTGGACCACACGTACGCGGCGTAGCGGTCGTAGGAGACCGCGCAATAGAAGCGGATCGCGAAGCGCTGATTTCGACCGATGTATTCCTTGCATTTGGCGCTCGGGAGATTCTTCGGTGGGTCGGCGGCGGTGAATTTGCGGGTGAGACCGCCCAATTCGTCGCGCACGGCCTGGGCGCCCGCGATATCGCGCGCCCGGTAGACATCGGCGCCGTCACTGGCGTACAGGTCCACGCCGTTGTCGGTGATCATCGCGGTCGTACTCACCGGGTCGGAGGTGAAATGGCGGGCGGTGCGGCCCGCGTAGACGCCGGGCGGGTTGAGCCAGGAATCCTCGCGTGGGCGGGGCGCGGTGCGGCCGAGCATGCCTTCGCGGTCACGCTGCAGAGTCATCAGATCGACTGTGGGAGTGAAGTTCGCGACCGATGCCACGATGGTGTCGAGACTCTTGCGGGTCAGTTCGAGCAAGGCCTGCTTGTCGACCTTGCCGAGCCAGATCTTCAGATAGTCGTAGAACCAGGTGTAGATCACCAGATGCCCGGTGGCGAACCACGATCCGATCGACTGCTGGTCGGGCTGCCAATGTGCCTTCGCCGCAGGGTATCCCGGTATCTCGATCGGCTGATTGTTGGGCGCGTAGCCGAAGTCGAGTTGCTCGAGCGCGGTCGCGGCGGCAGTGGCCTTCTGCGCGTCGGGGAAGATCATGACGGCGTTGACCATGTCGATGCCGTGGTTGTCGGGCGCGGTCTGGGCCGAACTCACGAATCCGCCGATGAAGTCGGGGGCGACCTCGCCGAACCGGTCGACGGCCATGATCTTGCCGAGCGCGGCCCCGGGATCGATGAACACCGAGGCGATCGACGGGTTGGTGTGAATGAACCGGGGATCGATATCGGCGGGGGCGGGGACGTGATCGCCGAGGCGTTCGGCCTCGATGAACCGGGCCTGATCCATGCTCGCGACGGCGCCGACCACCCGTGGCTGCGTCGGGTAGTTGCCCACATCGAGGGTGGCCAGGTCGACCGGCGGATCACTGGCCGAGGCCGGTTCCTCCCCGGAACCGCACGCCAGCAGGCCGGTGAGCAGGACGGTCGCCAGTGCGGCGCAGGACGGTTTCCTCGACGGCACGGCGATCATTCCTCCCCGAAACGATGGTCGGCGGAATAGTAACCCGTTCTGCCGACCTACAAACTGTTGGCCAGCAGTGCGTATTGGGCGGCCACTTTCTGCCGGATCTCGGATTCCTGCTCGGCACCGACAATGGCCAGGTACCGCTTGTACGGAACGTAGCAGCGGTATTCGGAATCGACGTCGGAGTCGCCCTTCGAATTGAGTTCGAAGCATTTGGCGCCGGGCACATCGGTGGGCGCGGGCACGGAATCGTAGTGCTCGGCCGAGTCGATGAAGCCCTGCATCAGCGCTTCGGCCCCCGCCTGATCGCGGACGCGGGCGATGGCGCCGCCTTCGACCAGGGCGTACCGGTCGGCGCCCGCGGCTTCGAGGAGGCGTTCGCGGGCGGTCTCGTCGTCGACCCGGCTCACGATGTGCTCGGGGCTGTACACGGCGAAGGTGCTCTGGTCGGGCTCGGTTTCGGTGGTGTCTTCGACGACGGCCCGGGCCAGCAGGCCGTCGGGGTCGACGGGCAGGTCGGCGAGCTTGTCGTAGGGGGTCGGGGTGAACTTCGCGAGCTGAGCCAGACTCGCTTCCAGCGACATATCGATCCAGGACACGAGGTCGTCGGCGTCGGCGCGCGGCCGCTGCACGAACAGCGAGATCACGAATTCCTTGTGCGCGTGGAAGGCACCGACGGTGGGGATGCCCGGACGCCAATGCACATATGCCTCGGGATATTTGGTCGAGGCGAGCTTGCGGTTGTCCGGGGAGACGGCGAGATCGACGTCCTCGAGTTCGCGGGCGGCCAGCGTGGCCGAGGCGCTGTCGGGAAAACGCAGCACCGCGGTGGTGATGGCGGTGGCGTCGGTACCGGGACGTTTGCTGCCGTCGGGATCGGCACGGTCGGCACCGAGCGTCACATAGCCGGTGACGAACTTGCGGTTCTCGAGCACCGGACGCGACACATTGGCGATGAAGTCGAGTGCGCGTTCCACCGACGGGATCACGGTCGACCCGCGCCCGTACGACATCGACGGATCGATCCGGACCGTCGGCGGCACGGCGCCCGACATCCGCATTCCCTCCACGAGCGGACCTGCGCTACCGGCCTTTTCATCGTGGGAACGCTTCTCGACGGCGAAGGTCCCCACCTCGAGTTTGCGCACATCGATCTCACCTGCGACGGGGGTGCCACTCACCGCGCAGCCCGTGAGGGCGATCGTGACTGCCGACAATGCGAACGCGACGCGGATCCTGATCATGGCTGCCCCTCGGTGTTCCTCCCGCTGTAGGTGTGAAGTTACCGGAACAAGCCCGCCCAGGGGGCCCTAAGTGTGGTGCTTTGCCATAGTCTGGATGTCATGTCGACGACCCTGCTGCGTGGTTCCGGTGGAGGCCGATACCTGTGAGGGATCGGCAGGTCGAAATCGTGCCGGGCACTCATGCCGTGGCGCACGTGGCGGGAGCGGTGATCGCGGTGGCGCACCGGCAGCCCGGACGTCTCACCCCGGAATCCACCGCCGCTGTCGCACTGGAATCGCTGGCCGAGCTCGTCCGCACCGCGGTGGAGGCGGAACCGGGCGGGCCGGGCGCCTCGGTCGCGCGGGAGGCCACCCGGTGGCTGATGAAGCATGCCGAGCAGATCTCGCCGGGCGTGCCGATCGACTTCGGGGTGCTCTCGGCCGCCGACAACGGCGGTGTCGCGATCTTCCTGCACGGCGCGGTGACCGCCGTGCTCGCAGGCGATCGGGGCCCCGAGTACTACCGGGGTAGTGACGCGGCGTTCACCGTCGACCGGGTGGCCTCCGAACCCGCCAAAGGCGTGGCGCTGTTCGTCGACGATGCCAAGGGCCGCATCCCCGACCTGCCCGCCGAACGCGGCATCGGCTGGCTGGTCGAAGGCATCGCGCAGGCGGCCGGGGCCGTGGTGTGGGCCAACGATGTGCGAAGCCGGGTGCGCACCGCCGACCCCGGCGCCCGACGTCTGCCGCCGCCCACTGCCCGCATCGATCGGGAACCGCGCCCACCGCAACAGGATTCGCGCCCGGCCGAGGCGCCTGCGACGGGGATGCAGCCGGCGACCTCCATGTTGGACGCGGTGACCGGAACCAACCACGACCTCGTCGACCCGCACAACGCGGAAACCCGCACCGCCGGGACCAATCCCGCCCCCGAGCCCGACCCCGATCTGCAGCGCAGGCTCGAGGCGACGGCCCGTTCGACGGTGCTGACGGTGAAGGTGATGGGATTCAAGTGCGCGCGTGCGCATCCCAGCGATCCGCGCTCGGCGTTCTGCACGGTGTGCGGCATGCCGGTCGACCAGACCCAGGCACTGGCCGAAGTGGTCCGCCCGCCGCTCGGCATGCTCGTCCTCGACGATGGCATGACCTACCTGCTGGCAGCCGACGCGGTGATCGGGCGCGATCCGGAGAATTCCGAAGCGGCGCAACGTGGCCTGATCCCGTTGCGCATCGACGACACCTCCGGCGGCATGTCACGCGCGCATGCCGAAGTGCACCTGGTGAATTGGGACGTGCAACTGCTGGATCGCGGTTCCACCAACGGAACTCGCAGCAGGCCGCCCGGCTATCGCGACTGGATCCGGCTCACCCCGAACCAGCCGCTGGTGCTCGTCCCCGGCACCGAGATCATGATCGGCAACCGGGTCCTGCGCTACGAACCCGCCGCCCCGCCGCCCTTCGGCTGAGTCAGCTGTAGCGCGACTCGCAGGTCGTCGCGCCGTTGAGGACGCCCGCGCGGAAGGCGTCGACGCGGGAGAAGCCGCTGGGGACGGTGTTGCCTTCGGCGTCACTGGCGGCGAGGCCGTCGGTGAGCAGGCCGGAGACCGCCTCGTCGAGGTCGCCCGCCGAGAGCTGGATGTCGCCCTGGCTGACCGGACGGCCGGGCTCGGCGAGTTTGCCGGTGACCACTCCCGACAGGCAGGCCGCGCGCAGGCCCGTCTTCGCGCCGGTGAGCGCTTGGCCGTTGCTGCGCTGCACGGCAAGGGTGTAGCGGGAGATGAACAGGACGTAGCCGTTGTAGTCGCCGCTCACCTTCACCGGGAGCGGGCCGTCGTCGCTGTCGTCGGCGGAACCGCGTTCGGCCAGGCCGGGCACGTCGGTGGCGATCACGTTCTTCGTGGGGCAGTAGGTGACCGGGTCGGTGACGGCACCGTCGTCGCACTCCACCTGCGATCCCGAGTAGTCGTAGGAGGGTGATTGCTGGACCGGCAGAATCGCCTGCAGTGCCTTGCTCAGCTCCACCAGATTGCTCTGGGTGATCGGGTATTCGCCGCGTCCCTGGTCGCCGGAGAAACTCTGCGGCAGATTGCCACGGCGCGATTCGATCTCGTCCTCGTCGATGCCCTTGCAGCCGCGCGCACCGTCGGTGAAACCGATCTGCACCGCCGTGACCCGCTCGAACGCCGAACCGTGCACGCTCTCCGGATCGTCGGGATCGGAATCGCGAATCGAAACCGTCGCGGCCAGCACGGAATTGAGGCCGTCGGAGGTGTTGATCGTGAAGTGCTTCGACTTGCCCTCGGCGACATGGCGCATGAACGCACCGGCGAAACAGTCGGCCTGCTGTTCCTTCACCAGTACCGGGGTCTTCTTGGTGACCATCTTGGCCATGGTCTGGATGGCGTGCCCGTATTCGTGGGCGAGCACCATCACCACCGACATCGGGCCGAAGGTCTCGCTCATCGTGGGCAGCAGCATCGCGCGGTCCCAGCCGATGGAGTTGTCGCTGCGGCAGTAGGCGGCGTTCACCAGGTGGTAGGTGGTTTCCTTGCAGAACTCGACCGCCGAGTTTCGTGGGGCGCGCGCGTCCCAGGAGATGAGGGTGGTGACCGGGTCGAACGTCTCACCACGGAACTCGGTGCCGAACACCGACTCCCAGTAGGTCTGGATGTCCTCGATGGCGTTGAGGGCGAGGGCGTCGACCTCGCCGCCGTCACCGTTGGACGCCGTGAGCGAGGAATCTGCGACCCCCGGTCGTGGGCCGTTCGGGCCGCCGGTGGTCGGCAAACCGGCCACCCGGAAGGGGTCGTCGTAGATCGAGACCGCGCGGCCGTCGACCGCCCGTGTGCAGCCCACACTCAGCAGTGCGCATAGCACGGCGGTGATGGCAACGAGCACTTGGCCTTTCGGCATCGGTCCCCCTGGTCGGCCGGATACACGTGCAGGTCGGTCGCCGGATCGGGTGTGAAGCCGTCTCGGGGGCACCGCCGATGTCCGGGCGATGGCATAGTATCCGCTCCATGTCTTCACCGGGGGCGCAGACCATCACCGTGCGCCATGATGGAACCGAACGAGTCTTCGAAGCGAGCCAGCAGATCACCATGGGCCGTGCGCCCGAGGTCACCCTGTTCGTGGACAGTCCGCTGGTCTCGCGCGTGCACGCCACTCTGCGCTTCAGCAACGGCGCCTGGGTACTCGCCGACAACGGCAGCACCAACGGCGTTTTCGTCGACGCACGCAGGCTGAGTCAGCCGGTCTCGATCGACCGGCCGACCCAGGTACGCCTGGGCGACGCGATCAGCGGGCCACTGTTGCACCTCGTGCCCGCGGCGCCGGGGGCGGGATCGCGGCACGCGGCGACCATGGTGGCGCCGCCTTCGCAGCAGCAACCGCAGCATCGTCCGCCGCAGCGTCCCGCCTTCCAGCCACCGTCACATCCGACGCCTCAACAGCAGCAACCACCCGCCCGGCCGCAGTACGTGCCGACCTCGCAGCTGCCGTCGCAGCCGGTCGCGCCGCAGGACAACATCAATATGACCCGCCGCGCCGACTCCTCGATGCTGCCGCCGGTGCGCAAGGCGGCCTCGACCGAACCGGTGGCGCGCGGTGACCGCATCCCGCCCGGCGGCCTGAGCATCGGCCGCACCTCCGACAACCAGATCGTGGTGAACGACCCGCTGGCCTCGCGCAAGCACGCGCGGCTGGTTTCCTCACCGGAGGGGCTGGTCGTCGAGGACCTCGGGTCGGCCAACGGCACCTTCGTCAACGGTCACCGTCAGCAGCGCACGGTGCTGCGCGAGCGTGACATCGTCACCATCGGCAACATCGACTTCGTCGTCGCGCAGGGTGCGCTGGTGCACCGGCAGAAGCCGGTCGCCGAGCTGGGTCTCACGGTGCACGGGGTCGGGTTCACCGTCGAGGGCAACAAGCAGCTGCTCGTCGATGTGAACATGCAGGCGGGGCGTGGCACGCTCACTGCGCTGATCGGCCCATCGGGCGCGGGCAAGTCGACGCTGTCGAAGCTGATCGCGGGCAATACCCAGCCCTCGGGCGGTGTGGTCACCTTCGAGGGCCGCAACCTGCACGCCGAATACGAGGCGCTGCGTTCGCGTATCGGCATGGTCCCGCAGGACGATGTGCTGCACCGTCAGCTCACCGTCCGCCAGGCCCTCGGTTTCGCCGCCGAGCTGCGGCTGCCGCCCGATACCACCAAGGCCGACCGTCAGCAGGTGATCGACGGTGTGTTGCAAGAGCTTTCGCTCACCCAGCACGCCGATACCCGGGTCGACCGGCTCTCCGGCGGTCAGCGCAAGCGCGCGTCGGTGGCGATGGAGCTGCTCACCGGTCCGTCGCTGCTGATCCTCGACGAGCCGACCTCGGGCCTCGATCCGGCGCTGGACCGGCAGGTCATGCAGATGCTGCGCGAACTGGCCGACGCCGGTCGCGTTGTCATCGTGGTCACCCACTCCGTGGCCTGCCTGGACATGTGTGACCAGGTGGTGCTGCTCGCGCCCGGCGGCAAGACCGCGTTCGCCGGCCACCCCGGTGGCGTCGGTGCGGCGATGGGCACCAGCGACTGGGCCGAGATCTTCGCCAATGTCGCGGCCAACCCGGACCAGGCCTTCGCGGCGTATCGGTCCAGGCAGGCCTATGTGCCACCGCCACCGCCGCCGCAGCCGTTGCAGCGCGGCAACACCGGTGCGCCGCCGCAGTCGAGTGGCATGCGGCAGTTCAGTACGTTGGCGCGCAGGCAGTTGCGGTTGATCTTCGCCGACCGCGGTTACCTGGTGTTCCTGGTGGTGCTGCCGTTCATTCTCGGCGCGTTGTCGCTGGTGGTGCCCGGTGAGAACGGCTTCGCCGCGGGGCCGCTGGTCGCCCAGCCCGACGGGTCGTTCGCGAAGTCCGGTGGTAGCGAGACCCAGCAGCTGCTGGTGGTGCTCATCCTCGGCGCGTGCTTCATGGGTGCGACGCTGAGCGTGCGTGACCTGGTCGGTGAGCGGACGATCTTCCACCGCGAACGGGCGGTCGGGCTGCTGCCGTCGGCGTACCTGCTGGCCAAGATCGCGGTGTTCAGCGTGGTCGCGTTCCTGCAGTCGGCGGTGCTGATCGGCATCACCTTGCTCGGCAAGAACCCGCCCGGTGCCGGGTCGCTGATTCCGAACGGCAGCATCGAGCTCTACATCGACATCGCCATGACGGCGGTCTGCTGTGTGGTGTTCGGTCTGCTGATGTCGAGTCTGGCCAAGTCCAACGAGCAGGTCATGCCGATGCTGGTGGTGATGATCATGGTGCAGCTCGTGATGGCCGGTGGTCTGATCCCGGTGACCGACCGCGTCGGCCTCGAGCAGGTGTCGTACCTGTTCCCGGCTCGCTGGGGTTACGCGTCGGGTGCGTCGACCGTCGACCTGAAGAATCTGTTCTGGGGTGCGCAGGACGATTCGCTGTGGACGCACTCGGTCGGCATCTGGATCCTCGACATCGTCATGGTGCTCGTGATCACCTCCGCCCTGGCGTTCCTCACCTGGACCCGCCTGCGGTTGAAGCGGTCGCAGGCATGAGCGGTCAGCGCCCGGAGGCGGCAGCTCGCGTCACCACGCAGGGCGCCCGAGCCTGCCCGGTCGGATACAGCATGATCGGGCAGGTAGAAGCCGTTTCGGCGGACACACTGCGCGTGTCGAGCGCCGACCGGGCACACTTGAGCCTGTGACCGTTCGAGTTGGCGCCCTGCATCTGGGGTGGGATGTGGTGTCTGTCGCCGCGGGTGGTGGTGAGACCCCCATCCGCCCGGTTCAGGTGGAGGGCACCTACACCCCGCCCGCCTACCTGCTCGCCGACGCCGCGGGCAGGTTGCACACCGCCGGTGTCGACCGGCAGCGACCCGATCTGGGGATGGCGATCGCCGATGTGCGTGACATCCTCGGGCACCCGCAGATCGTGATCGCCGGCGCCACCTGGCCCGCCGAACTGGTGTTCCGGGCCAGGCTCTACAACCCGCTGGCCGCCGTCGGCAAGTATCTGCGCGGTAAGCCGCAGCTGGTGGCGTTGCCGTATCCGGACAGCTGGCCGGAGGAGAAGGTCGAGGTCTACGCCGGGCTGGTCGAACAGCTCGACGTGGTCGTCGAACCGCTACCGGAGAGCGTCGCGCTGTCGGGATACCTGCGCGCGCTCGGGCTGGTCTCGCCGCCGAGCGAGCGGCACCACACCGGCATCGGCGCCACCGGCATCTACTCCGACGGCCGCACGCTGCTGGTCGTCGCGGTGCACGGTGACGACGAGCAGCCGACCGAATCGGTGGAGGTCTCGGTGAACCCGGAGGCGCTGCGCGACGCGCGCACCGCCGACAACGTGGTGATCGAGGCGATGGCCGCGGCCCGTTCCATCGGCGCCGACACCTCGACGGTGCTGCTCGCGGGCAACGTCTGCTTCAACGACGCGCTGCGCCTGGCCTTCCAGAACCACCTCGGACAGCGGCTGCAGGTGGCCGATCACCCGATGCACGCGCTGGTGCTCGGCGCCGCGCATCTGCTGGTCACCGAGCCGTTCGACGAGGACGACTACCCCGAGCCGCAGCATCCGGGGCAGGCCTATGCCGCCCAGGTCGGCTGGGGTGCGCCGCCGGCCGCGCCGCCCGCCGCCCAGCCGCCGGGGCCCGCCGGTTTCGTGGCCGGACCGCCCGCCCAGTCCGGTGGGCGGCACGCGCTCGACGACGAAGCCGACCAGCGCGGAAAGCTCCTCGGCAAGGTCAAGAAGGGTTTCTTCGGCGCACCCGCCGTGCTCGGCGCGCTGGCGCTCGCCGCCACCGGTTGGCAGACCGACACCACCCTCGCGGCCGACGCCTCGGACTGCGCGTTCACCCCGTATGTCAACACCACGCCGCCCGAGGGCATCGCGACCGCGGACGGCAACCTGGCCGACGGGTGCGCCACCCCCGGCATCGACAACCTGCGCTACCTGATCCCCGGTCCGGCGCGCACCACCGACCCGGGCCCGCCGGTGGTCATCTAGTCCGATTGTGGGGGCGTCATACCCGACTGGTATCGTTGGCCGCTGGCGTGTGGAACGTCGACCCGTTCGCGGTTCGGTGTCTCCGCGATGTCCCGGGTCTCCACCGGCCGCCGGGACAAATCTCGATTACGGGATCCATAACAGTTGGCCGGCAACACCGACGACAGACAGGGAACGACTGTGCCTACGTACAGCCCCAAGGCAGGTGACGTCACCCGCAAGTGGTACGTCATCGACGCCACTGACGTAGTCCTCGGCCGTCTCGCCGTGCAGGCCGCTGGCCTGCTGCGCGGCAAGGGCAAGCCGACCTACGCACCCCACGTCGATGGTGGCGACTTCGTCATCATCATCAACGCGGACAAGGTTGCCATCTCCGGCAACAAGAAGCAGGACAAGCTGATCCACCACCACAGCGGACACCCGGGCGGCCTCAAGTCGCGCACTGTCGGCGAGGTGTTGGCGACCCGTCCCGATCGTCTCGTGGAGAAGGCCGTCAAGGGCATGATCCCGAAGAACAAGCTGGGTAACGCGATCGCGGGCAAGCTGAAGGTCTACGCAGGCCCGAACCACCCCCACGCCGCGCAGCAGCCGGTTCCGTTCGAGATCAAGCAGGTGGCCCAGTGACCGCTCCTGAAGAGTTCACCCCCGAAGAGTTCGACGCGGTCGACGAGACCGTGGTCGAGGTCGTCGAAGACGGCGAAGGCTACGACGAGGGCGAGGCCGTCTACGAGGCGTCCTACGAGCCGATCGTCATCGATCGTCCCGTGCAGACCGTCGGTCGCCGTAAGGAAGCCGTCGTCCGCGTGCGACTGGTTCCGGGCTCCGGCAACTTCACCCTCAACGGCCGCACCATCGAGGATTACTTCCCGAACAAGGTGCACCAGCAGCTGGTGAAGTCCCCGCTGGTGACCGTCGAGCGGACCGAGTCCTTCGACATCGTCGCCCTGCTCCACGGCGGCGGCCCCTCGGGTCAGGCAGGCGCCCTGCGTCTGGCTATCGCCCGCGCGCTGATCGAGGTCACCCCCGAGGATCGCCCCGCGCTCAAGCGCGCCGGCTTCCTGACTCGTGACCCGCGTGCCACCGAGCGCAAGAAGTACGGCCTCAAGAAGGCCCGTAAGGCGCCCCAGTACTCGAAGCGCTGATTTCGGCACTGCCGACCACCGTCTTCGCCTACCTTGGCTGAGGCGGTACGGTCTGCGGAGCACGTGTGCGAGAGCAGGCTTCCAGCACGGCTGGTCGCCTGCTCTCGTGCTGTATATGGACCACCTACAAGGGGCAGGTATGGGACAGCTTTTCGGTACGGACGGCGTTCGTGGGCTCGCCAACGAGTCTTTGAGCCCGGAGCTGGCGATGCGGGTCGCCGGTGCGGCGGCGCAGGTGCTCAGCCGGGGCAAGAAGCGTCCGGTCGCGGTCCTCGGCCGTGACCCGCGGGCCAGCGGCGAGATGCTCGAGGCCGCGGTGACCGCGGGCCTGACCGCCACCGGTGTCGACGTGCTGTCCGTCGGTGTGCTGCCCACCCCGGCCGTCGCCTACCTCACCGGCCTGTACGACGCGTGCTTCGGCGTGATGATCTCCGCCTCGCACAACCCCATGCCCGACAACGGCATCAAGATCTTCGCGGCGGGCGGGCACAAGCTCGACGACGCCGTGGAACAGCGGATCGAGGCCCTGATCGCCGACGGCACCACCGTGCGCCCGACCGGCGCGGGCATCGGTCGCGTGCGCGGCGACTACACCGTCGAGGGCACCCACGAACGCTATGTCGAGCACCTGCTCGAATCGACCGGGGAGAACCTGTCCGGGCTCACCGTCGTGGTCGACTGCGCGCACGGCGCGGCTGCCGAGGTGGCGCCGCAGGTGTACCGGGAGGCGGGCGCGACGGTGATCGCGATCAACGCCGAACCCAACGGTCTCAACATCAACGACGGCTGCGGTTCCACCCACCTGGACGCGGTCCGGGCCGCGGTGCTCGCCCACGGTGCCGACCTGGGTGTCGCGCTCGACGGCGACGCCGACCGGTGCCTCGCGGTCGACGCCGCCGGCGAGGTGGTCGACGGCGACAAGATCATGGCGGTACTCGCGCTGGCCATGCGTGAGTCGGGCGAACTGGTCGAAGACACCCTGGTCGCCACGGTGATGAGCAACCTCGGTTTGCATATCGCTATGCGCGCGGCCGGAATTCGCGTGCTCACCGCCGCTGTCGGCGACCGCTACGTGCTCGAGGAGCTGCGTCGTGGTGGGTTCAGTCTCGGTGGCGAACAGTCGGGTCACGTGGTTTTCCCGCGCTACGGCACCACCGGCGACGGTGTGCTCACCGGGCTGCGGTTGATGGCGCGGATGGCCCAGACCGGTCGCGGGCTCGGGGAGCTGGCGTCGGTGATGAGCACCGTGCCGCAGGTGCTGGTGAACGTGAAGGTGTCGGACAAGGCCGCGGTCGCCGCTGCCCCCGAGGTGCGCGACGCGGTGGCCGAGGCGGAGCGCATGCTCGGCGAGTCGGGCCGGGTGCTGTTGCGCCCCAGCGGCACCGAGCAGCTGGTCCGGGTGATGGTCGAGGCGACCGATCCGGCGCAGGCGCGTCAGCTGGCCGACGACCTGGCCAAGCAGGTCGCCGCCGTCTGATCGGCTGGCGTGCCGTCGTCGCTGCATCTACTATCGGCCTACGCCGTAAGGACCTGTGTGCCCGTGGCGCGTGTGCTTGCTCGGCGCACCGGAGAGTTTGGCGCGCAGCACGATTCGAAGGGGGCCGATCATGGCGCCGCTGCCTGCCCGCAACTACCAGGATCAGTACTACGAGTACGGCGAGCCCCACCGCTGCGGTGGGGCGTGCGGACGGCCGGGGTGTCGTGAAGTGCCGCAGGGATATTCGCCGACGGTGCCGATCCGCGACGAAGGATACGGTCAGCGCATCGAGGCCGAGACGTCGCGCAGCGGTGCGGTGGCGGTGCCACGGCCCTCGCCGCGCTCGCGGTCGCTGATCGTGGTTGTCGCGATCCTGCTCGCCACGCTCGTCGCCGGGTTGGTCGGGATCAAGTTCGGGTCCGATATCGACCTGTTCGGTGCGGCGGAAACGGCTGTGGTCCAACCGATCTGATCAGAACTGGCCGGCGATGAAACCGGTGAACAGCACGAGGAAACCACCGACCTCACCCACGATCAGCCCGTACATCGACAGCTTCAGCGCGCCGGAGATCTCCCCGGCGAACTGGTCGGTGGTGTCGCGACGCAGGCCGTGCATCACGTAACTGGCGATCGCCCCGGCGAAGAACGCGAGAACCACCAGGTCGGCGGCCAGATTCACGAGCGTCGGCCAGGCGCTGAGCTCGGTGAACACGGCAAGCACCAGGCCCGCGAAGGAATACAACAGGGCCGCGCGGTGCGCGATGTCGACGTAGACGTGGGCGGCACCGCCGACCCGGATGCCGCGATATTTCCAGATCCCGAGCAGTAGGGCGCTCAGGAAGATGAGCCCGGTGACGAGCAGCGTGACGCGGGTGTCGATGCCTAATGCCATGGGGTGTCCTATTTCTCGGTGAGCAGCCCGGCGGCCATGTGCCAACGGCGGGTCGCTCGCACAGAATCCAGCATGCGGCGGTCGTGCGTCACCAGAATCAGGGTGCCCGTGAAGGACTCGACCGCCTGCTCTAGCTGTTCGATGGCGGGCAGGTCGAGGTGATTGGTCGGTTCGTCCAGAACCAGCAAGTTCACCCCGCGCGCCTGGAGCAAGGCCAGGGCCGCGCGGGTGCGTTCGCCCGGTGAGAGCGTGTCGCACGCCCGGATCACGTGCGGGCCGCGCAGCCCGAACTTGGCCAGCAGCGTGCGGACATCGGCGTCGGGCCATTCGGGCATGGCCGCGCCGAAGGTGTCGACCAGCCGCTCGGTGCCGCGGAACAGTCCACGCGCCTGGTCCACCTCACCGATGGCGACACCGGAACCCAAAGCGGCAGAACCGGAATCGGGAGCGATCTTGCCGAGCAGCAGTCCGAGCAGGGTGGACTTGCCCGAACCGTTGGCGCCGGTGAGCACGATCCGGTCCGCCCAATCGATCTGGGTGGTGATCGGTCCGAGCGTGAACTCGCCACGGGTGACGGTCGCGTTGTTCGCGGTGGCAACCACCGCACCACTGCGCGGGGCGGTGGCGATCTCCATCCGCAGCTCCCACTCCTTGCGCGGTTCCTCGACCACCTCGAGCCGTTCGATGCGGCGCTGCGTCTGCCGAGCCTTCGCCGCCTGCTTCTCGGTGGATTCGGCGCGCGTTTTACGGCCCATCTTGTCCGAGTCGTTCTTGCCTTTGCGCCGGGCATTGCGCACACCGTGCTCGAGCCAGTTGCGCTGCATCTGGGCGCGTGCCTCCAAACCCGCTTTGGTGTCGGCGAATTCGTCGAACTGCTCGCGAGCGTGTTTGCGGGCGATCTCGCGCTCGGTCAGATACGCCTCGTACCCACCGTCGTACATGCCGTACTGCTGCTGCGCCAGGTCCAGTTCCAGCACACGATTCACGGTGCGAGCCAAGAACTCCCGATCGTGGCTGATCACCATCAGCGGCACCCGCACACCGGTGACGAAACGTTCCAGCCGTTCCAGGCCGTCGAGGTCGAGATCGTTGGTCGGTTCGTCGAGCAGCAGAATGTCGAAGCGCGACAACAACACCGACGCCAGTCCGGCACGCGCCGCCTGGCCGCCCGACAGGCCCGTCATCGGGGTGTCCAGGCCACCGGCCAGGCCATCGATGAGGCCGAGTTCGGCCGCGACCTCCTCGGCCCGCTGCTCCAGGTCCGCGCCGCCGAGGGCGAGCCAGTGTTCCAGCGCGGGGGAGTAGTCGTCGTCTCCGCCTTCACCGAGGCGTTCGGCGGCCGCGTCCATCACCCGCTGCGCGTGCGCCACTCCCGTTCGGCGGGAGAGGAATTCGAGCACGGTCTCGCCCTCGATGCGCTCCGGTTCTTGCGCCAGGTAGCCGACGGTGGCGTCCGGCGGGCTCAGCGTGATCGTCCCGTCACCCGCGTCGCGCTCGGCGAGCATACGCAGCAGCGTCGACTTGCCCGCGCCGTTCACGCCGACCAGCCCGATTACATCGCCCGGGGCGAGGGTGAAATCGAGGTCGGCGAACAGGGTCCGTTCGGCGTGTCCCGCGGACAGGCCGCTGGCGTGCAATGTCGTGCTCACCGCTCGAGTCTGCCCGATCTCAGGGTGTGACCCTGAGATGGGGTGGTGCGAAATCAGGGTGCGGATGGGTCCGTCGACCGATGCCGGGAGCGGCACGCGAGGGCACAGTTGAATCATCACCGCTCGACAGGAAGGCACACCATCATGACTGCCCCCGCCCGCCGCTTCACCCGCTCGACCAGCGACAAAATGATCGCAGGCGTCTGCGGCGGCATCGCCGACTACTTCGGGTGGAGCCCGAACGTCGTTCGCCTCGCCTTCGTCGCCTCCTGCCTGCTGCCCGGCCCCCAGTTCCTGCTCTACCTGATCCTGTGGCTGATCATGCCCAAGAAATAACACCCGACGTGGCCGTGAGCCGCTCGCGGATGACAGGATGGTGGAGTTCCGCCGCGCCGTCATCCGCGAGTTTCCCGTTTGAGGAGGAGCCATGGTCACCTCGGGCGACATCCCCGGCTTCGGCCTACCCGACATCGACGCGCACACATCCCTCGACAGCCTCGGCCCCGTCGAACTCAACTCCCCCTCCCAAGACCTCGACGCCGACGGCGTAGCCGACTCCCTCACCCACACCGACCCCAACTCCACCACCATCTGGTCCGACTACGACGAGGACGGCCTCGCCGACCACGTGACGGTGATCGAGGAGGACGGGGACTATGCGGCGTGGGAGTACCACCGGCATCCGGATGGGACTTCGGAGTGGAGGAAGACGGATCAGGGGAATCTGGGAAAGTAGATTTCGCGGGAACCGGTGGACCGGTTCGCGCGTCGAAGTAGGTAGGGCGTCATCCGGGCGCCGTGTGTTGGGGAGGTGGGGGAGATGGGCGACAAAGCTTCCGGCGGACTCATCGTCGACCAGGTCGCGATGAAACAGACCGTGGACACGGTGCAGGAGACCGTGACAGCAACCCGTACCTCGGCGAAGGCGGTCGATACCCTGGAATGGGTCGCGGCCGACGCCGGGAAGGCTTACACCGGCAGCGGGCAGAAGATCGATCAGGCGTTGGGGCGGGTGGTCAGCTGGGCCAAGGTCTGGACGAGCGCCTCCGAGGGGCTCGCGGATGCGATCGGCAAAGCGGCGGTCGAGTACACCGCTGTCGACGTGAACACCGCGCGCGGGCTCGACGGTGCCGCCCCTGCTCCGGCGAAGTAGGTATGGCCGTGACCAAGTCGATCGACGACCTTCTCGATGACGGTGCTCCGGGCCTGCAGTATTTCGAACAGCTGGGTCCGCGCTACGTTGCCGCCTTCGGCGGAAGCTTCGACTTCTACGCCTTGGTGCGACCGTACGACAACGAGCGCCAGATGAGCATCACCAAGCTGGACGCCGCGGCCGTTGCGGTGCGCCAGCTGTTGACCACGGCTGACGCCAAAGTCTCCGCGCAACAGTCGGCCGCGCAATCGCTGCAATCCGGATGGCAGGGCGCAGCCGCCGAAGCTGCTGCCGCGCAGCTCGGTCGGATCGCCACGATGGCGAGCGAAGATCGCGATGCGGTGCGGAATTTCGAAGCGGCGCTGACAGCGGCGGCGGCACAGATCCCCGGGCTGGTCAAAGCCAAGGCGGATACGGTGCTGAAACTGATGGACGGCTCGGTGGACAAGTACGTCGGGGGGAACCAGAAGGCGGTGCCGACGGTCGGCGGACTGGATCCGATCGGTATCGACAGTGTGATCGACGGAGCGAAAACCGGGAGCGGTGTCCTCGACAGCGAGCTGACAGCGATGACCTCCCACCGCAATTCGGCCGGCGTGACGGATATTGCAGACACCACTGTGGGTATTGAAAATACGACTTCCAAGGAATACAAGGACGCTATCAAAGACATTTGTAAGCGTTGGCTGTCGATCGTTTTCATGCCGGACTACAACGACAAGGTGCGGATCTTCAACGACCAGTGCACCACGACCAAGATCGCGATCGAGGGTCTGTTCACCGCTGTGGAAACAGCGGCCACCGGTGTTGTCGAGCGAGGTTATCCGTCGGTGGCGGGAACCGGATCAGCCCCTGTCCAGGACAAGCAAACCAAGGAAGACCAACCGGCAGCCGGAGACTCGTCGAAGGCAAAGGGCGACCAGGATTCGGGTGGTCAGTCCGGGGATCCCGCTGGGCAAACCTCTGCTGCGGCTACGCAAACCGGTGACACGTCGAGCGGATCGACCGTGAAGACAGCGACGGGGACGAAAGACGATTCGTCGACGACGACCGACGACTCCGACACGGCCTTGACCACCATCGCCTCGACGGTCAGCAGTCTCGCTACCACCGTCTCGGAAGCGCTGACCGGTGATCTCGGCGAAACGCTCACCTCGACGATCGAATCGGTCGGCACCTCGATAGGCGACGGTATCGATCAGATGACCGAACAGGCGAACAGCCTGCTCTCCCAGGGGCAGGAGGCCACGTTCCAGCTCGGCGGCACCGAGGTGAGCATCGAGGCGGGAGCGAATGGGTTGTCGCTGACGACAACTGACGCCAGCGGTGCCACGAGCCAGTACACGCTGTCGTTGGACGAGAACGGGCAACCGGTATTGACACAGGAATCCGCCCCGTCGGCCGCCGAGGACGAGTCCACCGGCATCCTCGGTTCGGGTACACCGCAATCTGGTACAGGCCAAGGTGAAGCCGGTGCCGACACCGGCAGCGATTCGAGCGCCCCCGATGCGACAGGTCCACAGACACCCGATCTGACCGATGCCCCGGTGACAAGCGAAATCGGTTCGGGCGAAGAGTCTTCGGGCTCGGTAGCGGGCGGTGTTCCGGTCGCCCCACGACCGCTCCAGCAGGGAACCGACAATGAGCATGTACCGAGCATCGATCTACCCGTGAGCGATCCGGGTGACAGCGGAGCGGTCCTTGCCGAGGCAGGTCCACTGTGATCGTTGGCGAATCGTCCTCGATTTCGGAAGGATAGGCGATCGTGGACTACGCGGCAGAGATCGAGCAGATCGCGGCGGAAGCGCGGCGGCGGTCTTCGCTGCTGATGGGTGAGATCGACGAGACTAATCGGCAGACTGCGATGCGCGCGGAACAACTGGCCGTCGACGCAGCCGCTCGCTTGCGAGAACTGGCCGAGGAGGAAGCTGAGGCAGCCGAAACCGCTGAGCCGCAACCTGTGCAGCCGGAACCAGCTTACGAGGCTCCTGTCCGCATGACTGCGCCCCCCGCCCCCGCTCCCTTCGTGCCGGATCCGACCATGACCCCCGAAGAGCAGCGACAGGCCGAAATCCGGGCGGCGGTCGCCCGGGCACGTGCCGCGCGGCAGGCCAGATCGACGGTCGCCCCCTCGGACGGCGACTACGATCCAGAGGCCGAGTATTACCGCCGCTCGACATGGCTGGACTGAGCCGGTCGATGGGGTCCGAGCAGGATCGATGGAGACGTGTTCGGCGAATGCCTTGGGGGACAGGTTGTTGAAGGCGGAATCGCGGGGTACCGGGTCCGGCCTCTAGGAGACCGTCACGGTGACTACCCGTTGCGCCGACAGTAGCCCGGTCGCTTGCGTATTCTCGGCGGCCGACGAGGGGGAATGAACTGATGAGCATGGGGTCTGTCGCGGGGTATGAGTTCGAGCGGTTGCTCGGGCGGGGTGGGATGGGGGCTGTGTATTTGGCGCGGCATCCCCGGCTGCCACGGTCGGTCGCGGTGAAGGTGCTCGACGAGCAGATGTTCGGGGATGCGGAGGCGCGGGGCAGATTCGAGCGCGAGGCGGATCTTGCTGCGCGCCTCGATCATCCGAATATCGTGACGGTCTACGACAGGGGTGTCGACGGGAATCGGCCGTGGATCGCGATGCAGTACGTGCCCGGCACCGACGCTGCGGCAGGAGGAGCGCTCGAGCCGCTGCGCGCCGTGCGGATCGTGTCGGAAGTAGCTGAGGCACTGGATTTCGCACACAGTCGTGGTGTGCTGCATCGAGATATCAAGCCCGCCAATGTACTGCTCGCCACGACCGACCCGGGTCGTCCGGAGCGGGTGCTGCTGGCCGACTTCGGAATCGCACGGCTGCACTTCGATCACAACCCTCTCACCAGAACCGGAACCTTCACCGCCACATTGGCTTATGCGTCTCCGGAACAACTTGCAGGATTGGCGCTCGGCCCGCAGTGCGATCAATACTCGCTGGCCTGCACACTGTTCGTGCTGCTCACCGGCGCCCCACCTTTCGCGGCGACCAATCCGGTGGCAGTGATCCAGTCCCATATGTCCGCCGACCCACCGGCCCTCACTGCGCACCGACCGGGACTGCCCGCAGGACTGGACCACGTGCTGAAACGCGCGATGGCCAAACGGCCAGAGGAGCGGTTCGGGTCGTGCGGTGAATTCGCTGCCGCGGTGCAGGCAGCGTTTGAACCGGCCGGGGCGCAGACGGCTATGTCGTCTATGGCACGACGTACTGCCGCCACCGTGGTCGCCCCGGGGCGCGTTGCCCAACCGGATCGGGCAAGTGCGCCACACGGTTTCGCCCCGGCCCGGAATCAGCCGAAGCGGGTCGAATCACGCGGGCCGAAGCGAAAGGTGTGGCGACAACGAGCCGAAAGTGTCGGGATTGTCTTGGCGCTGGCCTGGATCGCGGCACTGATCCTGTTGGTCGTCCTGACCTGACCGGCACGGGTTGGCTTGTCAGCCCTTGATGAGCTTGGCGATCGTGCCGACGGACAGTTTCGGGGTTTCCACCTCGACCTCGGCGTGGGGATCGATGACCGTGGTGTGGGGGATGGCGGATTCGGGGTCGGCGAAGGGTTTGTATTTCTTCTCGCCCAGGAGGGTGGTGAGGAGGTAGCCGGTGAGGATGGCTCGGGTGGCCTTGTCGGTTTTGTATTCGTAGCGGCCTGCGCCGAGGGCGGCGAAGAGGCGGCGGCCTTCGATGATGCCGTTGGGGGTGGCGCCGTCGAGGCGGCGCAGGAGGCAGGGGCCCGACCAGGCGGTGGCCAGGGGACGGGCGTTGGAGTTGAGGGAGTCGACGTCGTCGCCGGTGAGGATGAGGGCGGGGAGGTCGAGGTCGGGGGCGATGTGCTCCGCGGTGGGGG
>NZ_JACBIU010000053.1:0-25562 GCF_013839555.1 Nocardia sp. GTS18 | reverse complement strand
TGTTACGGCGGTTATAGCGGTGGGGAAACGCCCGGTCCCATTCCGAACCCGGAAGCTAAGGCCACCTGCGCCGATGGTACTGCACTCGACAGGGTGTGGGAGAGTAGGACACCGCCGGACAATCATTCACGAAAGCCCTCTGACTACGGTCAGGGGGCTTTCGTCGTTTCTGGACCAGGAACCACCCTCTGAGCTGGGCGTCTACAGCGCTCGTTGCTTGATTGTTATCGCAGACAACAAATCCTTTGCTCAATCCGCTGTGCAATCGGACGGGCTCGAATAAGTTGTCGAGCACAACATTCGCTCCAGCTCGTCCGCCCAGCGGGCGGTGGTTCCACGAAAGGCCCACCCTCATGCGTCAGGGGATCTTCGGCATCGCGGCCGTCTCGATCGCACTTCTCACCTCGGTCACCGCCTGCGGTGGTGACGACAGCAGCTCCAGCTCCGGCAGCGGCGCCAAGATCGGCGTGATCCTGCCCGACAGCAAGACCTCGGCGCGGTGGGAGACGGCGGATCGCAAGTATCTGCAGCAGGCGTTCGACGAGGCCGGGATCAAGGCCGACATCCAGAACGCGCAGGGCGACAAGAACGCCTTCCAGACCATCGCCGACCAGATGATCACCAACGGCGCCTCGGTGCTGATGATCACCAACCTCGACAGCGGCACCGGCAAGGCCGTGATCCAGAAGGCCAAGGCCCAAGGTGTCACCGTCATCGACTACGACCGGCTCACGCTGGGCGGCGGTGCGCCCTATTACGTCTCGTTCGACAACGTGAAGGTCGGCGAGCTGATGGGCAATGGCCTGGCCAAGTGTCTGACCGACAAGCAGGCTGTGAAGCCGGTCGTCGCGTATCTCAACGGCGGTCCGACCGACAACAACGCGACCCTGTTCAAGAACGGCTACGACGGTGCCCTGGCGCCGAAGTTCGCCGCGGGCGAGCTGGTGAAGGGGCCGGACCAGGCCGTGCCGGAGTGGGACAACACCAAGGCGGGCACCATCTTCGAGCAGATGCTCACCGGCACGCCGAACCTCGGTGGTGTCGTGGCGGCGAACGACGGGCTGGCCAACGCGGCCATCGCGGTGCTGAAGAAGCAGAAGCTGAACGGGCAGGTGCCGGTGACCGGCCAGGACGCGACCGTGCAGGGGCTGCAGAACGTGCTCGCCGGCGATCAGTGCATGACCGTCTACAAGGCGATCAAGCTCGAGGCCGCCGCGGGCGCGAAGCTTGCGATCGCGCTGGCCAAGGGGGAGAAGGGCGAGGCGAACAGCACCGTCGATGATCCCGAGTCGAAGACGAAGGTGCCTGCGGTGCTGCTGGAGCCGAAGGCGATCTTCAAGAACAATGTCAATGACGTGGTCGCCGACGGATTCGTCGACAAGACCGAGCTGTGCGCGGGTGAGTTCGCCAAGCTCTGTGCCGACAACGGCGTGCGCTGATGGATACCCCGGTCATCGAATTACGCGGTATCGACAAGAGTTTCGGCCCCGTCCATGTCTTGCACACGGTTGATTTCTCGGTCTACCCAGGCGAGGTGACCGCGCTGGTCGGCGACAACGGTGCCGGCAAATCGACCCTGGTCAAATGCATCGGCGGCACACATCCGATCGATGCGGGCGAGATCGTGTTCGAGGGCGAACCGGTGCAGATCGGCAACCCGCGCGACGCCGCCGAACTCGGCATCGAGATCGTGTATCAGGACCTTGCGCTCTGCGACAACCTCGACATCGTGCAGAACATGTTTCTCGGCCGCGAACGCAAGCACGGCATCGTGCTCGACGAATACGGCATGGAGGAACTGGCCGGACGAACCCTGGCCGGGCTGTCGGTGCGGACCGTCAAGTCGGTGCGGCAGAAGGTGGCGAGCCTGTCGGGTGGTCAGCGTCAGACCGTCGCCATCGCCAAAGCGGTGCTGTGGAACAGCAAGGTGGTGATCCTGGACGAACCGACCGCCGCACTCGGCGTCGCCCAGACCCAGCAGGTGCTGGAACTGGTGCGCCGCCTGGCGGACAAAGGTCTTGCGGTGGTGCTGATCTCGCACAACATGAACGACGTGTTCGCGGTCTCCGACCGGATCGCGGCGTTGTACCTGGGTCGGATGGCCGCGCAGGTCCGGACGACCGATGTAACTCATTCACAGGTGGTCGAGCTGATCACCTCCGGTCGCAGCGGCAGTCTCGGGGTGAAGGCATGAGCACGACGGTGACGGAGAAGAGCGCGGCCGCGACGGCTCCGGCCAGCGAACTGGTGAGCTCTTACGTCGGGCGGCTGCGCAGTGGGAACATGGGCGCGTTGCCGTCGGTGATCGCGCTCGTGGTGCTGTCGGTGGTTTTCTGGATCGCGCGGCCGGTGTTCATGACGCAGGGCAATATCGCGAATCTGTTCACCCAGGGCGCGGCGATCGCGGTGATCGCCATGGGGTTGATCTTCGTGCTGTTGCTCGGCGAGATCGACCTGTCGGCCGGGTTCACCAGTGGTGTGTGCGCGGCGGTGCTCGCGGTGCTGCTCACCGACAAGGGCTGGCCGTGGTATTCGGCGGTGCTCGTCGCGCTGCTCACCGGTGTGGTGATCGGGCTGGCTATCGGGGCGATCGTGGTGAAGATCGGGGTGCCCTCGTTCGTGGTGACCCTCGCGGCGTTCCTGGCGCTGCAGGGTGTGGCGCTCAAGATCATGGACAACGGGCGCAATATCTCCATCCACGACGAGACGATCCTCGCCATCGCGAACAAGAACGTGCCGCCGCTGCTCGGCTGGGCGATGTACGCGGTGCTGCTTGCCGGGTTCGGGTTCGTGCAGTACCGGAAGCTGCGGGCGCGTACTCAGCTCGGGCTCACCGGCGAGAGTGCGGCGGTGGTGACGCTGCGGATCGCGGCGGTGGCGGTGGTCGCCGGTGTCGCAGTGGCGATCCTCAACGACGAACGCAGCCGCAATCCCGAGGTCAACTCGTTGCAGGGCATGCCGATCGTGGTACCGATCATCGTGGCGTTGCTGCTGCTGTGGACCTTCGTGCTCAACCGCACCTCGTTCGGGCGGCACATCTACGCGGTGGGCGGCAACGTGGAAGCGGCTCGGCGCGCGGGCATTCCGGTCGACCGGATCAAGATCAGTGCCTTCGTGCTCTGCTCGACGATGGCCGCGGTCGGCGGTTTGATCGCCGCGTCGAGAGCCAACTCGGTCGATCCCAACACCGGTGGATCCGATGTGCTGCTGACGGCGGTCGGTGCGGCGGTGATCGGTGGCACCAGCCTGTTCGGTGGTCGCGGCCGCATGCTCGACGCGGTGCTCGGTGCCGCGGTGGTGGCGGTCATCAACAACGGGATGGGCCTGATGGGCTACAGCGCGGGCACGAAATTCGTTGTGACAGGATTTGTTCTGCTGCTCGCGGCGGGGGTGGACGCGCTGTCGCGCAAGCGTTCGCTGCCAGGAAGTTGACCGACGACGGGGAAGGGAGGGCCGGATGAAAGCAGCACCCTCCCCGGACGAGATCCGCCGCCGGAATCTCGCGGTGCTGCTGCGCCACGTCCACGTGAGCGGGCCGTTGTCGCGGGCGGAGCTCGCCGAGCGAATGGGCTTGAACCGCAGCACGATCCTCGCCCTGACCACCGACCTCGCCGCCGCGGGGTTGGTGCGGGAGGAATTGCCGGGACAGACAGGGAAAGCGGGGCGCCCGTCGCTGGTGGTACGCCCCGAATCCGACCGGGTCTATGTCCTCGCACTGGACGTGGGTGCCGATCGGCTCGCGGTGGCGCGGGTCGGTTTGGGTGGCGCGATCCTCGATCGGTGCGAAATGCCGCGTGACACAGGCACTTTCGATCCCGATGAGGTGATCGCCGAACTGGCGAGGATGACGGAATCGATGATGGACGCGGCGCATAAGGGTGCGGTGTGCGTCGGTGTGGGGCTCGCGTTCTGCGGGATGGTGCGCGAGCGGGACGGAGTCGTGCGGTACGGGCCGAATATCGGCTGGGTCGATGTGCCGGTCGGGGCGTTGCTGTCCGAAAGGCTGGGTGTGCCTGTGGCAGTGGGCAACAACGCCAATCTCGGCGCGATCGCCGAACGTGAACGCGGTGTGGGGACGGGAGTGCGCGACCTGATCTACCTGCACGGTGAGGTCGGGATCGGCGGCGGCGTCATCATGGGTGGAGAACTGCTCGGTGGCGAAGGCGGGTACGGCGGCGAGGTCGGGCACATGATCGTGAATCCCGGCGGCCGGGCTTGCCGATGCGGCTCGCGGGGCTGTCTGGAAGCCGAGGCCGGTGAGCTCGCCCTGATCGCGGCGGCCGGTCGCAGCGATCTGACCGGCCGGGCGGCGGTCGCGGCGATCGTCGACGCGGCGGCGCGCGGTGACGCCGATGCCCGCGACGCACTGCACCAGGTGGGGGACTGGCTCGGGTACGGGGTGGCCAATCTGGTCAACGTGTTCAACCCGACCATGGTGGTGTTCGGTGGGGTCCTGCGCGAGATCTACCTGGCCGCCGCGGCGCAGGTGCGCAGCCGGTTGGCGGTTAACGGGCTGCTCGCGGTCCGCGAGCGGGTCCGGTTGCGTACCTCCGCGCTCGCCGACGACGCCCCGCTCGTCGGCGCCGCCGAACTGGCCTTCGCCGAGCTGCTCACCGATCCGTTGCAGACCCTGGCCCGCGCGCAAACGCCTGACCTGCGTGCGAGCACCGAGTAGATTTGCCGATATGCCAAGTGACCTGCAGCTGAAGATCATGAACGGTGTTCACCGTGCCCTGCTCACCGTCACCGGTGGGCGGATCGGCAAGACCGTGATGGGGATGCCGTCGCTCGAACTCACCACGATCGGACGCAAGTCGGGTCAGCCGCGTTCGGTGATGCTCACGGCTCCGATTCTGGAGGAAGACCGGATCGTCGTCGTCGCCTCGCGCGGCGGCGATCCCACCCATCCCGCCTGGTTCCTCAACCTGCGCGACAACCCCGAGGTCGAGGTGGCCGTGCAGAGCGGTCCGCGCACGCCGATGATCGCCCGCGTCGCGACGGAAGCCGAACGAGCAGACCTGTGGCCGCAGGTCGTCGCGACGTACAAGGGATACGGCGACTACCAGACCAAGACCACCCGCGAGATCCCGCTGGTCCTGCTCACCCCGCGCTGACCGGTCAGCGAACCGCGTCGTCGGCGCGTGGGACCACGGTCGAGGCGGGCACCAGGTTCCAGGCCTCCAATTGCTTGCGGATCTGCTCGGCGGCGTCGATGTTGAGCGGTCCGCTCGTCCACAGGGCGTAGGGCAGGTTGAAGAAGCGACTCTGCCGCACCGCACGCAGGTTGTTGATGCCGGGCTTGCCGCGCAGCAGGTCGACCTTCTGCGCGTAGGTCTGGCCGGGGTAGTCGACGAACATGATGGCGTCGGGGTCGGCGGCGGCCAGGCGCTCCCAGGAGACCTTGGTCCAGGTGTCGGCGACGTCGTCGAGGATGTTGCGGGCGCCCGCCGCCTCCAGGATCGCCTGAGGCGCACCGAATTTCCCGCTCGAGTAGATGGTGTCGGTGCCGCTGTCGAAGAGGAAGACGGTGGGAGCCTTCGCCGGTTTCGGAGCGGCCGCCAGGGCCGCCAGCCTGGTGTCGAGATCGGCGGTGACTTCGCTCGCGCGGGCGGTGCGGCCGGTGATGACACCGAGATCGGTGAGGTCGGTACGCAACGCCGTCCACGGCTCGACGGTGCCGCGTGCGGCGCCCCCGTCGGCCTGGCGACAGCTCTCGGTGAGTACGTAGGCGGCTATGCCGTCCTTGCGCAAGGAGGCGGGGGTGAGGTTGCTCGCCTCGTCGTAGCCGTAGCTCCAACCGGCGAGCATCACGTCGGGGCGTTGGGCGAGAACCGTTTCGCGCGAAGGGTATTCGGGGGCGACATCGTTGAGGCCGTCGACGATCTCGGCGCCGTAGTGGGCACGCAGGGTGGCCGCGTCACGTTTGACGCTGGAGACCGCCGCCACCTGATCCTGGGCACCCAGTGCCAATACCATGGAGATGAGATTGCCGTCGTTGACGAACATGCGCTGCGCGGGTGCCGGAAAACGGGTCTCCACACCGCAATTGCGCACCGTCACGGCGGTCGCGGATTCGGCGGACGTTCCGGCGCACGCCGCGAGTACGGCGGCGAGTGCGGTGGTGGCCAGGATCCGGCCGAGGTTCGTGTTCATCGTCGTGCCTCTCGCGGGGTGATCAACAGGTGGTCCTCGCCGGTGACCGGATGCCGGACCCGGTTGGCGTCGACACCGAACACCTCGGCGACGACGGCGGGGGAGAGCGCTTCGGCCGGCGGTGCGGGCGGGCGCGCGCATCCCTTGTGCAGCACGATGATCCGATCGCAATAGCGATCCGCCAGCGACAGGTCGTGCAGAGCGGCCACCACCGTGCGGCGCAGACCGCGGACCAGGGTGAGCAATTCGAGCTGATGGGTGACATCGAGATGGTTGGTCGGCTCGTCGAGCAGCAGGACGGGGGTGTTCTGGACGAGTGCGCGGGCCAGCAGGACCCGTTGACGTTCGCCACCGGAGAGCCGGCGCACCGGTCGTCCGGCGAAGCCGTGCAGGTCGACCGACGCCAAAGCCTGTGTCACCCGCTGTTGTTCGCGTGGTGCGTCCAGACCCCACGGCGGCAGGTATGGGGTGAGCCCCAGCGCCACGACCTCACCGACCAGCATGTCATCGGGTGGTATCTCGTCCTGGGCCACCAGCGCGACGGTCGCGGCACGGCGGCGGGGCCGCAGATCGTGCAGGACCTGGTCGTCGACGAGTACCCGGCCGGAACGGGGCCGGTGCACACCGGACAAGGTGCGCAGCAGCGTGGTTTTGCCGCTGCCGTTGGGTCCGACGATGCCGACGGTCTCGCCCGGCTCGATCGTGAAATCCACCTCCGCGAGAACAGTGCGCCGGCCGATGGCGCAGGCGAGCTCGCGCGCGTGGAGTCTGCCGTGTTCGAGAGGCGGCGGCTCGGGGGAACTCATGAGGTGCCGAATCGGTAGCGGCGTCTGCCCATCAGCAACAGGAAAGTGGGGGCGCCGATGAGGCCGGTGAGGACACCGACCGGAATCTCGGTGGGGCGCACCAGCACCCGGGTGGCGGCATCGGCGACGACGAGGAACAGCGCCCCGCACAGCGCGCAGGCGGGCAACAGATCGCGATGCCGTGGGCCGACGATCATGCGCGCGGCATGCGGTACGACCAAGCCGACGAAACCGATCCCACCCGACACCGCGACCAGCACACCGACGAGCACGGCGAGCAGCACGAACAACCCGATCCGCAGGCCGGTCACCGGAACCCCGAGCGAGGAGGCGGTGTCGGCGCCGAGGGTGAGGGCGTCGAGCCAGCCCGCGATCGCGACCAGGATCGTGGCACAGAGCGCGACGACGGTCAGTGGGAGGGCCAGGGTCGACCAATCGGCGCCCGCGAGGCTGCCGAGCAACCAGAACAGCACCGATTCGGCGGCGGCGGGATCGGTGCTGCGGAACACCAGGTAGCTGCTGCACGCGGCGAAGGCCGAGCCGAGCACGGTACCGGTGAGCACCAGCCGCAACGGGGTGAGCCCGCCCTGCGCCAGGGCGATGAGGAACACGAGGGTCGCCGCACCGAAAGCGCCGGCCAGCGCGCCGCCGGACAGCGCCCACATGCCGGCACCCGCGAACAGGCCGGAGGTGATGACGGCCGCCGCGCCGACGGCCGCGCCGGAGGATACGCCGAGCAGGTAGGGGTCGGCGAGCGGGTTGCGAACCAGGGTCTGCATCGCGGCGCCCGCCACCGCGAGACCGGCACCGACCACGGCGGCGAGGATGGTGCGCGGGACGCGGAGCTGCCAGACGATGGTGTCGATACCGGGGTCGGTGGGGGTGGTTCCGGTGAGCCGGCCGCCGAGGGTGTCGAGCACTGCGCGCACCGGAACGGTCTCCGCGCCGAAGCCGGTGGCGGCGATCATGGCGACCACCAGCAACACCGCGAGCACGGGTAGGGCGAGCGAGATCCGTGCACGGATCATCGCGGAATCTCCAGAGGCAAGGCGCGGCCCTTTCAGAGGGTGCCCGGCGAGGGAGGTCTGACTTTCGCCGTGAGGCGATCACAGTGGCGCGACCGTCCCGGAATTGCACCGGATTCCCGCACCCACCGGGGATGACCCACCGACTGTAGCGCGGCACCGGGTGCCGGCACAGCGCCGGGTTCGGCTCACGGTAAGGCAAAGGGTGTTCGCCGGTTTGTCCGGTTGCTTGAATCCGGGTATGTACCGACCGAACACCTCTGCGCACGGCCTGCGTGGCCGCGTCACCGCCGCGTTCCTCGCGGTGGCCACCGCCGCGACTCTCGGCCTGACCGGATGCGCGGGCGGTGACGACAAGCCGCTCGGCACCCCCGACGCGCCGCTGCCCATCGAGGTTCCGCCGGGCACCACCCTCGTGGTCGCCGACCAGCAGGAGCGGTTGCAGAACGCGCTTCGGCTCTCGGGCGAGCTGGACAAGCTGCCGTTCAAGATCGAGTTCGCGAACTTCGTCGGCGGGCCCGCGATCCTGGAGGCCTTCCGGGCCGGGGCGGCCGATGTGGGCCAGGTCGGTGACGTACCGCCGATCCACGCACTCGCGGCGGGACAGGACGTACCGATCGTCGGCTCCTACCAGACCAACCCGCAGGCGCTGAAACTCGCTGTCGCTCCGGGTTTGTCGATCACGAAGCTCACGGACCTGAAGGGGCGCAAGATCGCCTACGCCGAGGGCACCGCCCAGCAGGCGGCGGTGTTGAAAGCTCTGAGCAAGGCGGGTCTGAAAACCGGTGACGTGCAACTGATCCGGTTGCAGCTCGCGGAGTTCCTGGACGCGGTGCGCACCGGGCAGGTCGATGTGGCGCCGCTGATCGAACCGAATGTGACCAGGTTGCTGCGCACTCCCGGCACGTCGCTGATTCCGGATTCGGAGACGAGCGGCATCTACAGCGGGCTCGCCTATGTGTACGCGCGGCGCGCTGTGGTGCAGGATCCGGCGAAAGCGGCCGCGACCCGGGCCCTGGTCGGCGCGTTCGTGCGGGCCTGGCACTGGACCAACACCCACAGCGCGGAATGGGCCGACGCCTATTACGTGCGCAACCAGAAGGTGAGCTCAGACGACGCGCGGCGGATCGTGGAATCGCTCGGCACCTATACATTCCCGCACCTGGACCAGCAGTTGGTCGCGCGTCAGCAGAGCACGATCGACGCGATCGACGCCGCCGGTGAATTGCCGAAGAAGATCACCGCCGCAGACGGTTTCGACCTGCGGTTCGACGCGGCGGTCACCGAAGCCGTCACCGCCAGCGGCGCAGCCTTCGCCCCGGCGGTGAGCTGATGGCGACCCTCGAAGCCGGTGTGTTGCGGCGCGTGCGGGCACACCGGACCGGCGAACCCGAATTGGCTCCGCGCGGACGCGGGAAGCGAAGGCTCGGCCCCGGCAAGCCCATTCCGTTCGGTTTCGCGCTCGGTCCGGCGCTGCTCGTCGGCGCGTGGGTCGCCGGATCGGCCACTGGTGCACTGGATCCCGAGACCCTGCCCGCGCCGTGGACGGTCGCGCGGACGGCGGGGGAGCTGATCGCGGACGGGCGACTGCAGTCCAATCTGCTCACCTCGCTGCAACGGGCGGCGATCGGGCTGGTGCTCGGTGTGGTGATCGGGGTGGTGCTGGCACTGATCGCCGGGTTGAGCCGGACCGGGGAGGCGCTGGTCGACGGCCCCGTACAGATCAAGCGCGCCATTCCGACGTTGGCGCTGATCCCGCTGTTCATCGTGTGGTTCGGGATCGGCGAGGAGATGAAGCTGATCGTCATCACGACCAGCGTGCTGATCCCGATCTACCTCAATACCCACGCGTACCTGCGCGGTGTGGACGCGCGTTATGTGGAGCTGGCCGAGACGGTCGGGCTGTCGCGGTGGGGATTCCTGCGCCGCGTCGCACTGCCCGGGTCGCTGCCCGGCTTCTTCCTCGGGCTGCGGCTCGCGGTGACGATCTCGTGGCTGGCGCTGGTTGTCGTCGAACAGGTGAACGCGACCAGCGGCATCGGATACCTGATGACCCAGGCGCGCACCTATGGGCAGATCGACGTGATCGTCGTCGGCCTGGTGATCTACGGACTTCTCGGACTCTTCGGCGACCTCGCCGTGCGGACAACAGAACGGAAGGTGCTGGCATGGCGACAGACGCTGGGCGACTGATCGAGCACGACGACCGCGCGGTGGTGCGGACCAGGGGCCTCACCCGCGGCTTCGGGCAGCGAGTCATATTGCGGGGTATAGATATTGCGATCCGTCGCGGAGAATTCGTGGCGTTGCTGGGGCGCAGCGGGTCGGGTAAGAGCACACTGTTGCGCGCCCTGGCCGAACTCGACGGACAGGTACCGGGCTCCGGAGAGCTCACCGTTCCCGGACGGCGCGCGGTGGTGTTCCAGGATTCGCGGCTGCTGCCCTGGGCGCGGGTGCTCGACAACGTGGTGCTCGGACTCACCGGCCGCGACGCCGCCGAGCGCGGGCGGTCCGCGCTGGCCGAGGTGGGCCTCGGTCGACGTGAGAAAGCTTGGCCCCGTGAACTTTCCGGTGGTGAACAGCAGCGGGTGGCGCTGGCCCGATCGCTGGTGCGTGAGCCCGAACTGTTGCTGGCCGACGAACCGTTCGGCGCGCTCGACGCCCTCACCAGGATCCGCATGCACACGCTGCTGCAGGCGCTGTGCGCACGACACCAGCCCGCTGTGTTGCTGGTGACCCATGACGTGGACGAGGCACTGCTGCTGGCCGACCGGGTACTGGTCCTCGACGAGGGCCGCATCGCCATCGATCAGCGCATCGACATCGCCCGACCGCGCAGGCACGCCCACCCCGAATTCATCCGGTTGCGCGAGGTGCTGCTGGCCGGGCTCGGCGTGGACACCACCGACCTCGAGACAGTGAAGCAGGCATCGTGAACGCACCACGGCAATTGAGTCTGAACGCCTTCATCTACCCGTCCGGTCATCACGAGGCCGCGTGGCGGCATCCCGACAGCCGGCCGGACCGCATCTACGACGTGACCTACTACCAGGAGATCGGGCGCACCGCGGAGGCGGCGAAGCTGGACGCGGTGTTCTTCGCCGACGGACCCGCCCTGCGCACCGATGTGCGCCACAATGCCGCGCCGGGGCTCGAACCGATCACGCTGCTCACCGCGATCGCGTCCGCCACCACGCATCTGGGGCTCATCGCGACGGCGTCGACCACGTACTACGAGCCGTACAACCTCGCGCGGCTGTTCTCCTCGCTCGACCACATCTCGGGTGGTCGCGCGGGCTGGAACATCGTCACCACCGGAACCGACGTGGCGGCAGCCAATTTCGGTCTCGACCGGCATCCCGATCATCGTGAGCGGTACGCCAGGGCGCGGGAATTCGTCGACGCGGTGGTCGCGCTGTGGGACAGCTGGGAGGACGACGCGATCGTGCTCGACCGGGCGGCGGGTATCTACGCCGACGCGGACAAGATCCATCCGATCGATTTCGTCGGTGAATACCTGCGTGTGCGTGGACCTTTCAATTCGGCACGGACACCACAGGGGCGTCCGGTGCTGGTGCAGGCCGGTGCCTCCAACGAGGGCCGCGCGTTCGCCGGCCGGTACGCCGAGGCGATTTTCACGGCGCACCAGCGCCTTTCGGACGCGCAGGCCTTCTACGCCGATATCAAGGCCAAGGCTGCCGAGTACGGGCGCGACGCCGAGCAGGTGCGGATTCTGCCGGGCATCAGCCCGTTCATCGCCGACACCGAGTCCGCCGCGCGCCGTCTGGAGCGTGAGTTCAACGAGCTCACCGTGCCGGAATACGGGTTGAAGCAACTGGAATCGATCACCGGAACGTCGCTGCGCGGGTACGCGCTGGACGAGGTGGTGCCGGTGGAGGTCTTCGCCGGGGCGGGCGATGTCACCGACAACGCCCGCAGCAGGTTGCAGGTGGTGGCCGGAATCGTCGAGCGCGAACGACCGACGCTGCGCGGCTTGCTGCACCGGCTGGCCGGTGCGCGTGGGCACCGGGTGATCGCCGGAACCCCCGAGCAGATCGCCGACACCATCGAGGAATGGTTCACCCACGGCGCGGCCGACGGATTCAATGTGATGCCGCCCTGGTACCCCGGCGGACTCGAGGTGTTCACCTCGACGGTGGTGCCGATCCTGCAGGAGCGCGGCCTGTTCCGCACCGAGTACTCGGGAACGACGTTGCGCGACCACTTCGGACTCGCCCGGCCCGCGAGCCGATTCGCGCCCGAACCGGTGAGTGTCGGATGAGCGACGAAAGTTGTTGTCCGGCTCGTAGCAATGGTTCGGTTGCCGGGTGGTGATGCTCGACGATTCTCCCGTTCGGCTGCGCACGCTCGTCCTGCCGGTCTTCGCGCCGATGGTGTTGTACGGAGTCGGGACCGGTGCCGCGGCGCCGATGTACGCGCTGCGGGCGCTCGATCTCGGTGCCTCGGCGGGCGCGGCCGGGTTGATCGTCGCGTTGAGCGGGCTCGGCATGGTTCTCACGGATCTGCCCGCCGGACGGATCGTCGCGCGGATCGGGGAGCGGGCCGCGATCGGGGTGGGCAGCGGGCTCGGTCTGATCGGTGTGCTCGCGGCGATCCTCGCACCGAATCTCGGTGTGCTTGCGGTGGGTCTGCTGCTCATCGGCGCGGCGGGCGCGGTGTGGGGGCTGGCGCGACAGACCTATCTGGTCTCGGTGGTCGCACCGGAACAGCGTGGGCGGGCCATGTCGACGTTGGCCGGTGCGCACCGGTTGGGCTTCTTCTGCGGGCCGTTCCTCGGTGCGGCACTGGTACACGGGTTCGGGCCGATCGGGGCACTGTGGTTGCAGTTGGTGACCACCGTGGTGGCGGCCGCGGCGATGCTGACGATCGGGTCGGGTGCGCCGGACGAGCCGTCGTTGCGGCCGCTGCACACGGTGGTCTCCGAAAACCGCAGGGCACTCGGCACTCTCGGCCTCGCGGCGGTCGCGGTCGGGGCGGCGCGCGCGTCGCGATCGGCGCTGCTGCCGCTGTGGGCGGTGCATCTCGGTATCGATGCCGCGACGACGAGTCTGCTGTTCGGGCTGGCGGGCGCGATCGACGTACTCATGTCCTACCCGGCCGGGGTGTGGCTGGACCGAGCGGGCAGCCGCGTCACCGGCGTCGCCTGCGGAATCTGCTTCGCCGCCGGTTACGCGGCACTGCCTTTCACCTATTCGGTGCTCACCATGGGTGCGGCCACCATGCTGCTGGGCCTGGCGAACGGGCTGAGCAACGGTCTCATCATGACCGTCGGGGCGTTCGCCGCCCCACCGGACCGGCGCGCCGAATTCCTCGGCGCTTGGCGGCTGACACACGACGCCGGGATGTTCGCGGGGCCGGTCGCGGTCGGGGTGGTAGGCGCATTCGCTGGACTGTCCGCCGCCGGTGGGCTACTCGCGGTCACTCTCGGGCTCGGGTCGGTCGCGATGTACCGGTGGTTTCCCGGGCCGATTTCGCGTACCGGCGGCTGACCGGGAAACCCTGCGGCTCGAAGCTGTCGGCTATCGAGCCGGTGGCCGCCACCCGGGATCGCGACCGGTGACACCGAGGACGCGGTCGATCAGCGGGGCATCGGGGGAGACCGGCACTTCGGGCCCGTAGATTCCCATGTCGCGCCCTTGCTCGGCGGTGGCGGCGGTTTCGGCGTAGACGTCCGCGAGGAGATCGTCGTCCCACGACACCGGCGTGCCGAGCGCTCGGGACAGGTCCCAGCCGTGCACGATCAGCTCGCCGACGACCATCCCGCCGATCATCGCGGAGGGCAGTTCCGTCGGGCCACCCATGTGGGTGACGCCCTCCCACACCGCGGGGTCACGCCAGATGGTGGCGAGTTCGTCGAGCTGTGTGTCGAGGGCGGCCGCCCAGTCTCCGGTGACCAGGTCGACGTCGGATTCGGCAGCGGCAGGCGGCGGAACACTTTCCTTACGACCCGCCCCGATCAGCGACGGGCCCCAGAACAACAGGTGATTGAGCAGAGCACGCACATCGAACTCGGCACATGGTGTCGGCGCGGTCAGCTGATCCGGTGTGACAGTACGGATGATCTTCGTCAACGGCACCGCAGCGCGGGCCACACGTTGGTTCTCGGACATACGGCGAGCCAACCACCGGCCGCCCACCCGTGTCTTGAACAAACGCGACATACACTCCCGGCGTGCAACGCGACCCACGGGGACTCGGCGGTGCGTGGCGGACCTCGCAACGCCACACGTTCACCGAGCCGCCGACCGAACTGGCGGGATATGTGGAACGGTTCTGGGCGGTCGCCTGGAATTACGAGCGGCCCTACCGCCAGTTGGTCGTGCCGCTGCCCAATGTCCACCTCACCTGTCGGGACGGACGCGCCGAACTGCACGGCCCGTCGTCCTCCCACGTGTATCGCGAGCTCGCCGGCGTCGGCTGCGTGTTCGGGGTCGCCTTCCGGCCGGGGATGTTCCGGCCGTTCCTCGGCGCATCCGTCGCGTCGTTGCGCGACCGGACGATCGACGCCACAACAGTTTTCGGACCCAGCGTGACAAGTCTCACGGATCCCGCAGCGGCCTGCCGCTTCCTCGAAGCCCGGCTGCCCGCGCCTGATTCCCGCGCCGAACTCGCGGCACGCGTGGTGGCCGGGATCGCCGCCGACCCCACGGTGACCAGGGTCGACGAGGTGGCTGATCGGTTCGGGACCACGGTGCGCGGGCTGCAGCGGCTGTTCGCGGAGTACGTCGGAATCGGTCCGAAATGGGTGATTCGGCGCTATCGGCTGCGGGAGATCACCGAGCGCCTCGAGTCCGGGGACGAGGTCGACTGGGCGGGGCTGGCCGCCGACCTCGGATACGCCGACCAAGCCCACCTCAGCCGGGATTTCCGCACCGTTTTCGGGGAGCCACCGACGGGTTACGCGCAGCGGTACGACGGTTTCGGCGGCTGACGATCGTCGGGCCGGGGCCGCGGCGGGCGCCCCTACAGTGGAGATATGTCGACGTTCGAGCGGCATCCGTCCACCGTCGCGGACTACGACGACGCGCGACGGCGGGCACGGCTGCGTGAAACCCGGATAGGTACCCGGCGCTGGGGGCGCGCCCGGCTGATGGCGATGCGAACGGTCGGGGTGGTCCTCGTCGGGCTCATCGCGTTCGCCCAGTACTGGAAGTACGACGTGATGCCCGAGCGGGCACGGCTCGAACAGACCGCACCCGACCTGCTGCCGGTGTCGTTGCCCGCCGACTCCCGGGATTGGGACACCGCGGTGGTCGATCTGGTCGGTCTCGGTGGGGTGAACGCCGTCCCGACCGCGTCGGCGCTGCCCGTACTGAACCAGCTCGGTGTGGTGTGGGCGGTGCGGTACGACGACGCCGGTATCGATACCAAGGTCATCGCCGACATGATCGTGCGCGCCGCCCGCTACGGCGCCGTGCGCAATATCGTGCTCGTTGGGCACAGCATGGGCGGGGTGGTCGCGCTCGAGGTGGCCCGCCACATCCACCTGGGCAGCGACCGGCGATTGGTCGGGGTGGTTCTCGACTGCACCCCGATCGACCTCCACGCTGTTCGCCCCGAAAGCCGCAGTCGTGGAGCGGAACTGCTGCGCTGGACCGGCTGGCTACCGGGTGCGCGGGAGAGCAGGCTGCTGCGCTTCACCGTCGAAACGGCCGCCAGGCGCGAACGTTTCACCGTGCCCGGTGCCCCGCTGCCCGGAATCGACTTCGGTGAACTGCGCGAGGTGGCCGAAGAAGTGTTGCGCGACAAGATCTTCTCCGAGAACGCGGCGAGCAACGGCCTGATCGAATCGCAGTTCCTGGCCATCGTCGCGGGCGGTGGCGCCGCCGATCTGCGGGCGCTGGCTCGCCCCAACCCTGACCGTGAACGTCCGGCCATCGTGTTCATCCGCCCCCGCGACGCCGCTCGCGACGACGTAGTCGACGTCGAGTCCTCGCATCGGGTGCTCACCGAGCACGCGGGCGGGCCCGGCGGCAACTTGCTCGTGGTGCGGGCGAACGGAACCGGTCACGCGAACCCGATCCAGCGTCCGCGCGAATACAACGCCGCGCTCGAGTCGCAGGTGCTGCCGTTCCTGTTCCGCTATCAGCAGGCGGTCCGCGACCGCCGCTGAGGAATCAGCGAACCCGGGAACCGAGGATGGTGCGCACCCCGGCGATGAACAACTGCAGGCCGAAGTCGAATCGTGCGGTGGCGTCCGGTGTCTCGAACAGGGGAGTGTTGTCGGCGGGCAGGGCGCCGACCGAGTCCATCTGCATGCGCGACTGTTCGTCGACGGTCTGGCCGAGTACGTAGTAGAGCAGGGTGTAGGCCGTGAGTTCGGCTTCCTCCCTCGTCATGCCTGCCCGGATCACGATGCCCGCCAGTCGTTCTCGCGCCTTGCTCGTGGTCAACCGCGACGCGTAGGTCGCCGAGACCAGTTCGGCACCGTCACGGTAGGCGAGCAGGCAGTCGCGCAGCCGATGCGCGAGCTCGGTGAGCTGCTCGGGCCACTCGGTGGCGGCGATCGGCTCGTCCATGGGTGCGAGGATCCGGTCGGCCACCGCACCGAGCAGCGACTGCTTGTCCTTGACGTGCCAGTACAGCGCTCCCGGCTGCACCTGCAGCGACCCGGCCAACCTGCGCATCGTCAGATCGGCGAGCCCGTACTGATCCAGAATCGTCACCGCGGCATCGACCACGTCCGTCTTCCGCAGCTGCACAGGTGTCCTTCCGCCGATTCGCGACCCGAGTGTCGTGACTCACTACTTCCCGCTACCCTATCCTGAACACCGTTCAAGTTGCACGGCCACCACCATCACCAGCGGCGCGTGCACGCCCCCGACGAAGGGACATCACGTCGTGACGCAGGCACCCGTCCGTACCGACATTCTCGCCATCGCCCGTGAGCAGGTGCTCGAGCGCGGCGTCGGCCTCACCGAGGAACAGACCGTCGAGGTGCTGCGCCTGGGCGACGACCAGCTCGAAGCGCTGCTCGAGCTGGCCCACGAGGTCCGCATGAAGTGGTGCGGGCCCGAGGTCGAGGTCGAGGGCATCATCAGCCTCAAGACCGGCGGCTGCCCCGAGGACTGCCACTTCTGCTCGCAGTCGGGCCTGTTCCAGTCGCCCGTGCGCGCCGCCTGGCTCGACATCCCCAGCCTCGTCGAGGCCGCCAAGCAGACCGCCAAGACCGGCGCCACCGAGTTCTGCATCGTCGCCGCCGTGCGAGGCCCCGACGAGCGGCTGATGGCACAGGTCGCCGCCGGTGTGGAGGCGATCCGCAACGAGGTCGACATCCAGGTGGCCTGCTCGCTCGGCATGCTCAACCAGGAGCAGGTCGACCAGCTCGCCGCCATGGGCGTGCACCGCTACAACCACAACCTCGAGACCGCCAAGTCGCACTTCCCGAAGGTCGTCACCACCCACACCTACGAGGAGCGCTGGGACACCCTGCGCATGGTGCGCGAAGCAGGCATGGAGGTGTGCTGCGGTGGCATCCTCGGCATGGGCGAGAGCATCGAGCAGCGCGCCGAATTCGCCGCCCAGCTCGCCTCGCTCGAACCCGACGAGGTGCCTCTGAACTTCCTCAACCCCCGCCCCGGCACCCCCTTCGGCGACCTCGAGGTGCTGCCGGCCGCCGACGCGCTGCGCGCCATCGCCGCGTTCCGGCTCGCGCTGCCGCGCACCATCCTGCGGTTCGCGGGTGGTCGTGAGATCACCCTCGGCGACCTCGGCGCCAAGCAGGGCATGCTCGGCGGCATCAACGCGGTGATCGTCGGCAACTACCTGACCACCCTCGGCCGCCCCGCCGAATCCGACCTCGACCTGCTCGGCGAACTGAAGATGCCGATCAAGGCGCTCAACGAAACGCTGTAAATCGCTGTGTACGATCGGGAATCGACCAGGGCCGACACGGCGACCGAGGAGGTGACCGCCATGGACGAACGCTACAACCCGTTCACGGGCAAGCGGATCGTGCCAGGACTCGACGACGCGATGCCCGCGGCCGCCGCGCTCGGGCTGGAACCGCCACGGTTCTGCGAGCAGTGCGGGCGCCGGATGGTCGTGCAGATCAGCCCCGACGGCTGGTGGGCCAAGTGCTCGCGGCACGGCGTCACCGAATCGGCCCAGCTGGAACGCCGGTAGTGGTGGACGCGGTGAGCGAGCCACGGCCGCAGGTGCTGCGCCGCGAGGTGATCGGCGTCGGTGCCGTCATCGTCGCGGTTCTCGCGGTGAGTGCCGCCGCCGGTGTGGTGTGGGGTCTGCTCGCGCCGACCGAACGGTTGCGGGTGACCCAGCCCGGCCGGGCCGCGGTGCTCACCGGGGAGAGCATGCATGTGTTCGACGCCGTCGGCATGTTCCTGTGTATCGGTGCGGCGGTGGCGGTGCTCACCACGATCGCGGCGTGGCGGGTACGGATCGTGCGTGGGCCCGCGCTCGTGCTCGGACTGCTGTTCGCCTCGTCGCTCGGTGCGGCGATCATGATGTGGATGGGGGAATGGGTTGCGGGCCTGCGGTATCCGCGTCCCGATGACCCGCCCGTCGGTCAGATCATCGCCCTGCCCGCCGAAATCGGTACGGACATGGCGCTGCTCGTGCAACCGTTCCTCGCCGCGCTCGTGCTGCTGTTCCTCGCCGCCCTGCATCCCGCCGCCGACCTCGGGTCGGGCGCGGCGGGACTGCTCGGCGATCTGCGACCCGCCGATTTCGACGACGACGAGGACTATCGCCTGCCCTACGGAGCCGAACAGTATCGGCCCAGCGGCGATTTCGACCCGAGTTCGCAACCTCGCGGCTGAGCCTCCCCACCGCGCTACCATCGGCATATCGGCAGGTAGAGAGACTGCGCGCGGCTCGAGAGGAGCAGTCGTGGCATTCATCGGTTCTGGTCCCGTCGTCGAGGGGATCGATGCGAAATTCTGGCGGCTCACCGAGCCGCTCACCTATCGAGGAGCGGTCGAGACCTTCACCGTGCCCGCGGGATTTCGCACCGACTTCGCCTCGGTGCCCCGTGCGCTCGTGTGGCTCATTCCCCGCTATGGCGCCTACACCCGCGCGGCGATCCTGCACGACTATCTGTGCCGCACAGGCGAAGTCGGGCCGGCGGACGCCGACGGGCTGTTCCGGCGCAGCCTTCGGGAAGCCGGTGTTTCGGTTCCGCGACGCTGGATGATGTGGGCCGCAGTGCGATTCGGTTCGCGCCTGCGTGGGGCGACGGCGGGCGATGTTCTCGGCTGGTTCCTGATCGCGGTGCCCTCGGTGCTGTTCCTCGCCGTCCCGGTCGTGGTGGTGACCACCGCACTCGTGGTGTTCTGGTTCGTGGAGCTGCTCTTCTGGGCGGTCGGCCGCGTCGCCACCCGCAGCGAGGTTCCGCCGCCCGCGCCCCAGATGAAAACGGCCTGACCCTTATCCGTGCGGGCCGGAAAATCGGTGGAATCCGTCGGATCCACTGCCTACCCTGGGGACGACGAATTTCGGGGAGGACCTGGACATGAAGACCGAAGACGAACAGGCGCCCGCCGAGCGGCCCGATCTGGCAGCCTGGCGCAAGCGCCACGCGCTGCGCAGTTCGTCCGCGGCGACCGCGGTGCCGAGTGGCCGCACCTATCGACGCTCCACCAAGCACCGTGATCGGCGCTACGACTCCTGACGGCTACGCGGATTCGCGGGTCAGCACCACTAGTGGCAGTGGCTTGTCCACCTTGGACTGGTAGTCGGCGAGCAGGGGGTTCTCGGTGAGTGCCCAGGCGGCGAACTCGTCGTACCGCTCGCCGGTGAGCACGTCGGCCTTCGCCGGGAACTTCTCCCCGCCGAGCTCGATCGTCACACTCGGGTTCGCCTTGGCGTTGTGGTACCAGGCCGGGTATCGGTCCTCGATGAACGACGACACGTACAGCACATCTCCCCGATACAGCGCGCCGAGCGGAACCACATGGGGCTTACCGCTTTTCGCGCCCGTGGTCGTGAGCAGCAGCAGGGTGGCGCCCGCGTAGTCACCGCCCACCTGGCCACCGTTCTCCCGGAATTCGGTGATGACGCCGTCGTTCCAGCCGGTCATCTCCTCGACCGAGAACTCCTTGTTCCAAGGGGCATCCGGATCGTCGTAGGAGGTGACTTTTTTCGTATCCGCCGCGTTGTTGTCCATGCGAGCAGTGTGACAGCGACCACCGACAAGTTCGGGCCGTCGACGGCGTCCGTCGAGGTCAGGTGGGTGGGCGGAGGGCGGCGAATTCGTCGGTGACGCGTAGGCCCGAGTCGGTGAAGCGGTAGAGGGCGGCCGGGCGGCCACCTGCGCGGCCGGAGGGGGCCGTGGCGCCGGTGGGGGTGATGACCTTGCGGCGGGTGAGGACGCGCTGGAGGTTGGTGGTGTCGACGTCGTATCCGAGTGCAGCGCAGTAGATTTCGCGCAGCGTCGACATGGTGAAGGTGTCGGGAGCCAAGGCGAAGGCGATGTTGGTGTAGGAGAGTTTGGCGGCCAGGCGGGTGCGGGCGTGGTCGACGACGGTGCGGTGGTCGAAGGACATGTCCGGCAGATCCGACACCGGGTGCCAGGTGGTGTCGGCGGGTAGTTCGGGTTCCGTGGTCAACGGGACGAGCCCGAGGTAGGCCGAGGCGATGCGGCGTGGGGCGGGCACCCGGTCGGGGGCGCTGAACACCGACAGCTGCTCGAGGTGGGCCAGTTCGCGCACGTCGACCTTCTCGGCGAGCTGGCGCCTGGCCGAGGTGTCGAGATCCTCGTCGTCGCGCAGCCTGCCACCGGGCAGCGACCACGTTCCCTTCTGCGGATCGAGCGCGCGTTCCCACAGCAAGACCGCCAGCTCGGGGTGCTTACCGTTTCTACCTGCGGAAACGTCGGAGCCGAAGCGGCGAACCTGGAACACCGCGGTGAGCGATTCGTGGATGGTGTTACTATGGGGCACGTTTTCGATTCTAAGTCGAAAACCTGGTTTGGTGCGAATCGTGGCGCGGATGCCGCTCGCACGAGGAAGGGAGCCACCATGGCGACGACGACTACGCAGCCGACGCTGATGGGTTCGGTCTTCGACGGACCCGGCGGATACGCGGGTGTCGAAGCGACGCCGGAGTGGGCGAAGGAGGTGCGGCGGCTGGCGCGTGAGCGCAACGCCACCATCCTGGCGCACAACTACCAGCTGCCCGAGATCCAGGACGTGGCCGACCACGTCGGCGACTCGCTCGCCCTGTCGCGGATCGCGGCCGAGGCGCCGGAGGACACCATCGTGTTCTGCGGCGTGCACTTCATGGCCGAGACCGCCAAGATTCTCAGCCCGGCCAAGACCGTGCTCATCCCGGATCAGCGGGCGGGCTGCTCGCTGGCCGACTCCATCTCCGCCGAGGAACTGCGCGCCTGGAAGGCCGAGCACCCGGGCGCGATGGTGGTGTCGTACGTGAACACCACGGCCGAGGTGAAGGCGCTCACCGACATCTGCTGCACGTCGTCCAACGCCGTCGACGTGGTCGCCTCGATCGATCCGGACACCGAGGTGCTGTTCCTGCCCGACCAGTTCCTCGGTGCGCACGTCAAGCGGGTGACCGGCCGCGAGAACATGCACATCTGGGCCGGTGAGTGCCACGTGCACGCGGGCATCAACGGTGACGAACTCACCGAGCAGGCCCGCACCCACCCCGATGCCGAACTGTTCGTGCACCCGGAGTGCGGCTGCGCCACCTCGGCGCTCTACCTCGCGGGTGAGGGCGCGTTCCCGGCCGAGCGGGTGCACATCCTCTCGACCGGCGGCATGATCGACGCGGCCAAGGCGTCCACGTCGAACCAGGTGCTGGTGGCGACCGAGGTCGGCATGCTGCACCAGCTTCGCAAGGCCGCGCCCGGCATCGACTTCCAGGCCGTGAACGACCGCGCCTCCTGCAAGTACATGAAGATGATCACCCCCGCCGCGCTGCTGCGCTGCCTGGTGGAGAACGCCGACGAGGTGCACGTCGACCCGGCGATGGCCGAGGCCGGTCGCGCGTCGGTGCAGCGGATGATCGCGATCGGCAATCCCGGCGGTGGGGAGTGATCTCCCCCGCGCGATCGAGCGGATAGACGATCATGAACGTCTCGTGGGAGGCCGAGGCCGACTTGGTGGTGATCGGCGGCGGCGTCGCCGGTCTCACCGCGGCTCGCACCGCCTCGCTGCGCGGGCTGCGGGTGCTCACCCTCAGCAAGGGCGGCCCCACCGACACCTCGACCCAGTACGCGCAGGGCGGCATCGCGGTCGTCGCACCGCGAGGTGATTCGGTCGACTCGCATGTACACGACACGGTCGAGGCCGGTGCCGGGCTGTGCGATGTCGACGCGGTGCGCTCGATCGTCGAGGGCGGTCAGGCGGCGATCGCGGCGCTGACCGACCTGGGCGCGGTCTTCGACCTCGGCCGTGACGGGCAGATCTCGCGGACCCGCGAGGGTGGGCACAGCACGCGGCGCATCATTCACGCCGGCGGCGACGCCACCGGCGCGGAGGTGCAGCGGGCCCTCAATGCCGCCGGGCTGCCGGTGCTCTTCGGTGCCGCCGCGCTGCGTGTGGTGACCGGCCCGGAGGGCGTGTGTGGTGTTGTCGCCGTGTCGGACAACGGTTTCGGTGTGGTGCACACACCCTCGGTGCTGCTGGCCACCGGCGGGCTCGGGCAGCTCTACGCCGCGAGCACCAATCCGCCCGGAGCCACCGGTGACGGTGTGGCGCTGGCGCTGTGGGCGGGAGCGGCGGTGGCCGATCTCGAATTCGTGCAGTTCCATCCGACGGTGCTCTTCACACCGGGTGGGGTCGGGCGGCGGCCGCTGATCAGTGAGGCCGTGCGCGGCGAGGGCGCGAAACTCGTTGATTCCCACGGTGATTCGGTGACCGCCGGGGTGCATCCTCGCGGTGACCTCGCACCGCGTGACGTGGTTTCGCGGGCGATCGCGGCGCGGATGCGGGCGCTCGGTACCGATCACGTGTTCCTCGACGCGCGTCATCTCCCCGGTTTCGCCCAGCGGTTCCCGACGATCACCGCGTCCTGTCTGGCCGCGGGTATCGACCCAGCCCAACAGCTGATTCCGGTCGCGCCTGCCGCGCATTACCAGTGCGGCGGCGTATCGACCGATACGTATGGGCGCACGGGAGTACCCGGGTTGTACGCGGCGGGCGAGGTCGCCAGGACCGGGCTGCACGGGGCGAACCGGTTGGCGTCCAACAGTCTGCTCGAGGGGCTCGTCGTCGGTGAACGTGCGGGCGCGTCTGCCGTCGAACGCCTTGGCGTGCGGACCCGGGTTACGGAGATCGGTTCGTGGACAGCCGAATTCGCTGAGCGGGCGGTTGTGCAGCAGGCGATGACCGAACATGCCTCCGTGGTCCGCGACGGGGACGGTCTGGCGCAAGCCCTCGAGCGCATCGAGGCGGCGATCGGGACTGTGACGGTGCCGGATCCCGTTGCCGGTGACGTGCGGCTGCCCGCTTCCGACGTGGTGTCGGTACCCGGTGCAGCCGGGCTGACCGACTCTCGCGGGGTGATGCAGTCCGAGCCCGGTGTGGCTTTCGGGGACGCCGGTCGGTGTGGTCCCGGTCAGCAGGTGGGCGAATCCGCGTCCGTGTGGGCGCGACATCTGCGGTATGTCGAGGACGCGGCGTTGACCGTCACCGCTCGGGCGCTGTTGCGTGCGGCGGCGGCGCGCGCCGAGAGCCGAGGGTGTCACACCCGCACGGACCACCCGGATGCGGTCGACGGCCGGCGGCACAGCACGATGGTGCGCCTCGATCCGCGCGGTGGTTTCGATGTGTCGGCTATGCCGGCAGCTACTGCGGTGGTTTGCGTGCGATGAGCGTCGTCGGCAGTTCCGGTGGCAACCGGAGTGCGGGGAGGTCGTCGACGGTCTCGCGCAGGCCGATCCCGTCGATGGCCCCTCGCCGGCGGCCGCTCACATGGGCGGCGCGGCGAAACCTGTAGTACCCGATGAACTGTGGTGAGGCGACGACCTCCCGCTCGACCCGGCGCGAGGTGCGCCCCGAGAACAGGAGTGCAGCAATGACTCTCGATGCCGCGTTGGACCAGGACGAACTGCTGGCACTGATCCGCACCGCCCTCGACGAGGATCTGCGATACGGACCCGATGTCACCACGATGGCGACCGTGCCTGCCGACGCCGTGAGCAAGGCGTCGGTGGTTTCGCGACAGCACGGCACCGTGGCGGGCATCGATGCCGGGCTGCTCGTGCTCGACGAAGTGCTCGGCGCGGGCACCTACGAGATCACCGGCCGAGTGGCCGACGGAACCCGCGTGGAACCGGGGACCAGCGTGCTGAGCGTCGTCGCGCCGACGCGCGGTCTGCTCACCGCCGAGCGGACGATGCTCAACCTGGTCTGCCACCTGTCCGGCATCGCCACCGCCACCGCGGCCTGGGTGGACTCGGTGGAGGGCACAGGGTGCCAGATCCGCGACAGCCGCAAAACCCTGCCCGGCCTGCGCGCACTGCAGAAGTACGCCGTGCGCGTGGGTGGGGGAGTCAACCACCGCATGGGACTCGGCGATGCCGCGCTCATCAAGGACAACCATGTCGTGGCGGCGGGTTCGGTCGTCGACGCACTGCGCGCGGTCCGGGAACTGGCACCCGACATCGCCTGCGAGGTCGAGGTCGACAGTCTCGAACAGCTCGACGCCGTCCTGGCCGAGAACGTGGAACTCGTCCTGCTCGACAACTTCCCCCTCTGGCAGACCCAGGCCGCCGTCCAGCGCCGCGACGCGACCGCCCCCGACACGAAGCTCGAGTCCTCGGGCGGCCTCTCCCTCGACCAGGCCGCCGACTACGCGAGCACCGGCGTCGACTACCTCGCCATCGGCGCCCTCACCCACTCGGTCCGCGTCCTCGACCTCGGCTTGGACATGTGAGCTGTCGGCCGACTACGGCCGCTTCGGTGCGGCTGTGAACCGCGACGATCGCTCACAACTGCGCCCAGGGACTGCGTTCGGCCGCAGCGTGCCACCACGCCGGTGGCGCCGGGGGCACGGGTCGCGACTCGGGCTGGTCGGGATGTAGGCCCAGTGGTCGAAGGGCTTCGCTGCGGACGGATACGCAGACCGAACAGCCGAAACGACCGTCGCGGTGTTGGACTCGTGGGAGGTCGACGCGGATCTCGTCGGCGGCGAAGGGCATCCAGTCGATCCCGCGGTCGCGTAGTCAACCGCGCAATGCGCTGATCGGGCGCTGTGAGCCTGTGACGGCGTCGTAACTCAGTAGGGGAATCCACTCGGGTTCGACAGGTGTCATCCGACCATTGTGACCGACGTGCGGAGACCGGTCAGGCCGTGAGTTCGCGTTGGAGTGGGGTGCGGAAGCGGGGGATGGCGCGGGTGGTGCCGAACCAGGTGGTGGTGCGGTCGATTTCGGTGTCGATGAGTTTTCGGGTTTCGGGGGAGACGTCTTCCAGGAGGCGGGTGACTACTTCGCCGTCGGGGCGTTGGGCCCAGCCGCCGACGATGCGGCCGTCGGCCCAGATGGAGGGGCCGATGTTGCCGTTGGTGTCGAAGAGGGCGGGGGCGTGGGGGCCGAGGAACCAGGCGCGGGACTGCCAGCCCATGGGGGTGGGGT
>NZ_JACBIU010000052.1:0-26270 GCF_013839555.1 Nocardia sp. GTS18 | reverse complement strand
AGGGCGGGGGCCAGGTCGGGGGTGACATCGACGACGCGCAGGGGGACGGCGCGCAGGCCGACCCAGGCGGCGGCGAAACCGGGGTGCAGGGGCAGGGCGGTGACGTCGTCTTCGGGGACCCAGGCCAGTTCGGTGCTCTCCTGGTTGGGGACCGTCGGCAGCGTGCTCGCCGCGTCGGCGACGACAGTCGTGTAGGTCCAGCCGCTGGGTGCGGTCATAGTGAGGCGTTCGGCGCGCACGCGCACGGCGTCGGCGCTGATCCCGGCCTCTTCCTCGGCTTCGCGGACCGCCGCGTGCCGGGCGGTCTCGTGGGAATCGCGGGCCCCACCGGGTAGCGCCCACGTGCCGCCCTGATGACTCCACGCGGCCCGATGCTGCAACAGCACCGCCGACCCACCACCGGGCAGCGGCGCGCGCAGCAGCAGGCCCGCCGCACCGAACTTGCCCCAGTGCCGGACACCACCCGGGCTGTCCGCCCACCCGTCTCCGTCACCGCGCATCCAATACCCTCTCCGTAGCAGCCGTGCAGCAACCGCCACGGGGGTGTCTGAGGGGCTGCGGCACCGGTACGACCACAATAAACTCCGCACCAGGACGGGTGCGCGGACAGGACGGGGAGGTGAACGATGGTCGAACCGGGAAACCGCGAGGCGGCGACCGAGGTCGCGGCTGTCCGTACCGGCCCGTCACCGCAGGTGGAAGCGGGTGCCGACCCGCGAACCGCGCCTCGGCGGATGCCCTTGCGCAGACCGGTCCTCGTCGCCGATCGACCGCCCGCACCCGACGTGAAAGCCCTGCGCGCGCAGTTCCAGCCCGCCCGCTTGCGAGGGTTCGCGCGGTCGACGCCGGGCCGATTGCTCGCCGCCGGACTGGTGCTGATGCTGCTCTGCGTAGCCGCGGGCATGGTGACTTCGACGACCGTGAGCGAGCGCAAGCAAGCTTTGGGCGTCCTGCTCGACGACACCGAACCCGACGCGCATTCGGCCAACCACCTCTACACCTCGCTCTCGATCGCCGACGCCGCCGCGGGCCGCGCCTTCATCGCGGGCGGCGTCGAACCCGAGGAGGTGCGTGACCGCTATACCCAGGCCATCGGTGAAGCGGCCGCCGAGCTGGTCACCCAGGCCGGTCACATCTCCGCCGAGGAGGCGGCCGACCCCGCTGGCACCGACCGGCGCCTGCGCACGGGCATCGCGACCGGCCTGCCCGTGTATACCGGGCTGATCGAGACCGCGCGGGCCAACAATCGCAACGGCTTCCCGGTGGGTGCGGCCTACCTGAGCGAGGCCTCGCACCAGATGCAGACCATGCTGCTGCCGATGGCCGAGGAACTCGAAGACCACCGCTTCGACGCGGTGACCGCCGCCCAGCACCGGCACGTGCAGCCGCCGTGGGTCGCGATCGGGCTGCTCGTGCTCACGCTCGCCGCGCTCGTCTATGTGCAGGTGGAGCTGGCGCGCCGGTCGCGGCGGGTTTTCAACATGGGCCTGTTGATCGGTACCGCGATGGTGGCGCTCACTCTGCTGTGGACGGTGGCGGGCGGGTCGGTGTCGGCGGTGGCGATGATCCGCTGCCGCGACGAGGGCGCGGTGCCCGCCGCCCGGCTGGCCGAGAGCCGGATCCTGGTGCAGCAGGCCAGGGCCGCCGAAATGGTGAAGCTGGTGCGCCGCGACGCCACCGGCGACTACGACCGCACCTTCGACGCCAATGCCGCCCGGCTCGCCGAACTCCTCGACGGTTACCCGTCCGGCGCACCGGCCGCCGACGAGGTGACCGACGCGCGCGCCGCGCTGACCCGCTGGCAGTCGGCGCATCAGCGGATGAACGACACCCTCCAGCGTGGTGACTTCGTCGGCGCCGCCGCCGTGGCGACCGGCCCGAGCGCCGCCGATTCGGCCGCCCAGGTCGACGCGCTGGAACGCGCCCTCGACGACGCACGGACAGCCACGCGGGATCGGTTGCGGGACAAGGTGTCCCAGGCCATCGATGTGCTGTCGTTCCTGGCTCCCGGCGCCCTGGTGCTCGGCATCGCCGCCGCCGCCTGTGTGGCGCTCGGGCTCTGGCCCCGGCTGCGGGAGTACCGGTGAGGCGGGGGCGCGCCGTCGCGGCGCTGCTGCTGGTCGCGCTGCTCGGCGGCTGTTCCGACAACAGCACACCGGCACCCGATGAACATACGGTGTATTCCGAACCGCCTCTGCCCGCCAAGGCGATTCCCATCGGTACCGACACCCCGCTGCCGCCGCGCACCGGCGAGCAGTGCGGCGATCCGACCGCGAGTCTGCGTCCGAGTACCGCCGACGGGCCGACTACCGCGGCCATCCGCGCGCGCGGCAGGCTGGTCGTCGGGCTGGACGCGGGCAGCAATCTGTTCAGCTTCCGCGACCCGGTGACCGGGCGCATCGTCGGCTTCGATGCCGATATCGCCCGCGAGATCGCCCGCGACCTGCTCGGCAATCCGGACCTGATCGAATACCGCAGTCTCGCTTCGGAAGAACGGGAAAAGGCGCTGCAGGAGCACACCGTCGACCTGGTGGCCAAGACGATGACGATCACCTGCGAACGACGCGAGCGTGTCGCGTTCTCCACGGTGTACCTGCGCGCCGATCAGCGGGTGCTCGCGATGAAGAACTCCGGGATCGGTGGTCTCGCAGATCTGGCGGGCAAGCGGGTGTGCGTGGTGCGCGGAACCACCTCGCTGGACCACATCCGCCGCGATCAGCCCGCCGCGACCATCCTCACGGTCCCGACCTGGGCAGACTGCCTCGTCGTCCTGCAGCAACGGCAGGTCGACGCGGTGAGTACCGACGACGCCATCCTCGCCGGTCTCGCCGCCCAGGACCCCTACACCGAGGTGGTCGGTGCCAGCATCAGCGCCGAGCCCTACGGCATCGGTATCCCCAAGGGCGACGACGACCTGGTCCGCTTCGTCAACGCCACCCTCGACCGCATCCGCACCGACGGCACCTGGACCCGCATCCACCGCCGCTGGCTGTCCACGCTCGGTGAAGCGACGCCACCCGCCCCGAAGTACCAGGACTGATCGCGATGAGTACAACGCCACCGAAAGGCGCACCGGGCCAAGGCGACCCGGACGATCAGTCACACGCCGACGACGCGGCGCCCGAATTCGCCCCACGCCCCGAACCCACCAGCCTCACCCAACGCCCGAAACCCGGCACGCTCCCCGGCGGCTGGACTCTGCCACCCTCCGCTGAGGACGACGAAACCAAACCCCTTCCAAAACTCCCCCTCGGACAACCCCGTCCGAGCCCCACCGGCACGACCCCACGTCCGCACGCAGCCGCACCCCAGGCGAGTCCGAACATGGCAGCCGATTCGCATCGCGGGACGCCGGGAGATGTTGTCGCACAGCCTGCTTCAAAGCGCGCGGGTTCCGAAGCAACGCCACCCCACCGGCCTACCCCGGAATCGGCAGCGACCGAGTTGAGTCATCGGCCTGTCGAGCGAGAGCCGTCCGAAACTCAGGCCGCCCCTGGGCTCACGGAGCCGGAATGGCCGGCCACGCAGGCAAGTACACGCCGCCAGCCCACATCGAACAGCCCCGCCGAGCACCCGACAGTCGACGAACCTCCCGCGACTCAGGCGTCGACAAGGCCGCCCATGGACGACCTTTCGGATACGCAGGCCGCACAGCGAACGGACCAGTTCAGCGCCGCCGAGCTGGGAGCCTATGCGGCCACCCAGGCGGCGGCACGCACTCCGATTCCCACGGAGTCTGCGGCGGGTGGACAGGCTGCGAAACGCGCTGCCGAGCCCGGGGCTGCGGCTGCCGGGCCAGGGCCTGCGGCGGCCGGGTCAGGGTCTGCGGCGGCAACGCCGGCGGCCGAACGCACTGCCCCGCCTGCCGACTCTGGGGCTGCGGCTGCCACCCAGGCGGCCGAACGTACCGCCCCGCCTGCCGAGTCCGGGGCTGCGGCGGCTACGCAAGCGGCCGAACGTACTACCGCGGCTGCTCAGTCGGGGGCTGCGGCGGCTACGCAGGCGGCGGAGCGTACTACCGCGGCTGCTCAGTCGGGGGCTGCGGCGGCTACGCAGGCGGCGGAGCGTACTGCTGTGCCTGCGGAAACGGAGTCCGGGGCGACGGTGCGGTCGGGGCGGAGTGTGCGGACGGCGCGGTCGCGGCCGACGCGGCGGTTGGGGGCCGGGCTGGTGCCGATTCCGACCGTGACACCCGCTGATCCACGGGATGCGGTGCTCACCGATCCGGTGGTTTCGGAGGGGCGGCGGTTCTGCTGGCGGTGCGGGGATCCGGTCGGCCGGTCGACGCCTGCGCGGGCCGCGTCGAGCAGTGGTGAGTGCCAGACCTGTGGTGCCGCTTATGATTTCCGCCCGTCCTTACACGAGGGCGACATGGTGGCCGGGCAGTACGAGATCCAGGGTTGTCTCGCGCACGGCGGGCTCGGCTGGATCTACCTGGCGATCGACCGCAATGTCAGCGACCGGTGGGTGGTGCTCAAGGGCTTGCTGCACGCGGGTGACGCCGAAGCGCAGGCCGTGGCGGTGGCCGAACGGCAGTTCCTGGCCGAGGTGGCGCATCCGAGCATCGTCAAGATCCACAACTTCGTCGAACACACTGCCGGTGACGGGTCGAGTATCGGCTACATCGTCATGGAGTACGTGGGCGGAAAGTCGTTGCGCGACATCCTCGATGCCCACCCGCACGGTGAACGGATGCCGGTGGCCGAGGCCATCGCCTATGTGCTCGAGGTCCTACCCGCGCTCGAACACCTGCATTCGATCGGGCTCACCTACAACGACCTCAAGCCCGACAATGTGATGGTCACCGAGGACCAGGTAAAACTGATCGACCTCGGCGCCGTGGCCACCATCGATGCCTACGGAAACCTCTACGGCACCAAGGGTTTCCAAGCGCCCGAGATCGCCAGGACCGGACCCACCCCCGCCTCCGACGTGTACACGGTCGGGCGTACGCTCGCCGCCCTCACCCTGCACCTGCCGAGCGAGCACGGCCGCTACCTAGATGGCTTGCCCGACCCTGCCGCCGAACCCGTGCTCGCCCGCTACGAGTTCTTCCACCGTTTCCTGCTCACCGCGACCGATCGCGATCCGGACCGGCGCTTCCCTTCGGCGCGGGCCATGTCGGCGCAGCTGGCCGGGGTATTGCGCGAGATCCTCGCCCAGGACACCGACACCGAACATCCCCAGCTGTCCACAGTGTTCAGTCCACAGCGCACCAGTTTCGGCACCGAGGAGCTCATCAGCCAGACCGATGCCTATCTCGACGGCGTCGGGCGCTCACCGCTGATGGACTCGGGCGAAGTGGTCGCGGCGCTGCCGATTCCGCTGATCGACCCCGCCGACCCGGCCGCTCCCCTGCTGGCCGCCACCGCCAATCCCGAACCCGAGCGCGTCCTGGAAGCCCTGCACGACGCCCGCGAACGGGCCGAGGCCGATCCCGACAACGCACCGGAAACCCTCGCCGGTGAACTCCTCTTCGCCGAGGCCCGCGCACGGCTCGAGCTCGGCGAATCGGCCGCCGTGCTGCATTTGCTCGAGCGGGTGCCGAACGATTCCGATTGGCGTGCGGACTGGTTCGCCGGACAAGCGCATCTGCTGGAACTCGACTACGAGGCAGCGTTCGATTCGTTCGAGGCGGTCCTTCGCGTGCTCCCCGGCGAGATCGCCCCCAAGCTGGCACTGGCCGCGACGGCGGAACTCATTCTGCAACACTGGGATTCCCCCGAACCCGAGCAGTGGCGAGCCTTCGCGGAACGCTATTACGACACCGTGTGGCGCACCGACCGCGCCGTGGTGAGCGCCGCCTTCGGCCTGGCCAGGCAGCTGGCCGTGGCGGGCCGGGTCGGTGAAGCCGTGCACGCCCTCGACGACGTTCCGGCCGCGTCGCGCCACTTCACCACCGCCCAGACGACGGCAATCCTGTTGCTGCTCACCAGCGCTCCCGTCGCCGACCTGGACGAGCAGGTGCTGCGCCTGGCCGCTTCCCGCGCCCAGTCCGTCCCGCCCGGCGAACACCGCGCCACCCTCATGCGCACCCTGGTGCAGGGCACGGCCCTGGCGTGGCTGCAGGCAGGCAATTCACCGAAACGCAAGGACGCCAAGCTCTTCGGTCGCCCCTTCGACGAACGCGACCTGCGCGATGGCACCGAAACCGGCCTGCGCGCCCTGGCCCGCAATGCCGCCGACCGCACCCACCGCTACGCGCTGATCGACCTGGCCAACTCGCTACGCGCCAAAACCTGGTTCTGAGACATCGGCGTACAGGGACTCGACGCTCCGTCGGTGCGCCCCCGGTCGGTCCAGATCAAGGCGGCCGAGAAACCGAGCCCTGTGGGTGCCAGTCCCTCAGCTTGTGAGCTGGTGGGCGGCCCGGGCGATGGCGAGTTCCTCGTTGGTGGGGACCACCAGAACCTCGACCGGGGAGAATTCCGGCGAGATGCGGCGGACTCCTGGCGTCCGGGTTTCGTTGCGTCCCGGATCGACCTCGATACCCAGGCCCGTCAGCCCGGCGAGCGCGTCCGCGCGCACGTTCGCTGCGTTCTCGCCGACACCTGCGGTGAAGACGACGACATCCACCGAGCCGAGCTCCACCAGGTACGCGCCGAGGTAGCGGCGCAGGCGGTGGATGTAGACGTCGTAGGCCAGTTTCGCTGCGGCGTCTCCCTTGTCGACCAGCTCGCCCAGCTCCCGGAAATCGTTGACCCCCGACAACCCCTTGAGCCCGGAATCGCGGTTGAGCAGTTGCTCCACCTGCGCGAGATCCAAATCGGCCACGCGCACCAGATGCGGCACGATGCCGGGATCGAGGTCGCCGGGCCGCGTACCCATCACCAGGCCCTCGAGCGGGGTCATACCCATGGTCGTGTCCACCGCGACGCCTCCCCGGATGGCCGACGCGGACGCACCGTTGCCCAGGTGGAAGACGATCTGGTTCAGCTCGGTGTAGTCACGTCCGAGGAACTCGGCGGCCTTCTCCGACACGTACTGATGCGAGGTGCCGTGGAACCCGTACTTGCGAATACCGTGCGCGGCAGCGACTTTCGCGTCGATAGCGTAGGTCTTGGCGGCATCGGGCAGCCCGTGGAAGAAAGCGGTGTCGAACACGGCGACCTGCGGGATGCCGGGCAGCAACTCCCGCGTCGACTCGATACCGACGGCATTGGCCGGATTGTGCAGCGGCGCGAGCTCGGACAGGTCCCGGATGGTGGTGAGCACGTCGTCGGTGACGATCGTCGGCTCCCAGAACACCTCGCCGCCGTGCACCACCCGGTGCCCGACCGCCCCGACGCCGACGGTGGTCAGGTCGATTCCCGTCTCCCGGAACATCTCGAATGCCTGCCGCAGCCCGTCACGATGATCGGCGATCGGCCCGTCGTGCACCAGTTTTCGCCCACCGCACTCGTGCACGATGCGCCCACCGTGCGCCTCACCGATCTTCTCGGCCAGCCCGGAGGCGACCACCTCACCCGAATCCGCGTGCAGCAGCTGGTATTTGATCGACGAAGACCCGGAGTTCAGCACCAGGACCAGGTCACTCACTTCGCGTCTCCCTGCGCTTGGATGGCGGTGATCGCCACGGTATTGACGATGTCGGCCACCAGGGCGCCGCGTGACAGATCGTTGACCGGCTTGCGCAGGCCCTGCAACACCGGCCCGATGGCGACGGCACCGGCGCTGCGCTGCACCGCCTTGTAGGTGTTGTTGCCGGTATTGAGGTCGGGGAAGACGAAAACCGTTGCCTTGCCCGCGACATCGGAGTCGGGCATCTTCGCGCTCGCGACGGCGGGCTCGATCGCCGCGTCGTACTGGATGGGCCCCTCGACCGGCAGCTCCGGGGCGCGCTCACGCACGAATTCGGTTGCGGCACGGACCTTGTCGACATCGGCACCGGTCCCCGACGCGCCCGTCGAGTACGACAGCATCGCCACCCGTGGCTCGATCCCGAACCGGGCCGCCGTCGCCGCCGAGGACACCGCGATGTCGGCCAGCTGCTCGGAGGTGGGGTCGGGCACGACGGCGCAGTCGCCGTAGGCGAGCACCCGGTCGGCCAGACACATCAGGAACACGCTCGACACCGTGGAGACGCCCGGGGTGGTCTTGATGATCTCGAACGAGGGCCGGATGGTGTGCGCCGTGGTGTGCGCGGCGCCGGAGACCATCCCGTCGGCGATGCCCTTGTAGACCATCATGGTGCCGAAATACGAGATGTCGGCCATGGTTTCGCGGGCCCGCTCCAGCGTCATGCCCTTGTGCTTGCGCAATTCGGTGTACTCGGCGGCGAATTCGTCGAGGTAACCGGAGGTGCGCGGGTCGAGTACCTGGGCGGCGGCAATGTCGACGCCGAGTTCGGCGGCGCGGGAACGCACGGCGGCCTCGTCGCCGAGGATCGTCAGGTCGGCGATCTTGCGCTGCAGCACCCGACCCGCGGCGCGCAGGATGCGGTCGTCGTCGCCTTCGGGCAGCACGATGCGTTTGCGGTCGGAGCGGGCACGCTCGATCAGGCGGTACTCGAACATCTGCGGGGTGACCACCGTCGAGGACGGCACCTGGATGCGTTCGAGCAGGGCCGACGCGTCGACACGCTGTTCCATCAGCGCGAGCGCGGTGTCGACCTTGAGCGGGCTGCCCGCCCACATGCGGCCACGGGTGCGGTGCACCGCGCTGGCGGTGTCGTAGGTACCGAGTTCGGTGGTGAGGATCGGTAGCTTGGGCTGCAGACCCTCCATCAGCCGTGCGATGGCCGGATGCGGGCGGATGCCGCCGTTCATGATGACCCCGGCCAGCGACGGAAAGCCTGCAGCCTCATGGGCATTCATCACACCGAGCAGCACGTCGGAGCGGTCGCCGGGGGCGATCACCACCACGCCGTCGGAGAGCCGTTCGAGGATGTGCTCGGCCGTCATACCGCCGACCATGATGCGCAGCGCCTCTCGCTGCAGCAATTCCGGGTCGCCGCTGTAGATTTCGCCGTCGATGGCCTCGCACAGCTCGCCCATGGTGGGCGCCATCAGCAGCGGCACTTCCGGCAGGCCCCAGGACGGCACGTCGAAATCGGCCAGGGCGGCGCAGATCTCGTCCATCCCGTCGGGAGCGCAGCGGTTGGCGATCACCGCGACCAGTTGTGCGTGCTCGCCGGCGAGTTCACTCTCACAGAGCTCTACGAGCTGTTTCACCTCGGCGGGCGTGCGTTCGGCACCGCGCACCACGAGCAGCACCGGGGCGCCGAGGTTCACGGCGATGCGGGCGTTGTAGCGCAGCTCGCTCGGGCTGGCCACATCGGTGTAGTCGCTGCCGACGATCACCACCGCGTCGCAGGCCTTGGCCACATCGTGGAACCGCATCACGATCTCGCTGATGGCGGCGTCGGGATCACGGTGCACGTCCTCGTAGCTCACGCCGACGGCCTGCTCGTAACTGATGTCGGCGGTGCTGTGCTCGAGCAGCAACTCGAGGATGTAGTCGGGTGCGGTGGCCGAGCGGGTGATCGGCCGGAACACGCCGACCCGCGCTGTCGTGGCGCACAACATCTGCAGGACACCGAGGGCGACCGTTGACTTTCCGGTGTCGCCCTCGGGCGAGGCGATGTACACGGTGGACGGCGCTGGTTCGACCATGCCCGCGAGCTTAGTTAATCGACGGCGATCCGGGGGTTCGGTGTGGCGCGATCCTCGCGGTTATAGTCCGGCCATGACACCGCAGTTCCCGGAGCGACTCTGGGGTTCACGCACGAATCTGCTGTCGCGCGCCGCCAACCGTTTCGCCGCGACCAAGCCCGGTTCCCTGCTGATCCGCACCCTGACCCCGCTCGACCGGGCCGTGCTCGAACGCACCGACGCCAAGTACACCGTGCTCGGCCCGATCGGCGCCCCGGTGATCCTGCTGACCACCATCGGCCGCAAATCCGGACAGCCACGCACCCAGCCGCTGCTCTACGTCCACGACGGCGACACCCTCTACGTGGTGGGCTCCAACTTCGGCCAGGCCAAGCACCCCGCCTGGACCGTCAACCTCCTCGCGAACCCCGAAGCCACCGTCGCCATCGCGGGCGAACGCATCCAGGTGACCGCCACCCTCGTCCCCGACGCGGACAAAGAGGCGATCTTCGCCCGCTTCGTCGAGATCACCGGCGCCTATGCCGCCTACCGCGACCGCACCACCCGCGACCTACGCATCTTCGCCCTCCGCCGGGCCTGACCCGGACGCACGATCACCACCCTCTGGTGGCGGCATCGACCGAGATGCCGAACGCCAGCAGAGCGTGGTGATCAACTGTCCAGCGGGAGCTCAGCCCAGGGCGCGCAGGCGGGGCGCCAGGTCGCGCTTGAAAAGGTCGAGGAAGCGGAGCTGGTCGTGGCCCGGGGCGTGGAAGACCAGGTGGTTGAGGCCCGCGTCGAGGTAGGGCTTGATCTGGGCGACGGCCTCGTCGGGGTCGCTGGCGACGATCCAGCGCTTGGCGACCTGTTCGATGGGCAGCGCGTCGGCGGCGGCTTCCATTTCGATCGGGTCGGTGATGTCGTGCTTCTGCTGGGGGGTCAACGACAGCGGCGCCCAGAAACGCGTGTTCTCCAGGGCGAGTTCGGGATCGGTGTCGTAGGAGATCTTGATCTCGATCATCTTGTCGATCGCGGACAGGTCGCGCTCGGCCTTGGCCGCGCCCTCGGCTACGGCGGGCAGCAGCTTCTCGGTGTAGAGGTCCATGCCCTTGCCGGAGGTGCAGATGAAACCGTCACCCGCGCGACCCGCGTACCTGGCGACCACCGGGCCACCGGCCGCGATGTAGACGGGAATGCCGTCCTTGGGCACGTCGTAGATCGAGGCGCCGACGGTGTGGTAGTACTCGCCGTCGAAATCGACCCGGTCGCCGAGCCACAGTTCGCGCATCAGCCGCACGGCCTCACGCAGTCTGGCGAAACGCTCCTTGAAATCGGGCCATTCGCCCTTGTACCCGGTGGCGATCTCGTTGAGCGCCTCGCCGGTGCCGACCCCGAGCATCATCCGGCCCGGGTACAGGCAGCCGAAAGTGGCGAAAGCCTGCGCGATCACCGCCGGGTTGTAGCGGAAGGTCGGGGTGAGCACCGAGGTGCCGAGCATGATGCGCTCGGTGCGCTCGCCCGCGGCCGCGAGCCAGGCCAGCGAGAACGGTGCATGGCCACCGTTGTGCCGCCACGGCTGGAAGTGGTCGCTCACGGTGGCGCTGTCGAGGCCGTGCTGCTCGGCGGCCACCGCCAACTCGACCAGCTCTCGTGGTCCGAACTGCTCCGCCGACGCCTTGTACCCGAGCTTGAGATCGACCATTCCAGCCACTCCTGTTCCTCCGCTGACCGCTGCCTCCTCGACCCTAGCGCGCGGCCCGCGATCCGCACCGTCGCCGTTTCGTCTCCCACTGCGCCGGGTTTTAGCGGATGATTAGCTGGTGACCGCCAAGGATGACCAGATCTTGTCGTATCTGACCGATATGGACGGCGTGCTGGTGCACGAGGATCAGCTGATCCCCGGTGCCGACGAGTTCCTCGCCGAGCTGCGCGAGAACGAGATCCCGTTCCTCGTGCTGACCAACAATTCGATCCGGACCCCACGCGATCTGCAGGCCCGGCTGCGCCACACCGGCCTCGACATCCCGGAGGAGTCGATCTGGACCTCGGCGCTGGCGACGGCGACCTTCCTCGACGACCAGCGCCCCAACGGGACCGCGTACGTGGTCGGCGAATCGGGGCTGACCACCGCGTTGCACGAGATCGGGTACGTCCTCACCGACAGCGACCCCGACTATGTGGTGCTCGGCGAGACCCGCACCTACTCCTTCGAGGCCATCACCACCGCGATCCGCCTGGTCGACCGCGGTGCGAAGTTCATCGCCACCAACCCCGACGCCACCGGTCCCTCCCGCGACGGCGTCCTGCCCGCCACGGGTTCGGTCGCCGCCCTGATCACCCGGGCCACCGGCAAGGACCCCTACTACGTCGGCAAACCGAACCCGCTGATGATGCGTTCGGCGCTGCGCCGTATCGGCGCGCACTCCCAGTCGACGGTGATGATCGGCGACCGGATGGACACCGATGTGATAGCGGGTCTCGAGGCGGGCATGCGGACGGTCCTGGTCACCTCGGGCATCTCGACCAAGTCCTCGGTCGAGAAGTACCCCTTCCGGCCGACGCTGGTCGTCGACTCGGTCGCCGACCTGCTCAATCGCACCCGGACGCCGTTCGTGGAGCTGTGACGGTCAGCCTGCGCTGAGGTCACCCGCACCGATGGTGTCGAGCGCCGCCGACAACTTGGTGAGGGTCTCGACGGTCGCGGCGAACTCGGCCGGGCCGAGTGCGTCGGCCAGGCGGCGGGCCAGCACCTCGTGCTGTGGGTCGATGCGACGGATGGCCGCCTCGCCCGCCGCGGTGATCGCGACCAGTTTGGCCCGTTTGTGCGCCGGGTTCGGCCGGTATTCGCACAGCCCTTTGCCGACCAGGATGTCGGCCACCCGCTGCACGCTCTGCCGGGTGATGCCGATGGCGCGGGCGATCCCGGCGACCGGCAGTGGTTGATGTTCCACCGCCGCCATCACCTGCCACCACGCCACCGAGATTCCGGCAGGTGCGGCCAATTCGTCGCCGAGGGCGAGGAATTGGCCGTTGAGCCGGTAGACGGTGAGCGCGGCCGCGTCGAGTAGCTGCTGTTGTTCGTTCAATCTGCTTGCCCGCCTGCGTTTTCGGCGAGTGCGAAGTAGCCGGTGGGGTCTTTCTGCCCGAACAGCTGGTACCAGGCGTCGAGTACCTGCGGCTCGAAGAGATCGAGGCGGACGAAGATCTCGCGCGCGAACTCGAACGGAGACATGGCATCTGCGGTGATGAGGTCACCGTCGGTCACCGCCGACTCGTCGACATAGTGCTCGGCGCCGGAATAGCCGCTGGAGACAAGGTATTCGGCGGCGTTGCTGGTGTGTGCGCGGTCGTCGAGCAAGCCCTCCTTGGCGAGTCCGAGGGTGGCGCCGCAGATCGCCGCGACCGGTACGCCCGCCGCGAGGAATTCCCGCGCCTTGCGGGCGAAGGGAGCCAGGTCGTCGCCCGCGTCCCACAGGTCGGCGCCGGGCAGGATCAGCATCGCGCTGTCGGCGGGATCGATGTCGGCCAGGGCCAGGTCGGGGGTCACCCGCATGCGTCCGGCGGTGGTGACGGGCGCGGTCGTGAGCCCGACCGTCGCCACCTCGAATCGCCCCGGCTCGCGATGCCAGGAGTCGTCGGCGATATTGACCGTCGCCGCGCCGACTTCCCAGTCCGAAAGAGTGTCGTACACAGCCACGTGAACTGCCTTCTTGGTCATGACAGCATCCTGTCATTATTGACAGGATGCTGTCAATAAGAATTTTGCAACCCGCTGCCAGGCGCCACTCCGTAGGCTGACGCACAACCGGTGCGAGACAAGGGAGTTGGCCACGATGACCGACCCGGTGCAGGGACTGACCGGCACCATCACCTCACCGATCCGCGCCGCGGGCGCCCTCGGCGAAGTACTCGTCGCCATTCGTGGCGGCACCGAGCTGTATCTCGCGCGCGCCGACGAACCGATCGAGGCGGGCGCGACCGTGCTCATCGTCGCGGTCAATCCGGGCAGGCTCGTCGACGTCGTGCCCTGGATACCTCTCACACACCTACTGCCGCAAGACAACTGAAAGCAAGGGAGGCTCAGATGCTGGGCTATCACGTTCCTGATCCCGACGAGGCCATGCTGGTCAGCGGCGCCAAGGTCAAGGACAACGCGCCGTTCAAGGTGATCATCGGTCGCGGCACCTGGGTGATCCCGCTGTTCCGCAAGGTCAGCTACCTGTCGCTGGCCATGTTCGAATCCGAGATCCGCGAGCGCTGCGTCACCAAGCAGGCCATCCAGCTCGACGTGCGCGCGGTGATCGCGTTCAAGGTCGCCAACGACGCCCAGTCGATCGTCAATGCGGCACAACGCTTCCTGTCCGAACAGGAGAAGGAGATGTCGGTGCTCACCGGCCGCATCTTCTCCGGTCACCTGCGCTCGATCGTCGGCTCGATGACCGTCGAGGAGATCATCCGCGAACGCCAGAAGCTGGCCGACGAGGTGCTGATCGCGTCCAAGGTGGAGATGAGCAATATCGGCCTGTGGGTCGACTCGTTCCAGATCCAGTCGATCGACGACGGCAACCTCGGCTACATCGAAGCCCTCGCCGCCCCGCACAACGCGGCCGTGCAGCGCGACGCCCAGATCGCCCAGGCCCAGGCCGCCCAGCGCGCCGCCGAGGCCGAACAGGAATCGCTGCGCCGCCGCGCGGAATACGAGCGCGAGACCTCGCTGCTCAAGGCGCAGTACCAGCGCGACATCGACAAGGCCAATGCCGAAGCGGCGCAGGCGGGTCCGCTCGCCGACGCGGTCGCCCGGCAGGAGGTCCTCACCGCGCAGGCGGAACAGGCACGCAAGAATGCCGAACTGCGCGAGCAGGAACTGCAGGCCGAAGTCGTGAAACCCGCACTCGCCGAGGCGGAACGGGTCCGTATCCTCGCCGAGGCCGAGGCCGACCGCACCCGCATCCAGGCCGAGGCCGCCGCCTCCAACAACCGCATCGCCCTCGACCAGCTGCTCATCGAGCAACTGCCCGAGATCGTCCGCCAGGCCTCCAACGGCCTCGCCAACGCCAACCTCACCGTCCTCAACGGACCCGACGGCGTGAGCGAACTGGTCAACGGCATGGTCGGCCAGGGGTTGACGGTCTTCAACTCGCTGCAGAAGGCCCTGTCCAACGGCGAGGTCGACAAGGCCTGAAACCGAAAACGGCCCGCCGGGAGTCCGGCGGGCCGTTCGGCGGATCAGCTGAGGGCGTGGTCGAGGTCGCCCAGGAGGTCTTCGATGTCTTCCAAGCCGACCGAGATGCGGACCACGCCGTCGGACAGGCCGATCGAGGCGCGGCCCTCCGGGCCCATGGCCCGGTGGGTGGTGGTGGCCGGGTGGGTGATCATCGTCTTGGCATCGCCGAGGTTGTTGGAGATGTCGATGATGCGCAGACGGTTGAGCACCTCGAAGGCGCGCTTCTTGCCGTCGTCGCCGTGCAGGGCGAAGGTGACGACGGTGCCGCCGCCCGACATCTGCTCCTGCGCCAAGGCGTGTTGCGGATGTGACTGCAGGAACGGGTATTTCACCCATTCGACCGACTTGTTCGTCTCCAGGAATTCGGCGACCTTCAGCGCCGATTCGGTGGATTGACGCACGCGCAGCGGCATCGTCTCCAAGCCCTTGAGCAAGGTCCAGGCGTTGAAGGGGCTCAGAGCCGGACCGGTATGGCGCATAAGGGTTTTCACCGGACCATCGATGTAGTCCTTGGCGCCGAGGATGGCGCCGCCGAGTACGCGGCCCTGGCCATCGATGTGCTTGGTGCCGGAGTAGACGACCACGTCGGCGCCGAGTTCGAACCCGCGCTGCAGCAGCGGGGTGGCGAAGACGTTGTCCAGCACCACTTTCGCGCCTGCGGCGTGGGCCAGTTCGGTGACCTTGCGCACGTCGACCAGGGTCTGCATCGGGTTGGCCGGGGTTTCGAAGAACACGGCCTGGGTGGGTACCGACAGGGCCTGTTCCCACTGGTCGAGGTCGTCGCCGTCGACGAAGACGGTCTCGATGCCCCAGCGCGGCAGGATCTCGTTGCACACCACGAAGCAGGAGCCGAACAGGCTGCGCGCGGCGACGAGCCGGTCGCCCGCCTTCAGCAGCGCGCCCAGCGCGGTGAAGACCGCCGACATGCCCGAGGCGGTCGCGAACGCCGCCTCGGCCCCGTCGAGCAGGCGGATGCGCTCCTCGAACATGGCCACCGTCGGGTTGCCGAAGCGGGAGTAGACGAAGTGCTCGACATCGCCGGTGAACGCGGCCTCGGCGGCCTCGGCGTTCTCGTAGACGAAGCCGGAAGTCAGATACAGCGCCTCGGACGTCTCGTCGAATCCGGAACGGCGCAGGCCACCGCGCACGCCGAGGGTGGCGGGGCCGACCCCTTCCGGCAGCGGCTTGTCGAAGGAACCACCGGTGATCATGCGAGTCTCCTTATGCCTGGCGCCACGGCAGGCCGACGGCGCGCCAGCCGGTGCTGCCGCGCTGCCCGAACGCGTCGAGGCCGCCCTCGAAACCGTCGAGCACGTTGTAGGACGGGGTGATCCCCGCCGCGGTCGCCACCGTCGCCGCGTGCGCCGAGCGCTGACCCGAGCGACACAGGAACACCACGGGCGCGTCGGCCGGGCGGTCGGCGAGGACCTGTTCGAGCTGCTCACCGAAGCGCGGGTTGCGCGCGCCGGTGCCGTCGACCCATTCGATGAAGTGCGCGGGGCGTTCGATGGAGATGGTGTCGGGGATGCCGATGTGGGCCCACTCGCCTTCGGTGCGCACGTCGACCAGCACCGCGTCGGGATGCTCGGTCAGAATCTCCCACGCCTTCTCAGGGGTGATGTCGCCGGCGTAACTCATGTCGATCCTCCTGCGTGAATCCGCTCTTGCCGTGGCGGGGAGTCCAGCACACGGCCAGGTCGTCACCCGGAGCACCCCACCGCGGAGGAGGGTTGCCGACCAGCGAGCCGGGGCTTGGCGCTGGTACTCATGACCTTGCGATCTGAGATTGCCCCGGCACTGGTCACCGTGTCAAACCCCTCAGGGGGTGCACACCAGCCAGGCGCCGTCGACCCGGGTGAGATTCCACGTGCTCGACGTCGACTGCCCGCCCACCGAAACCGTGGCGTCGATCTTGGCCCGGTTGCCGTTCACGGTGGCGTTGGCAAAGCCCTTCTTGTCGATCGTCGCCGCTGATTCCGGGCCGCCGAGCCGTTCGGTGAGGCCCGATTTCGCCTCGTCGAAACCGGGGCAGGCTACCCCGGGCGGCGGACGCTGATCGGTGCGCGAGCGCGCGTCGATATAATTGGTGACGGCGGCCGCGAGCCGATCGGCCTCTGTGACATTTTTCTCAGCGGGCGCGAGGAGCCCGCCGACGACGATGCTGATGAGCACGACGACCGCGATCACCGCGGCCGCGACGAACGGGACGATGGACCGCTTGTCGGTCTGATCGACCTCGATGGGCTGATCGTCCGAGCCAGTTTGCTCCTCGTTCATGTTGTAATCCTGACAGACCCGGGGCGGACAGCTACACCGCGCGCCGGGTAGCCGCAACACCGCAGCTAGAATCGCGTTGATTACGGCCTGCCGCCGATGAGGACGGCAGCTGCCAACAGCCGGATCGCGACTTAGCCTAAGCTAAGTTGACGCCGTCACATCGTTTCTCGACCAAAGGGTGCGCGTAGACAATGACCGAACAGACAGCGACTCGCCCGCTTCGCATCGCGATCGTGGGTGCGGGACCGGCCGGTATCTACGCCGCCGACGCCTTGATGAAGTCCGATGCCGAGGTCAGCATCGACCTCTACGAGCGCATGCCCGCGCCCTTCGGTCTCATCCGCTACGGCGTCGCGCCCGACCACCCGCGCATCAAGGGCATCATCACCGCCCTGCACAAGGTGCTCGACAAGGATCAGGTGCGCCTGCTCGGCAACATCGACTACGGCACCGACATCACCCTCGACGACCTGCGTCAGTTCTACGACGCGGTGATCTTCTCCACCGGCGCCAACGCCGACCGCGCGCTGCCGATCCCCGGCATCGATCTCGACGGTTCCTACGGTGCCGCCGACTTCGTCTCCTGGTACGACGGGCACCCCGACGTGCCGCGTTCGTGGCCGCTGGATGCCGAGAAGGTCGCCGTGCTCGGTGTCGGCAACGTGGCCCTCGACGTGGCGCGCGTGCTCGCCAAGACCGGCGACGAGCTGCTGCCCACCGAGATCCCGCCGAACGTCTACAAGGGACTCAAGGAGAACAAGGCCGTGGAGGTGCACGTCTTCGGGCGTCGCGGTCCCGCGCAGGCCAAGTTCACCCCCCTCGAGCTGCGTGAACTCGACCACTCGCCCACCATCGAGGTGATCGTCGACCCCGAGGACATCGACTACGACGAGGGTTCCGAGGCCGCGCGCCGCAACTCCAAGCAGGTCGACATGGTCGCCAACACCCTCGAGCAGTGGGCCATCCGCGACCAGGGCGATCGCCCGCACAAGCTGTTCCTGCACTTCTTCGAGTCGCCCGCCGAGATCGTCGGCGACGAGAACGGCCGCGTCGTCGGTCTCAAGACCGAGCGCACCCAGCTCGACGGCACCGGCAACGTCAAGGGCACCGGCGAGTTCAAGCAGTGGGACGTGCAGGCCGTGTACCGCGCCGTCGGCTACCTGTCGCAGAACATCAACCAGCTGCCGTTCGACGATCAGGCAGGCACCGTGCCCAACGAGGCCGGTCGCGTGATCGCCGACGAGAGCGCCGAAGGCAACGCCCGCTTCATGCCCGCCACCTACGTCACCGGCTGGATCAAGCGCGGCCCCGTCGGCCTGATCGGCCACACCAAGGGCGACGCCAACGAGACCATCGCCTGCCTGCTCGACGACGCGAAGAACTTCACCCCGGCCCCCAAGCCGGAACTCGACGCCGTCACCGAGTTCCTCGAGGGCAAGGGCATCCCGTTCACCACCTGGGCCGGCTGGTACCGCCTCGACGCCCACGAACGCGCCCTCGGCGAACCCGAAGGCCGCGAACGCGTCAAGGTCGTGGAACGCGAAGACATGCTCCGCGCGAGCGAGCCCCACAAGGCGTAACAGCGATGACAAGGCCGGTGGACGCGAGATCAGCACCCTCGCCCACCGGCCTTTTCCGCGCGTACTCGCCTGTCATCTCGGCCGAAGTCGGCCGATCCGCCTAGCTCGAGGCATTCTGTACAAGTGTTCGACGCGCATGTTCACATCATCGATCCGCGGTTCCCGCTGATCGAGAACGAGGGCTACCTGCCGGAGCCCTACACGATCGCCGATTATCGAAAGCGGATGGCGCACTTCGATGTTCGCGGTGGTGCCGTTGTCAGCGCATCGTTCCAAGGCACCGATCAGGCATACCTGAAGGCCGCCCTGGGCGAGCTGGGTCCGGAGTGGGTCGGCGTCACCCGCCTGGACCTGGATGCCGGTGACGAGGAGATCCTCGAGCTCGACCGGGCGGGCGTGCGGGCGATCCGGTTCAACCTCAAACGCGCCGCCGCCGACATCACCCAGATGACATTGCAGGCGTTGCGGGCCCACGAACTGGCCGGATGGCACGTGGAGCTCTACATCGACGGCCAGATGCTCGCATCGTTGCAGCCGGTGATCTCCAAACTGCCCGCCCTGTCCATCGACCACCTCGGCATGTCCGCCGAGGGCCTGCCCTACCTGCTGGATCTGGTCGATCGCGGCGCGAGGGTGAAGGCCACCGGCTTCGGCCGGGTCGACATGGACGTGGCCGAAACGCTGCGGCGCATCCACACCGTGAACCCCCGCGCGTTGATGTTCGGCTCCGATCTGCCCGGCACCCGGGCGGGCCGACCGTTCGAGGATGCCGATATCGACCTGATCTGCCAGGTGGTCGGCGCCGACATGCACGCCGTGCTCGAGGACAACGCCCGCGAGTGCTACCGCCTGCCCCCCGTACACAGGCCAGAGCCCGAGCAGGTTGCGCCCCACGACAACCCGACCCTGCCGATCCCGCGATCAGCACTGCCCGGCGCGGGCGACGACAAGACCCGCCCGCTCCCGATCATCGAAAGACCCTGAGCCTCAGACGAACAGCGCCCCGGCGAGCCACACTCCCGACGCGACCAGCGCGCCGAACAGTTCCACGAGCATCGACAAGCCGACACCCTTGAGCGCGTGCATCGTTGCGGGCCAGGCGGTTTCATGCGTCTTCAACCGCTGAAGTTCCGCCACGTACACGCCGAGCACGAACCCGATGAACAACCCGACCACGGGGATCACGAAGAACCCGGCGATGCCGAAGACGGCGCCGACGAGCAACGCTCGGTTCGACACGCCAGCTTCGCGCATGCGCCGCCCCGGCCAGGTGTATTTCACGACGCCCGACAGGATCAGCGCCACCGAGGCGATGGCGAACACCGTCCAGGCGCCCGCACCGCCGGTGAGGAACGCCCACACCGCGACGGCCGCGAAGATCAGGATCACCCCGGGCAGGATGGGCACGATCACGCCGATGATGCCGACCAGAATGACGAGGCCGACGAGGACCTCACCCCATACGCTCACTGCCGGGTTCCTCCCATATCGCGCCGAGTCGCGCTGGTGCGAATTCTCCCGCATGGTCTACCGGTGCCGCCACCGCGACGCTATTGTCGGATTGTCAATACCGTTCGACGACGAATGAGGTCACCACGTGAGCACCACCGGTCAGGGCCCCCTCGCGGGCATCAAGGTCATCGAGCTGGCCGGGATCGGCCCGGGCCCGCACGCCGCCCTGCTACTGGCCGATCTCGGCGCCGACGTGGTGCGGGTGCAGCGGCCCCGGCAGCTGCCCGGTTTCATCGAGCGCCCGCAGTGGCGCGGACGCACCATCGTCGAAGCGGATCTGAAGAACCCCGCCGACGTGGCCAAGGTGCTCGACCTGGTCGAGAAGGCCGACGTGCTGCTCGAGGGCTTCCGGCCCGGCGTCACCGAGCGGATGGGCCTGGGCCCCGACGACGCGCTCGCGCGCAACCCGCGCCTGATCTACGGCCGGATGACCGGGTGGGGTCAGTACGGTCCGATGGCCGACCGCGCGGGCCACGACATCAACTACATCTCGCTCACCGGCGTGCTCAACGCCATCGGGCGCAAGGGTGAGCGGCCGGTGCCGCCGCTGAACATGGTCGGCGACTTCGGTGGCGGCTCGATGTTCCTGGTGACCGGTGTGCTCGCCGCGCTCGTCGAGCGTGCGACCTCGGGCAAGGGACAGGTGATCGATGCGGCGATGGTCGATGGGGCACTTGCCCTTTCGCACTTCGTGTGGGGCATGCGCGGCGTCGGCCTGTGGTCCGACGAGCGCGGTGAGAACCTGCTCGACACCGGGATGGCGTTCTACGACACCTACGAAACCGCCGACGGCAAGTACATGGCGGTCGGCGCGATCGAACCGCAGTTCTACGAGCAACTGCTCGCCGGTCTCGGCATCGACCCGGAGGGCCTGCCCCAGCAGCTCGACCCGGACGGCCAGGAGCAGCTGCGCAAGCTGTTCACCGAGAAGTTCAAGAGCAAGACCCGCGACGAGTGGACCGCCATCTTCGATGGCACCGACGCCTGCACCACCCCGGTGCTCACCTTCACCGAGGCCACCCAGAACGAGCACATCCGCGCCCGCGAGGGACTGATCGAGATCGAGGACGTGGTGCAGCACGCGCCCGCGCCGCGGTTCTCGCGCACCCAGGGCGGCACCCCCACGCCGCCGCCGAGCGCGGCGACGCCGATCGAAGATGTCTGGGCTCAGTAGCAGGTGAGCGGCTGGAGTGGGTCGGCGGCGCGCGGCGTGAGCGCGGTGTAGGCGGCGGCGATCGACTTCACGGCCAGCCGCAGGTCGGCTTCGGGGTGCGTGAACGGCAGTCGGATGAACCGTTCGAACGCGCCCTGCACGCCGAAACGTGGTCCGGCGGCGAGCAATACACCGTGGTTGGGCGCGGTGGCGGCCAGTGCGGTCGACACCGGACTCGGCAGCTGCGCCCATACCGACATGCCACCCGCGCCGGGCGCTATGTGCCAGTCGGGCAACTCCTCGGCCACGGCCGCGAGCAGGGTGGCGCGCTGGGCGCGCAGCTGGGCGCGGCGCCGGTCGAGGATGGGTTCGGCGTTCTCCAACAGGTGGACGGTGGCCAACTGGTCCATGACCGGGGTGCCGAGGTCGACGGTGGCGCGGATGCCGAGCAGCTTGGTGATCAGCGCCTGATTGGTGCGCACCCAGCCCACGCGCAGGCCACCCCAGAACGACTTGGACGCCGAACCGATGGTGATGATCTCCGAGCCCTTCGCGAAAGCCGCGACGGGCGGCGGCATATCGTCGTCGGAGAGGTTGAGGTCGCGCATCGACTCGTCGACGACGATGGTCATTCTGGTGTCGCGGGCGATGGCGGCCAGTTCGGCGCGACCGTCGGCGTCGAGCAGCAGGCCGGTGGGATTGTTGAAGTCCGGCACGAGGTAGGCCAGGGTGGCCGCCGTCTGCCTGGCGGTACTGCGCAGTCCTTCCAGATCCCAACCCGCGCTCGGGAATTCGGGACGCAGCGGCACCGGGATGGGGCGCGCGCCGACATCGCGGATCGCCTCGATCGCGTTCGGATAGGACGGATGGTCGATCAGGACACGGGCGGCCGGTGAGGTGAGCACATTGAGCAGCAGCCGAAGCCCGTGTTGCGCACCGAGAGTCACCAGGATCTGGTCGGGTTCGGTGGGCAGGCCGCGCGCGGTGTAGCGGCGGGCCAGCGCCTCGCGCAGCGCGAGCACACCGACCGGGTCCATGCCGTGAGTGCCGAGGTAGGCCGGAATACCTTGCAGTGCCACCGAATACGCGTCGTGCAGTTCCGGCGGTGCGGACATGGCGGCGTAGGTCATGTCGATGGTCGGCAGCTCCGGCTGCGCCATCAGCGCCATGATGCCGCGCGCCGGGCGGGCACCGTCGTGCTGGATGCTCGGCGGCAACGCGACCGTGCTGCGCGAACCCTGACGGCTGATGAGGTAGCCGTGCTCGCGTAGCAGCGAGTAGGTGGAGGTGATGGTGGTGCGGCTGACGCCGAGGGTGGCCGCCAGATCGCGCTCGCTCGGCAGCGCGACGCCGAGCGGGGCGCGACCGTCGTGGATCAGCAGCCGGATGGCCTCGGCCAGCGCCAGGTAGGCGGGCCGGTGGGGGCGACGCTCGTCGCCGTCGGTCTCGGGGTCGCGCCACCGGCCGAGGTCGCGGGCCAGGCCCGCCGCGCCGATCACTCTTGTCGCCATAAAGTCCAGTATTCCGTGAGTGGCTATTTTTTGACAAGGCCAGTGGGCGGATTCTTGGGATATGACCACCTTCCTCGCTCTCGCCGTTGCCCTCGCCGTCGGCTATGCCGTCTACCATTTCGCCCCCAAGGAGGGGGAACTACCGTTCTGGCCTTTCCAGGAATCGCCTCATGACCGGGCCTTCGGCACCTACGATGACCAGCGCCAATACCGCGATCTCGAAGCCCTTCGCAGTCGCGGTCATGGCGAACCAGTCCAGTCGCCAGAAACTGGCCTGGTTTCGAAGTCGGACAGTGGCCGTCTCGCCGCCTGAGCGGCGGGTCGGGCCGAAACCTGTCACCGGGGCGGCGCACACTGTGCTCATGAGTTCCGGAGCTGACTCGACACGGACCGGCACCGTGGTCGCGGCCCTCTTCGACACCGCCATCGGGCTGTGCGCCATCGCCTGGCGCGACGACACCGTCGTGCGGTTCGCGCTACCCGAGGCCAGCGAGGAGCAGACACTGGCCCACATCACCCGGCCTTTCGGCGGGCAGCCGGTGGCCGAAGGCGAGCCCGGCCCCGCGATCGTCGCGGCGATCGCAGGCATCCGGGCCCACCTCGCGGGCACGGTCGACGCGCTGCGCTGGATCGAGGTAGACCTGCCCGGCGTGCCCGAATTCCACCGCGCCGTCTACGCGGTGACCCGCGAGATCGACCCGGGCCGCACCCTCAGCTACGGCGACATCGCCATCCGGATCGGTGCGCCCGGCTCCGCCCAAGCCGTCGGGCAAGCCCTCGGCCGCAACCCGATTCCCCTCATCATCCCCTGTCATCGAGTACTCGCCGCCGACCACGCGCTGCACGGATTCTCCGCACCCGGCGGCATCGGCACCAAGGCGCGCCTGCTCGAGATCGAGCGCACACCGGGCTTCGGTGAACCCATGCTCTTCTGAGCGATGAATCGGGTGGCCCCGGACCGTCTGTTCCGAGGAGCCGGAGGGCGGGCGCGCAGGGTCGCGTACCGTCGCACTGCGGTGGTCAGCTATCGAGAGGAACATCATGCAGACAGTCACGTCGGCCGACGGCACAACGATCGCTTACGACCGGGTCGGCGACGGGACCGCGGGGACGGTCGTCCTGATCGGCGGCGCCTTCAGCTTCCGCAAGTTCAAGACCATGACCGAGCTCGCGCAGACTCTCGCCGACGACTACGACCTGACGGTGCTCAACTACGACCGGCGCGGGCGCGGTGACAGCACCGACTCCCCCGGCGTGTACGACGTGGCGAACGAGATCGCCGACATCGCCGCGCTCGTGGAGGCGGCGGGTGGGAAGGCGGCGCTGTTCGGATGGTCGTCGGGCGCGGCGCTCGCCCTGCTCGCGGCGCGCGAGATCCCCGGCGTCACCGAGGTGGTCGCGTTCGAACCGCCCTTCGTGGTCGATGCGAAACATCATGTGCCGCCGAAGGACCTGGAAACCAAGCTGCATCCGATGATCGCGGAAGGCAAGCGCGACAAGACGGTTCGCTACTACATGACCAAGGCGATGGGGATGCCCGCGCTGATGGTTGCGGTGATGCGGGTGACGCCGTTCTGGAAACAGCTTGCGGCCACGTCGAATTCGACGGCACACGACTGGGCCGTGATGAAGCCCTATATGCGCGGACAGAAACTCGACCCCGCCGAATGGAGCGGCATCTCCGTTCCGGTCCTCGTCCTCGCGGGCGAACGCACCGCACCCCTGCTCACCAAGGGCGCGAAGGCGGCCGCCGAGGTGGTGCCGAACGCCGAGTTCGCCGAACTCCCCGGCGTGAGCCACAACCCGAAGATCTCGGTGCTCGCCCCCGCCATCGGCGAATTCCTCACGCGCGCACAGTGATCAACCGGTCTCGTTGCCGGTAGCCGACGCCACGATCGCCGCCTTGCCCCGTACGTCAGGGCGGCGGCGGATGGTCGCGGAAGAACTGGCAGGGATCGCCGGCGAGGTAGCCGTCCATGCAGGCGAAGTAGGTCTGCACGCAGGCATTGCTGACGCACCCGGCCGTGTACAGCATTCCCCGGATGCGCTCGTTGCGCTGCTGGGACGGGGCGAGGGTCTCGGCGGGCGGCAGGGCGGTGGTGGACAGCACCGGTGACGCGCTCGGCGCCGGTGCGGGCGCCTCAGGCGTCGAACACCCGGCGAGCACACCCACCGCGAGCACCCCCGCCACCATCATTGTGCGCACCATCAGCCACCTCCATCCGAACCATTCCCGACGCTACTCCCGCCCGCGGCGAGCACCACAGGTGCGCCGGAGAACGGACACCTGGCCACAGTTCTCCGCCGACCCACAGCAGGCGCCGCTGGAGGTCAGATGGTGGCGCCGTAGCTGCTGCCTGCGATGCCGCCTGCGACCGCACCGGCGGCCGCGGCGGGAATGCCGAGAACTGCGGCGCCCGCGGCCGCGCCGACGCCCGCACCGATCGCTGCGCCCGCACCGGTGGACGCGGCGGTGGCGGCAGCAGCCGTGCCGAGCGCGACCACGGCGCCGATACCTCCGGTGGGGACCGCCGACGCGGCGGCGATGATCGCGCCCGCGGTGCCGGTGGTGACAGCGCCGACCACGAAGCCGGCGCCTGCACCGACAGCGGCACCCGCGAGTCCGCCGCCGACCGCGCCGACGGCGGCCGCCGGAACGCCGGCGAGGGCGGCACCCGCGAGGGCACCGCCGACGGTCGCGGCGGCGATCTTGTCGGAGCGGCTGGGGTTGATGCCGATGGAGCGGCCCTGGGTGGCGATGGCCGCTTCGACGTCGGCGGCGGTGGTGTTCACACCGTCGAGGATTTCGGCGGGAAGTTCCTCCGGAGCCGGGGCGGTGAAGTCACCCACGCGCAGAGTGCGCGGCGGCGGGGCGATCGGGGCGACGGGCTCGACCGGTTCGGGAAGGTGCAGTTCCTCGATCACGACGGGCGGCGCGGGGGTGGTGTATTCGGGCACCGGACGCGTTTCCTGCGGTTCGGGCGCCAGATAGGCCAGCGAATCAGGTCCCTCGAAATCCCCGAGACTGGAACGCCCCTCCTCGCCCGGCATGTTCACTCCCGGCTGCTCCGGCACCTCATCGGTCACACCCGGCTGCGGCACGGCAAGGGCGACACCCGCACAGGCCACCGCAACCGCCATCGGCAACACACCCGCGACCGCCCGAGCGCTCATCCGCCCCGTCGATCCCCACACACCAGCACACCGACGGACCACGTCGAACACCCACTCACACGCTAGAAGTAACCGGCACGTCCCCGCGTGCCGCAGCGACCATAGCGTTAGCCGCAGGGATGCTCAAATCGATAGCTGCCCGACATAACCAGCCACCCGGCACCACTCGAGTCCGCCATGACCGCACTCCCAGCCCCGCACGACCCGACCTCGAGGAGGGTCCGCCGCGAAGCGGCGCAGCGGCCC